>NZ_JBHYGF010000163.1:0-8538 GCF_051859145.1 Dyadobacter sp.
ACGTCCGTTCATTTCACTGCCGTAAACTGACTTCATGCGGTTGAACATCACGTCAATACCGAAAGTAAAGTTGATTTTACCCGTGTTATAGTAAAGGTTGTTGACTGCCTGGTAAACCTGTCCTCTGAACCATTCGGGAGAAAAACGCTGACCACCGATCTGAATATTGGTGATATAGTTGTTTGTTCCCGAAGTGGAGTTGATATTTTCAACAATGGCGCGTGGAATACCGGCAGATGGAAGCTCCGAGCTCGGGATTACCGCTTCATACTGATACAAATGCTGCAATTTGAATTCGTTCGTAACTTTTGGGTTCACGATCGTACGAAGTGATGCCATAATGCTGTTATTGAAACGCTTACGGTCAATGTAAGATTCGTATGCATTGATCGACGTGTTATCCCCCTCCGACAGTTTGTCATTTTCCGTAATCAGGTTATTGCGGAGCGTCAGCAGGTTTTTGGAATTCAACTGCCAGTCAATTCTTGCAAAAATCGCGTCAGTACCTTTTTTCTTGCCAAAAGAACCAAACTGCGGACTGTTGGAAACACCGTATTTTGATCTTGCTATGTCAAGGAATTTGTCCAGCGTTTCCTGCGTCACCTTGTTAGCCGCCACGTCCGCGTCAGATTGCAGGTTGGCGATAAAAAGCGGACGGGAATCTGCCTGATGGTCCCAGGCTACGAAGAAATGCGCTTTGTCTTTTTTCAATGCACCACCCAGCGACAAACCGAATTGATTTGTCGAGAAATCCTGCGTTCTTTTGTTTCCTCTCAAATCATAACCGCTTGAAAGCCAATCTGCACGCATGAAGTTAAATATACTACCAGTCAGCTTGTTTGTACCCGACTTCGTTACAGTGCTGATCGTTCCACCACCAGCGCGGCCGAGTGTTACATCGTATTCATTGGTAACCACCTTGAACTCACGGATAGCCTCCATGGAAATCGCGTAAGCACCTCCGGTTTCGCCACCTGCAATCGTGCTGCGTGAGGTCATACCATCAATGGTATAGTTGGTAGAGGATCCCAGCTGACCGCCCAGGCTGTTACCGTTGCTCAATGGCGAGAGTTCTATAAGGGCGGTAAAATTCCGCCCGTTTACCGGCAGTTTGGTAATGTCTTTTGCAGTAATGCTGGTAGACGCCCCAAGGCTGACAACCGTGTTTTTCAGCGAGTTGGCTTTGATATCAACCGCCTGCAATTCATTTGCAGCACTTTCCATGTCGAAATTCAGCCTGAGCTGGTCACCTTGATTAAGTGCGTAACCCGTTTTCTTTTGTTCTCCAAAACCAATAAATGAAACTGTGATGGAGTAAGGTGAACCCAATGGAAGCTGCTTGATAATGTAATCACCATTTACATCGGTAACTGTTCCGGCCTGGAAACCGGTAGATTCATTCCTGACCAAAACGGTCGCGCCGACAATCGGCCCTGCTTGTACTTCGGTGACTTTACCGATGATTGTCGCTTCATTGCCCTGTCCGAAAATGTCGGGAGCGATGAAGAACATTGCGATGGTCACAAATAGTCCTGTAATTAATCGATTCATTTTTTGTGAGTTAGATGAGTAATTGTTGTGGTATTAAGAAGATGGAGTTACATGATCGACAGCGTGCAGGCGAGGTTACCTGCAAGTGACGTTCACAATTGACTGTACCGCTATGCTATATACGCTACGGTTTCGAGGTGTTTTTTCAAATTCGTTTAATCCTGTTTTAACGCCCGCAAAAGTAGATAGTCAATGTTAAGGCTGTGTTACCGGCGGATTAAGGGTTAGTTAATGTTCCGTTATCAGGAATAAGGAAAATCGGGCGGCTATAAAACAAGGAAAGCTGCCCTGTGTAGGGCAGCTTTCCTGTATCTTGACTTAACTATGAATTCAGCTAAGGTGATAGAATTTTGTGTCTTATTAATTTTTGGCTTCTCTCGTTGCTTCGATCGGGAACTCGCCGTCATTGGTTACTACGATTCCTTTCAGCGTGTCGCCTTTTTGTACCATATCAATGGTGATCATCGAACCCTGAAAATCGAGCTTGAAGTTGACCTTATCCTGGTTGATCTTCAATTCCATCATTTCTGACTTGTCCGTGCTTCCGAGATAACCCGAAATTTTCCCGCCTTTATCTTCAAATGTCATTGTACCCGATTCATACTCGGGCGGCACATTGGATACGGTGTATTTCCAGGTGCCTACCAGGGTGTCGGCAGCAAACCGCGCTGCGACAAATAGCACGCTCACGCCGAGCATTGCGAGTAAAAGAAAATTCTTTCTCATAGACTAATAGTACTTTAAGTGTAAAAAGATATAAAAACAAGAGATTCAAATGTAGAAAAAAAGGATTGAGAAAAGGAAATGCACGACATTATTTTGATTTAGTGTATCAGCAATGAAATGCATTATTTACCCGCAACGCGTATTGGTATAGTTATACGAAATGTATGCTTACGAAACTTAATTCTGTGTTTCGTCTAAATACAATACATTTACTCCCAAAAGCTCTAAGAAAGTTCCTATTTTTTCTGATCCGTTTTCCCGGCTGTCTCGTAGGTTTCGGTAATTGAAATTTCTCTCAACAAAACCGGATTTGCCGTAATGGAAAACAACTTACTACAAAATGCTGGCCCAATGCTTGAAAAGGTAAATCGGCGCTACTTTTTAAGATCAGCAGGAGTCGCTGCTGCCACTGGTGCCTTCATCATGGGATGTACATTGGACGATCACAACCTTCCAGGCGAAGTAGTTGATCTTGGAACAGGCGATATCGGAATTCTGAACTATGCATACGCACTGGAACAACTCGAAGCAGCTTTCTACACGCAGGTGATGATGTCTCCGTATGCGGGAATGACCGACGAGGAGAAAACAATCCTGACCGATATCATGTACCACGAAATCGTACACCGTCAGTTCTTCAAAGCTGCATTGGGTGCTGCTGCGATCAAAGGACTTACTCCTAATTTCGACGGCATCGACTTCAACAGCCGTGCAAGTGTACTTGGCGCTGCCAAATTGTTCGAAGATACTGGTGTTCAGGCTTATAATGGCGCTGGAAACCTGATCGAGAATGTTAATTATTTGCTTATTGCCGGTAAAATCGTTTCGGTTGAAGCGCGCCATGCTGCTGCAATCCGTGATTTGCTGAACCCTAATTCAGCCGATTTCTCTGGTGACGATGTGGTTGATCCTATGACAGGTTTTGACAAAGCAGTGAAGCCAGGTGTGATTTTACCAGCTGTACAGCCTTTCGTTAAGAACACGATCAGCGGAAGCGGTTTGCCTCAATAATTAACAACTCTTACAACTTCGGAACAAAATGAACATATTTAATATACTCGAGCAATTCGAAAAATTTGATGGTGACGCGGTAGAGCGTATCGGATACACATCCCGCCGTTTTTTCTTTAACAAAGTAAGTGCGAAAGTAGCTGCTGCTGCTACGCCTGCTTTCCTGGCTGGTGCTTTCAACAAAGCATATGCACAGTCGGCTGATGCAGTTGCGGTACTTAAATTTGCATTGACACTTGAATACCTGGAAGACGAATTCTACAAAGTAGGAAATGATACAGCTGGTTTAATCCCTTCCATGTACAAGCCTGTTTTCATGCAGATCAGCAAGCATGAAGATGCGCACGTAAAATTTTTGGAAAAAGCGCTTGGCCTGACACCAGGACAAGACAAACCAAAGTTTGACTTCACAGTAAACAAAACTTACGATACTTTCACCAACTTTGATACGTTTGTGTTCCTTTCACACGCGTTTGAAGATACTGGTGTTCGTGCTTACAAAGGTCAGGCTGGTACTTTGATCAACGATCCACAAATCCTTGAATACGCATTGCAGGTACACTCAGTTGAGGCACGCCACGCATCTATTTCAAGAAAAATCCTTGCTAAGATCAGAAACAACAAGGCGATCAAATCCTGGATCACATTGGATGAAGGATCACCTGCACCGGTTTACAAAGGATCAAACAGCGAATCTACGGTAGTTCAGGCCGGCGCTAACCTGCTTGATCTTGATCTGACGGGTATCCCTGACACAGGCGATACCAGATTCAAAGCTGCGACTGAGGCTTTTGACGAAATTTTGACGAAAGAAGAAACTTTCGCGATCGCAATGCCATTCATCGTTCCTTGATATGTAATGCAAAAGTGAAGTTGGAGTGTGAGGAAAACAGGCTGTCTTTGAGGCAGCCTGTTTTAGTTTAAGGCTATTTCATTCCGGTAAGGCATGGCGCTCTGCGCTCCCATTCTTGTTACACTGATCGCCGCAGCACGGGTAGCAAATTTTACCGCGTTGCTTAGCGGCATGTTTTCAGAAAGAGCCACTGCAATCGCGCCATTAAAACAATCTCCTGCTGCCGTAGTGTCCATGGCATTAACTTCCGGAGAAGCTATCCACGCGCTGCTTTCCGCCGTTCGCAGGTAAGCGCCTTTTCTGCCGAGTGTTATAATCACGTTGTTACAACCTTTTCCGAGCAGGATTTCCGCGGCTTGCTCAATAGACGCAGGGTCTGAAACCGGAATGCCGGTGAGCAGCTCGGCTTCGGTTTCGTTCGGGGTGATGAGGTAAATATCAGGATAAATAGCTGCGGGCAGGTTTTGCGCGGGCGCGGGATTTAATATGATCTTTGCTCCCTTTTGGTGTGCCGCTGCGATTGCCGTTTCAACCGTTTCCAGGGGAATTTCGAGTTGCACCAGCAGGATATCTTCGGCGGAAATGGCTGTTAGCCCAAGCTCCGCATCCGCCGGGGTGAGCTGGTTATTGGCTCCCGGCGCTACCGTAATGCAGTTCTGTCCATTTTGGTCTACGTTAATCAGCGCAACACCCGAAGGCGCAGTGTCGTCCGTTAAAACAAAATCAGTGTGGATCTGCTCCCTGCGGAACTGCTGCATAGCCTGGGTACCGAAAAGATCATTACCTACTTTACAGATAAAAGTTACATTCCCTCCAAGTCGCGCCGCTGCTACTGCCTGGTTGGCGCCTTTTCCGCCTGGCGTCATCAGAAAATCCCCTCCTATTACAGTTTCACCCATCGCAGGCAACCTTTCTGACTTAACCACCATGTCGGTGTTTGAACTTCCTACGACGTAGATCATGCGTATACTGCGGTTGGTTTTTGAGAATTGCATTGATATTACTGCATGCAATTTAATGTGATTCGTTGAGCGGGAATAATAATTATAATGTAATGGACAGCAACATACCTACTACTTCGAACTAAGAAATGGATTTTAAAACAGATACAAACGCCACCAACTTCATTGTCGTAGCTGGTGCGACGGGCCAGTTGGGCGGCAGGATCACACACTACCTGCTTCAAAAAGGTGCACGGGTGAAAGCAATCATTCGCAAAGGCAGTTCAAACCCCAGTGTGAAGTCGCTGCGGGCGACAGGCGCTGAAGTAGTTGAGGTTGATTTTGCAAATATTCCCGAACTGGCCAGCGCAATTACCGGGGCTTCCTGCGTCGTATCTGCCCTGTCAGGCTTGCGGGAGGTGATTATCAATGCACAAACGGAATTGCTGCAAGCCACGGTTTGGGCAGGCGTTACCCGGTTTATTCCATCCGATTATTCCATTGATTATACCAGATTGCAGCCCGGCTCCAACCGAAACCTTGACCTCAGGCGCGAGTTCAGTGAGGTAGTTGATAAATCGGGCATACAGGCTACGTCTATACTCAACGGGATGTTTACCGATCTGCTCACTGGTGAAGCGCCATTGATTGTACCCGCATTGAAAAAGGTTATGTACTGGGGAGATGCCGATCAGCCGCTCGATTTTACCACAATCGAAAACACCGCCGAATATACAGCCGCCGCAGCGCTGGACTCGGGTACGCCAAGATACCTTCGCATTGCAGGAGAAGTGGCATCGATCAAGGATTTGGCCAGAGCAGCGACTGAGGCACACGGAAAAGCTTTTGGTACCTTTCGTGTAGGCGGACTCGGGATGCTGGGCACGATGATCAAACTTACCCGGACCATAGCCCCGCAGGAACAAGAAACCTTCCCGGCATGGCAGGGAATGCAGTACATGCACAATATGTTTACCGGCTTGCCGAAGTTGAACCCGCTGGACAACAACCGCTATCCCGGTATTCGCTGGATTTCCGTCAAAGATATGCTGAAAAAAGGAAAACAGTAGGTCAGACAGCAATAAATGTGGGCGGAAGACGTCTAAATTGTAAATTCAACTTCCTCCATGCTGAGAAAATTTACATTGCTCCTGGCTGCGTACCTGTTTGTGGCAGCCTGCCAATCTGATGATGCTGAGCCCGATAACAATATTGTTGACGGTAGCGAGCTGCCAAATGATAAAACAACCTGGTGGAAGCCGGCAAACGGCGTTTCTTTCGACTGGGATCTTGACGAGCTGAATGCCGGTGATCAGTTTTCGGCCGATGTGGTTGATGTGGACGCATTTACTACGACTGCGGAGCAAGTGGCCGCATTGCACGCTCAGGGTAAAAAAGTGATCGCGTATATGTCGGTAGGTACGCTTGAAGATGACCGGCCTGATGCAGGGTTACTTCCCAGGGAAGTGATCGGGAAAGTGTATCCGGAATGGCCCGAGGAAAGGTGGCTGGATATCCGGCAGCCTGAAAAGCTGAAACCCTGGCTTAGTTCAAGGCTTAGAATGATCATGAACAAAGGATTTGACGCAGTGGAGCCGGATAATCTTGACAGCTACGACAATGAAACTGGATTTGATATTTCCATAACGGATACTCGCCGCTACTGCGACTACCTGATTACGCTTGCGCATCAGAATGGGTTAGGTATCGGACAAAAGAACGTTCCTGACCTTGCACCGGATTATGCCGCTAAATTTGACTGGCTGCTGACCGAAGATGCTTTCGAACAGGGCTGGCAGGATCAGGTTCAACCATTTACCGCATTGAACAAGCCTGTATTCGCTGCGGAATATACGGATATGACGAGCAGGGCAGTTTTTGAAAACAACTTCTGTCCCAAAGCAAAATCGCTGAAAGTATATGTGGTCTTGAAACACAGAAATCTGGATAAATGGGCAAGTACCTGTCCGTGATCATTAACCATGCGCTGCCGGGGTTGAATGTGAATTTTTCAAGCAAACTTGTCGAAGTATTTCTGCAATAGCGATTGACATTAGAAGAATTAAAGATTAGGTTTACTTAAGGTTATATTGGGCCTGAGAATAAAGACACTATAATTCATCCTAAATCCTTGAGTTAGCAATGCTAACAAGCTTTTATCGATATGAGCGTAGCTGCAAAAATTCTGATCGTAGAGGATAACCCCTTGTTGTCAAAGCATCTGGAAGTTGATTTGGGCGGCAAGGGTTTTTCAATCAGCGGAGTGGCCAGGAACCTTACCGAAGCAGTTTTCATCATGAAAAAGCAGAGTGCCGATCTCGCTTTGATCGACATGAAACTGGATGGTCCCGAGGATGGCATCGCAACAGCACAGGAATTGTTGCGCATTAAATGGATACCGATTATCTACATTACCGGCGAGGACGCTTACGAAGAAATAGCGGAACGAAGCCAGTCTACCTATCCTGCCGCTTTCCTCGAAAAGCCGGTGCGCTCCAACGAGCTGGTGGTGCAGATCAACCTGGCACTGCACAATTTCCAGGCGGGAAATTTACCGGCTGCCAAAGCAAATCAAACCGAGCACATCGTATTTTTTACCGACAAGGAACATATTCAGGTAAAGCAGAATAACATTCTTTTCATTGAGGCAGACGGACCCTATGCGAGACTCTACCTGACCACTGAGGAATTTGTAAAGCTGTATCCCGGCAAAACATATAACTACATTCACATCTCTCCCAACATTGGCAGGATCTTCCCGGAACTTAAACCGACATTTTTCAAGCTGTCGCGCAAGCACGTGATCAATCTCGACCATATTACAAGAATGAGCGCGTCGCAAATTGTAATGGGAAACCACATCATCCCCATTCCGGAAGGCAGAAGACCGGAGCTGATCGCGGAACTGAATGTAGTTCGCAGCAGGTAGATTTACTTCGTTAGCTAAAAACCGGATTTAATACGAAAAAAACGGAGGCTGGTTAAATTCCCGTTGAGCGAAGCGGTGTGCAGTATACATTTACATTACGTAAACGCTCTTTATCCGCGTAAGCTCTCCTTAATCAGAATGTAAGTCGTGCATTACCCCCGGGTGCTGCACGATTTTCTTTTATAGGCTAACCCCTGCCACTTACTCAAATATGACGGGTAAGCGAAGTATGCAACTAAGTCAAGTATTCAAGCAATAACTACGAGAATCAGTAGCTTCCAGCCAGCTTTTTATTCAGGAAAGTGCTGATATCCAGCTTGTAGATGCTGTTATTCTTTTTATAATACATCTTTCTATCATACACAGGCGAGTTCGCCGGGGCACTGCATTTGGCTGCTACGTGCAACGCTGTCCGGTCCAGGATAAAAGTTTCCTTGCGATTTCCCACGAATATATAACCGTCTGTTTCCAGGTACTTCAAATAAACCGATTGTGAGTCTACTTTTTCGAACTTTTCAAAATCATTG
>NZ_JBHYGF010000164.1:0-2789 GCF_051859145.1 Dyadobacter sp.
ATAGGACATGAGCTGGGTTTTTATCAAAAAAGACAACCCATTCACATTCTTACTATCGCATAGTTTTGATTCGGCTAGCTTGCCGAGTAGCGTTTTCCGTAGCGGTTCAGCCAGTCCATCAGGTGGTTTACATCCTGCATTTTGAAAAGCTCGCTCCCTGCATTCATAGTTGCAGCAGTACCACATGCTACGCCCATTCGAACAGCTTCACGGAAAGATTTACCCTGCGAGAGTGTCCAGACAATACCGGCCAGCATACTATCTCCTGCACCGACTGTACTTTTGGGCTGGACGGGTGGCGCCGGAATGTGTTCCACCTGGTCTTCGGTCACCAGCATCGCGCCCATTGCACCCATTGATACTACGACTACCTCGCATTGACCGCGAATGATCAACGCGCGGGCCGCATCGTCTACCTCGTCCATTTCAAGCTTGTCCACACCCACGAGCTCACTTAGCTCTGTAATATTGGGTTTAAGAAGGTACACACCCGATTCTGCTGCAAAGCGCAATGCATCTCCGGAGGTATCGGCAATGAATTTGGCACCTTGCTTATTAGCGATCCTGGATATCTGACCGTAAAAGTCCTCGGGAACACCCGGAGGCAAACTGCCGCTGGCAATGATATAGGAAGGTTTTGGGTCAAACTCCTCCATCATTTCAAGAATTGATCTTACTTCGGTCGGCATCATTTCGCTGCCCGGCATTCCGAACCGGTACTGAAAGCCTGTGCTGGTTTCAAGTACGTGGAAGTTTTCGCGGGTCCATTGTTTGGTCTCAATCACCATGGTCCCCACACCTTCATTCTTAACAAGCTTGTGCAGTCTCTGTCCGGTTGGTCCGCCAATTGTAAAAATAGCGATCGGATTTCCACCTAACCTGTGAATAGCCTTCGCCACATTGATCCCGCCGCCTCCGGCCTCAAATGTGGGCGTTCCGCAACGGAGCTTATTGTCCGGTACAATTCGGGAAACCTCCGAACTTTTGTCGAGCGCAGGATTGATTGTCAGGGTCACAATTGGTCCGGTAGCCATAAAAATGCTGTATGTTAGTTTAAACCTCGAAGGCGGAACAACTTATCACTTAATTTACGCGAATAAAAGAAAAAAAGTGATTGCCGATGCAGCCATCTTGATTTGTTCACATAACCCCGGCATTTTATTCAGTATTGCCCGTCGCTCACTTCCCAGCCGCCATCAACAGATAAGTTCTGGCCGGTCGTGAATTTCGAATAATCAGACATGAAATAGACCGCGGCCCCATCCAGGTCGCCCGGTATGCCATATCGGCCTCCGTCCAGTGACTGTTTGCTGGTTACAAACTGTTCAGATTCTTTGCCTTCAACTCCCTCTATGATCCCTGGTGAGAGTACATTCACCCTGATGTTTTTGGATGCGTAAGAAGAAGCGATTGATTTGGAAAAACCCAGTACCGCCGACTTTGCAGTAGCATAAGCGTGATTTGAAAATTGGGAAGAAGGGTAAAAGCCGAGTACCGAGCTCATGTTCAGTATGCTGCCGCCCTTGTTCATTCCCATAAAGGTACGGATAGCAGCCTGGTTTGACAGCATCAGTGAAGTCAGGTTCCAGTCAAGCGTTTTGTGCCAGCCTTCAAGTGAAAGCTCGTGCAAAGGTCCGTCACCGAATTTCTCTCCGCCGCCGCCTGCGACGTGGTATAGTCCATCGAAACTACCGAATTCACGAATGCAAAGTTGTATCGCTTCCATGGCGGTTTGCGGGTGAGTCGCATCAGCCTGCTTGGCGCGGGCGGTACTGCCAAGTTGTAGCTCAGCCACCAGGCAGTTTTCGGGATTGCGGCCTACTACAATCACGTTTGCGCCATTTCTGACAAATGCTTTCGCTGCTGAAAAGCCCAGCCCGGTTGTTCCTCCTATAACCACAATCGATTTGTTACCCAGCCAATTTTCCATTTCTACAAGTCATTTTTGTTGCAAAATAGGACTATTGGGGTAAAAAATAAAACGCCTGACATCTCGAAGATGTCAGGCGCTACTTACTATTAAGTCAATTGTCTAGGCCACAGAGCGTAGCACCGACATCGCTGATTTCTCAAATTTATCTTTTGCGTAGTCCAGAGAAAGCGTGAAATCTTTTACATCTGTCTGCGAAGGCAGGTCAAACATCGCGTCGGTCATAATCGATTCGCAGATCGAGCGAAGTCCGCGTGCGCCCAGCTTGTAAGTCATCGCCTGGTCAACAATGTAATCAAGCACTGCGTCTTCAAAATGCAGATTGATTCCCTCCATGGCGAACAGTTTGCTGTACTGCTTCACCAATGCATTCTTTGGTTCTGTCAGAATGCGGCGCAGCGTTTCGCGGTCAAGCGGATTTAAGTGCGTGAGCACAGGCAGGCGACCAATCAGCTCAGGGATCAAACCGAAAGATTTAAGGTCCATTGCTGTTACATAGCGCATTAAATTGCCTTTGTCAAAAATCTCAATGATCCTGTTGTCACCTGAAAAACCAATCGGACGTGTGTTAATGCGTTTTCCGATATGTCTCTCAATTCCGTCAAATGCGCCTCCGCAGATGAAAAGAATGTTTTCGGTATTCAGGGTAATCATTTTCTGGTCGGGGTGCTTGCGACCGCCTTGCGGGGGCACATTCACAATCGAGCCTTCCAGTAATTTCAAAAGCGCCTGTTGAACACCTTCGCCACTTACATCGCGGGTAATCGAAGGGTTGTCAGACTTACGTGCAATTTTGTCGATCTCATCAATGTAAACGATCCCGCGCTCGGCAGCTTCTACATTATAATCAGCAGCTTGC
>NZ_JBHYGF010000164.1:2826-8499 GCF_051859145.1 Dyadobacter sp.
ACCAACATAACCTGCTTCCGTAACAACCGTTGCATCAGCTACGCAAAAAGGCACTTGCAGGATCCGCGCAATGGATTTGGCAAGATAAGTTTTGCCGGTACCCGTTTCGCCCACCATAATGATATTTGATTTTTCAATCACTACATCATCTTCGGTAGTTGCCTGGTTGAGCCTTTTGTAATGGTTATATACAGCCACAGCCAGCGAGCGTTTTGCTTCGTCCTGACCTATGACGTAATGTTCGAGAAAGTGCTTGATTTCAGACGGGGGAATGGGTTTCAGCTTAGGTAGCTTGCCCTTTTTTTCTTTCTTATCTTCTTTCGCCCCCAATTCTTCCGTAATCACCTGATGCCCCTGGGCAATGCAGTGATTACATATATGTGCGTCTATTCCGGAAAGTAATAAATCTACTTCGTTTTTTTTACGTCCGCAGAACGAACAGCTTACTTGTGCCATTGAATTTGTTTATACGGTGGTGAATTACCCGGTTCGCTGAGTTTATTTAATATTAGCAACAGCCAAGACCGTGTTAACAAGAAGGTTTACATTATTGTTTCCAAAACGCCGCACATTTTGCAGCCAGTCGAAAGGATATTACAAATTTCTGGTTTTTTGATCGGGTTACCAAAAGAAAATGAGGCTAATGAATAAAAAAGCACCCTGACAAGCTGGTTGTCAGGGTGCTTTCAGCAAATCAAAAATGGCTTATTTGTCTCTTGTCAAAACCTCATCAATCAAACCATATTCCTTCGCCTCAGTTGCTCTCAACCACTTGTCACGGTCAGAATCCAATGCAATTTGCTCAGGTGTCTGGCCTGTATGTTTGGCAAGGATCTCGTACAATTCGTGACGCAGCTTCACAATCTCGCGGGTTGTAATCTCGATATCAACCGAAGTACCCTGCGCGCCACCCGAAGGCTGGTGGATCATTACACGTGCGTGAGGCAGTGCAGACCGCTTTCCGGCTGCTCCTCCTGCCAGCAATACAGCACCCATTGACGCAGCAAGACTTGTACAAACTGTCGCTACATCAGGGCGTACATACTGCATGGTATCGTAAATACCCAGACCTGCATACACAGAACCGCCGGGGCTATTAATGTACATCAGGATATCTTTCTTAGGATCAGCTGATTCGAGGAAAAGCAATTGTGCGACGATGATGTTCGCGATATTATCATCCACACCGGTTCCCATAAAAATAATGCGGTCGGCCATCAAACGGGAGAAAACGTCAACTTCCCGGAAGTTCATCGGACGTTCCTCGATCACCGAGCGGGTCATATTTTCAACGGTGTGGTTCATATAACCGTCCACTGAAAGGCCATTCACGCCAAGGTGGTGGACAGCATATTTTCTAAATTCATTTCCGTAATTCATCGGTAAACTTAATTTTAATTGAGTTTATATTTAAAGGGCAACGACTATCAGAACAAAAAGCAATATATGTTAGTTTCTGATTAAAAAACTGCCTGCTGAATAATCGGCTTGCACAAAATTGACTAATTCATTCAGAAAACCTTGTCAATTCCTGCGATAAATTCTCGGAATTTGCGAGGAGTACGAGCGGGACAGTTAAGTACATTGCATTTGAAAAGTTTGAAAAAGATAAACACGGCGACCATGAGCGCAGCAGCTAACTTATCAGAGAAAATCCGGTTGATCAGGTTACAAAAAGGTCTCTCACAGGAGAATATGGCAGATATGCTCGGATTATCCACTACCGCCTACGGAGATCTGGAAAGAGGCAGGACTGAACTGTCTGTTTCACGCCTGGAAAACATTGCCAAACTGCTTGACGTAAAACTTCCGGATCTGCTGGGTTTTGATTCAGTCTCCATGTCGGAAACGGATTGGCTCAAGCAGGAGAATACCCGGCTCCTGGCGGAAAATCGCAGGTTACAAAATGAGCTGGACCAGTGGAAGCTGAAATTTAAACAATGGTTTGGAGACGGGATCATACGCGAGCTCGGGCAGCAGCGGGAGCGGATCGGGTTTTAGCCTAAATAAAAACACCGCCCCGGAAACCGGGACGGTGCTAAATATATTGCTGAAAGCCAGACTAAGCTGCTACTTCTTCGCCTTTCGCCATTTTCTCGAATTCGCTTACTTCAATGGTTTGCTCGTCGGTGGAAACTTGTCCGCGAATGATATCCATTACTTTGTTATCAAAAACCTGGTTGAAAATGCTCGTGTAATTGTCACGCTCTTTGTCAGCAAGGTAACCTTGCGCAACACGATCAATGGTTTCTTTCATATTATCATCGTCACCGTAGATACCGAACTGACCTTTTACCATATTGCGGGTAAATTCAAGGATCTCAGGATATTCTACTTTCACGTTTTCGCGATCGGCAATCTGATTTTTGATCAGGCTTAGTTTCAATGATTTTTTGAAATCTTCAAATTGCTCTTCAATTTGCTCGCGGGTGAACTTGCCTTCGTTGGTACGTTCCAGCCATTCTTTTAGGAATTCTTCCGGAAGATCGATGGAAATGTTTTCCAGCAATGCATTCTCGATATCGCGGCGCAGCAATGCCTCAGTTTCGCGCTCGTAGTTTCCTTTGATGATTTCAAGCACTTTCTCGTTGTACTGCTCTTCGCTTTCAACCTGTCCTGCGCCCAGTACTTTATCAAAAAACTCCTGGTTCAATTCCGCAGGTGCTGAACGGGTGATATCTTCTACTGTCAAAACGAAATCGCCTGAAAGTGAACCGATATCTTCTTTTTTCTTACCTGTCACATGAGCGATCGCCGACTCGTCAGTGAATGTATCCTGGATATCAAATGTGATAACATCATCTTTTTTGACACCAATGAATTTCGAAAGTGCTTCTTCTTTAAGCTGCTTGGTAGGAATTGCAGTGCGGGTTGTGAATTCGCTTGATTCCTGTTTCAGCTCTCCGAAGATCATATCGCCGGCTTCACTTACTTCAGGGTGAATGCTGTCTGCAAAACGCTCGCGCAAGCTATCGTTTGTCTTGCTAAGCTCCGCATCGTCTACATTGATCGTATAACGTTTTACCGCAGGCAGCTCAGAAAGATTTACTTCGAAATCGCTCGCCATTCCAAGATCGTAGCTGAACTCAAACTGGCTTGGATTATCCCAGTTAACTTCGGCAGCTTTATAGCGATCAGGAATTGGATCACCTACCACCTGCAATTTGTTTTCCCGGATATAGTTGCTCACTGCATTGCTCAGCAGGTTGTTCACCTCGTCAACCAGAATGCTTTTTCCATACATTCTCTGAATTACCTGCGAAGGCACTTTTCCAGGTCGGAAACCTTTCAGGTTAACCTTTTTTGAATAATCCTTTATGGTTTTATCAATTTTCGGCTGGTAATCTTCTTTGGTCAGCGTCACTTTAAGTGAAGCCATTGTAGGCGAGCTTTTTTCTAACAGAACTTCCATGTTTCGCTTATGCTAATGGTAATACCTTGGGTAAAACAGAAAAGAAAAATAAAAATGCCCTCAAAACGAAGTCCTGAGGGCATTTGACGGGTCTTACTACGGAGCAGCACATTTTTCTAAATGGGATAGGAATTTGATGCCCCGTCATTCCCTTGTAATTTGTACGGGCGGAGGGAATCGAACCCCCACGCCTTGCGGCACTAGATCCTAAGTCTAGCACGTCTACCAGTTCCGCCACGCCCGCTCACTTTTTCCGTCTTCAATTACAGTTATTAACTACGCCTGTTCTCGAATTGGGAGTGCAAAGGTATTTCTATTTTTTAGATAGATGCAAGCTTTTTTGAAAATTTTATCTTTTGGTAATCCATTATTGAAAAATCTCACCGGAATTTGTTATTTTAGTGAAGCATACCAATTACAAAACAGCAGTGGAGCAACTCGTTGAGGCCCTCAATATTGACCTGGAACAAGAGCGGAAAGATATTCTCAAGAAGTACCGGAGACTATTACGTACAGCCAAGCCATTCTTGAAGGATAATGATGCCAAGTTAATCAAAAAGGCTTTTTATACTTCTGTCGACGCCCATAAAGACATGCGGCGCCGGTCGGGAGAACCCTATATTTACCACCCGCTTGCAGTCGCCCAGATCGTCGTCGAAGAGATTGGTCTCGGTACCACGGGCATTGTAGCTGCATTGCTGCACGATGTGGTGGAGGATACCGATATGCGGATCGAGGATATCGAGCGGCTTTTTGGAAAAAAAGTGGCCAAGATCATCGACGGGCTTACGAAGATTTCCGGTCGCTTCGAATATGGTTCGTCACAGCAAGCGGAGAACTTCCGTAAAATGCTGCTCACATTGTCCGACGATGTGCGGGTAATTCTCGTAAAACTTGCGGATAGGCTGCATAACATGCGGACCCTCGATAGCATGCCGCGGGACAAGCAGCTTAAAATCGCTTCCGAAACGATTTTTATATACGCCCCACTCGCACACCGGCTTGGATTGTACAGTATCAAATCCGAGCTGGAAGAACTTTACCTGAAATACACCGAGCCCCAGGAATACCGCGCTATTGCCCGGAAGCTGAGAGAAACGAAAGGAATCCGTGACCGGTTTATTGCCAAGTTCATGGAGCCGATCGCGCAGGACCTGGAATCCGCCGGGTTGAATTTTATCCTCAAAGGCAGGCCCAAATCGATTTATTCGATCTGGAACAAAATGCGCAAGCAGAACAAGCCTTTTGAAGAAATTTATGATCTTTTCGCAATCCGCATTGTACTTGAATCTTCGGCTGAAAATGACCGCGAGAAAGCAATTTGCTGGCAGGCATATTCCATTGTTACTGACCATTATAAACCAAACCCGGATCGCTTAAAAGACTTTTTGAGTACGCCCCGGGCAAATGGGTACCAGTCGCTGCATTCCACAGTGATGAGCAAGAGCGGACAGTGGGTGGAAGTCCAGATTCGCACGACGCGAATGGACGAGATTGCTGAAAAAGGCTACGCAGCGCACTGGAAGTACAAAGGAAATGATACTAAGGTCCGAGGTAACATTGAGCAGTGGATTACACAGGTAAGAGAAACGCTTGAAAATGGTTTTGGGGATAAAACCGCAGCGATCGAGTTCCTGGATGAATTCAGGAGCAACCTTTTCAATGAAGAGGTTTTTGTATTTACCCCAAAAGGTGAGTTGAAAGTACTGCAAAGCGGCGCAACGGCGCTTGATTTTGCATTTGATATCCACTCCGAAGTCGGCGCGCATTGTATGGCGGCGAAAGTGGGAGGTATCCTGGTCCCGATCAGCTATGTGCTCAACAATGGGGATCAGATTGAAATCATTACTTCCAATAAGCAAAAGCCCAATGAAGACTGGCTCAGGATCGTAGTTACCTCCAAAGCCCGGGCCAGGATCAAGGACTTTTTGAAAGAAGATAACCGGCGGTACGAAACAGATGGCCGGCAAATGGTTGAGAAAAAGCTGAAAACACTCGGTATCGAGCTTACAGCTGAGATTGTCAACCAGTTGAGGGCGTTTTTTGAATGTAAAACAGCGCCGGACTTTTTCTACCGCATCGGCAAAGGATATATCCAGCTCGATGAGCTCAAAAGGTTCAAAAAGGATAAGGAGGCAAAAGAGCGGAAAGCCGATTCTGCGCATGCAGCAAATGCAGTTCCCGGGCCGGTTGGCAGCGACGGAAAAACGCTTACCAAGTTTTTAAAACAAATCCACGGTGACCGGGCAGACAGTGATACA
>NZ_JBHYGF010000165.1:0-8474 GCF_051859145.1 Dyadobacter sp.
CAAAAACTTACCGCCGGATTTATATAAATTGCCTCTTTAACCAAACACCTTTCCGCATGGCACATACTACCTCCAATCCGAAGATCCACGAAGGCCGCAATCTTAAAAGATTTCGCGAAATGATGAATATCAAGCAGGATTACCTTGCGTTTCAGCTTGGTGAGGACTGGAACCAGCAAAAAGTTTCGCTCCTCGAACAAAAAGAAAAAATCGATGCCGACATCCTCGAACAAGTTTCCGCGATTCTTAAAATCCCCGCTGAGGCAATTCGGAATTTTGATGAGGAACAGGCGATCAATATTATTACCAACACATTTCACGACAGCTCATTTGTAAATCACGATAGTTCATTCGTCAATCTGGGCAATGCAAATACATTCAACATTAATCCACTAGCCGAAGTGAGAAAACTCCACGACGAGAAAATGGAGCTTTATGAAAGAATGCTGAAAGAGAAAGACGAAATGATGGCAAAGTTCGAGCGGTGGATTGAGGAAAAATGAAATTTCGACTTATGATGAGTATTTGAAGGATGAGCACTCGAACGTTTGGTTTATGCACTGAGATAAGTCAGCCAAGTACGGTTTGACAAAACCGTTAAATAAATAGTGCTACTATCATTTCCAAACTGATCGAAAATTTTCTTTTTTAAAGAAAATTTTAAACGCCTTCCCTATATGCTTCACCTTCCCAGAGCCAGATCGATACAAGAAACACATACCTAAGATACAAGTGTCGATAGTGTTTCTCATCACCCTTCTCTGATCTAGCGCCTTCCACCTACCATGAGACAAAGCCTTATTGATCTCATAGATAAAACCATTATCTATAAATACGACCTCCCTTATGCAACGTCGAACATATTGCGCACTATTTTTTCCACATCAGATGACAAATGCTATACAACTATGGATCCAGATTCCTTTGCGGAAATCATCTTTAATTCAATAGTTGAATATGCATTTAATGAGTTTGAAATAACAGGTAAGGATTACTCTGCACTTCACGCAGTAGCGTTAAAAAGCAAGCTAAAATATAACGAAGATTCTGATGAAACAGCCAAAATAAAATATGGGTTTTATGGCGAGGTAATTTTGTTTAGCATACTAATGGTGTTATACAAAGCGAAGCCGGTAATTGCGCGAGGATACTTCTATAATCCGCTAGAAAATGCTGAGACCAAAGGCTACGATTCTTATCAGCTTGTCGAAAATAACGGCCAAACCGAGCTCTGGTTTGGTGAAGTTAAGTTTCATAAAAATCATAAGCAAGCTATAAAAAGCGTATTATCAAATATTGAAAAAGCATTATCTGATGACTATTTCGAGCGAAATGTTATTGCCATACACAATCACAAGAATAATCTAAACATCTCCAACACAGTAGTGGAAAAAATTATCAATGAGTGGGAGACGAATCCAATAATAAGTATTATTGAACAGGCCAAAAAGCACAATATAAGATTGATTTATCCTATATTGCTCTTGTATGAGGAAGATAGCACCGGATATGATGCTAATATAAAAAAGGTGCCAGATCATATTCAAACGGATTATAGCCTCAAAACATTGACATTATCAATCGATTATAGTATATTTTTTATCTTGCTACCAATAAAAGATGTCATTGCTGTAAAGAAACAAGTTATCTCATGGATAGAATCCAAGAAACAGCCACTGTCGTAATTGGCTTGCATAAATATCAGAAAGATCTTATCAAGGATTACGAGCTAATAAGACTCGTATGTGACTACTTTGATAGCATCAAAAAAGAGTATATCTCTCGGTCAGACCTAAGATTTCTCAGATATCTGGCAAATACAATTGGCATTCCTCACTTCTATGAACTTCTGGAAAAATTCAATGTAAAGATTGATTTAGAAGAATATGACCTAAATACTATATCATCCCTGCTGTATGAAAGCACTCTCCACACAGACGAAGATAGCAAAGTACACAAATATCAAAAGCAAGTACTCGACCTCTTTGAATTTGGAAAATTAAATAGGTTCTTCCTATCTGCCAGCACCTCGTTTGGAAAAACTCATATTGTTTATGAGATAATAAAAAAAATGCAATATAAAAATATTGCACTCATATTTCCGACTGTGGCATTATTAACGGAAAATGTTGAAAAAATAAGTACTTCAACGAATTTCAAATATTTCCGAGAGAAATATTTTATACATACGCTAAGTGATATTGAAACATTTGGAGAGAACAACATCTTCATATATACCCCGGAAAGATTTCTATCATTCTTAGAAAAACAAAACAATAAAGTTAACCTTGACTTTGCCTTTGTAGACGAAGTATACAAAATCGACAATGAATACCTGCTGGATGATGAGATTAAAGAAAATGAACGCGATGTAGCTTACAGACTAGCTGTATTTTATACGTTACAAGGTAACACTGACATATTATTTGCTGGCCCTTATATCGATTTTTCCGCTTCCTCTGATACAAATTATAATAAATCCTTCGATACATTTTTAGAGTCGAACAAAATTGAGCTTATTAACTATAATAATTATGAAATTGTAAATAAAACATTTAATGATATAAAGACAAAGAAGAAAGTCAAAATCGACAACACCTTATCATTTAATTTTACTGCAAACGACAAATCCACTAGGTTATTCGAAATTATAACATCTTTAAAATTGATAAATGAAAACACTATTATTTATTGTTCGACCCGAGCTAGTACTGAATCATACGCCAAAAAGATTATTACTGCTGGAATACTAAAAGATCACAATAATTCTGAATATTCAAGTTTTATTAGTCATGTTCAAGAGAAATTTGGCCAAGACTGGGTTATGGTTAGTTCATTAATTAATGGAATAGGTATCCATCATGGACTAATTCCTAAATATATTCAGAAAGAAATTATATCACTTTTCAATCGAGGAAAACTTCGTGTTTTATTATCAACTACAACAATTACCGAAGGAGTTAATACATCCGCTAAAAATTTGGTTGTGCTCCATAGTAAGAAGGGATCCAAGAATTTAAAAAAATTTGACGCAAAGAATATTGCAGGCAGGGCTGGCAGATTTTTGCATCATTATAGCGGAAGAGTGATCGTACTTCAAAATGAATTTATGAGTGCTATTAATTCGTCGCCCGAAGGGATAAAGCATAAAAATTTCGATATACAATCACCAAAGGATGAAATAGATTTGTTTTATACAGAAGACTTATATTTGAGCGATGGAGATCGCAAGAAAAAGATCGACATTCAATTACAACAGTCAGTCCGCAATATACCGGACGAAATTTTAGATCAATTTAAGGTAATTAGTCGTGTAGACAAGCTGACTATCTTTGATCGCATCTCCACATTATCTACCACCGAATTTGAAGCAATTAATGCATTAATTAGAAAAATCAATTCAGTACTAGATATAGATTATGATGGATTTCAGTTAGTTCTTAATATTATCGAGCCAATAGTTAGAAATAAAAATGTAAAGTTTCTAATTGAAAATGGTCGCGAAGTTCGGGAATACTCAACCTTAACGCATTTAGTTCATTTCTATTTGCAAGGTGGATTTATAGGTTCAGTCAATTACCGGGTTCAACAAGGTGATCATATCGACGTTGCAATTAGATCAACTGCTGACTTTATCTATAATACATTAAAGTATCAAGTGGTTAAATATTTAGGCGTATTTAATGTGATGTATAAATTTTATATATCCAGCAACTCGAATAATTCGTTCGAGGATACAATCGGAATTGATCGGCTTATTGTAAAATTAGAGTATAATGCCTTATCAGAAGAGGGAAAAATTGCGAGCGATTTTGGTGTTCCTTCAAGTATTATCGACTACTATGAAAATCAAAGAAATTCAACTAATATTAGGGCTGGTTTTGATGCCTACGAGGCAACTGTTTTTGAGAGGATTGATGCTATAATAAACAAGAAAGAATAAATTAAAGCTAACTTCTTCGATCTCAAACGAGCTGGTAATTAGCTATATCCACTCCAACTCCACCCCTTCCCCCACCAAAAACCCCTGAAACCCCTCCAATAACCCCTTATCCTTCCTCACCTTTCCCGGAGCTACCTTCTTCTCCAAAGCAAACTTCACCAACAACCCCACAGCCTCCCCGATGCTCCATTCCACCGGGTGCAGCCGGTAACACCCATTCGTAATATGCGTAGTGCCAATATTCTTGTTAGCCGGAAGTAGGTTTTCCATCCGTATGGGCAGCAGGGCGCCGAGGGGGATTTGGAATGGCAGGGAGGCGAAGTCGATGTAATTGTCGCCGGCGCTGCTGGGGTGGAGGTCGATGTGATAGTAGCCGATGCCGACGCTGTCGGAGAATGTGGCGGCTTTGGTTTTGTCGCCTGGCGCGCCGTTTGCGACGGCCATTTCGCGGTTTGCGGCGCCCACATGTTCTTCCTTGATGGTGAATAGTGCCTTAATGCGCCGCGATTCGCGGACGTAGGGGTATTTGGCGAGGCCGTCGTCGGTGCCCATGATGTCTTTCCGGAGGCGGATGCCGGGCCAGCCTTTGCCGCCGTCCGGGCGCGGGGCCTCGGTTTGCAGCCAGTAGAGGAGCGAGAGGCTGAGCTGTTTGGCGCGGTCGACGTGCTTTCGGAAATCCTTTTCGCTGGCACCGATGAGGTTGCCGAGCATATAATCGTTTTGCGGCCAGTTGACGATCGTGATGTCGCCCGCGTAGGTGCCGGGCGTGAAGTTTTGGCGGCTGATGATGCGGCGGTACAGCCAGAGGTTGAGCGCGTCGCCTGTTTTGATGCCTTCCGGGTGGAAGCCAAGCGTTTTCGGTTCGAGCGTTTTGGGATTGGAGTACGCCAGGTCCAGCAGCCTGCCCGACCAGGGTTTGGTCATTTTCGGGACATAGCTTCGCCAGAAATCATATTCAGCAGGCTTTTCGATGACGTGGTTTTCGCCCGGCCGGTAGTCGATCGCGAAGCACATCGTGAATGCCTGCACATTGTCGGGGTTCCCTTTTTCAGGGGCGTGAAGCTCGCCGGTTTCGGCTTTGGACTCGGTGCCGGTGACAAACTCGGTACCAGTCAGAGGCAGCAAGTCGCCCAACTCGGTAGCATCCGCAAAGTACGGCGCCGACAAGGTAACCCGCCGCCCCGTGCGCGTGCTCACGACATCGAGCGACTTCACGCGGTTGCCCTGCACTTCGGCAGATACGGCTTTGTGCTCGGTAAGCAACGAAAGCCTGCCGGAACTGAGGTAAGGCGCCAGCATTTCATTCAGCACCGACACCGCCACGCGCGGCTCGCAGCAAATCCGCGACACCGCCCCATCGCCGGGATTGAGGTATTTGCGGCTTTTTGCTTCGTCGGTGAGGGGGTAATGTTTGATGTAATACTCCCGGATCGCGTCGCGGAAATCACGGTATGCCTTTGGAGCTCCGTGCGTTTCGATCCATTGATGCTCGTCAGGCGGTACGCCTTGCTGGGAGATCTGGCCGCCTAGCCAGTCGGTTTCTTCTGTGAGAATTACATTTAAGCCATCTCTTAATGCGGCGAGCGAGGCGGCGCAGCCGCCGAGGCCTCCTCCGGCGACTATCAGGTCGGCGGTTAGGGTTTCTTGGGGTTTCTTTTCATGCAAAAAAGGTTCGGACTGTTGAGCCGAACCTTCTGTTGTTGTTAGTGCACTTACTAGTGCTATGTTTCCTAGAAAGCTTCTTCGCTTCATTTACTCTTTTTGATTTGTTAGTATTAAAATTTGTCATGCTGAGCGCACCGGGCCGCCGGGCGGTCGAAGCACTTTGCACCATGCTTCTCTCTTGTTAGTAGCTTTGTGCCCTGCCCTTCGACTGCGCTCAGGGTGACAAGGGCGCATTGTACAAGTTGCCTCTTCACCTGTCACCCGCCTTTGTCATGCTGAGCGCAGTCGAAGCAACGTGCACGAAGCGCACGCTAGCTCACCTTACCCATCACAACCATCTCCTCCATTGTAGGACTTGGCACCCCACCTTCCTTCTCCAAAGTAATCGCAAAGGCCACTGCACCTGGCTTTGAGTTTTTCATCTTCAAAACCTTCCCAGAAAACTGATTATCCAGCATTCCCATATCCACCGGCTGACCACCTACGATCGTCCAAAGCTGGTATTGCTTGCCAGCAGGTGCCGCCGGGAGGTTCTCCACATCCAACATTACTTCATTGGTTTTCTGGTTCCAGAATGCGGCTACGCTGCTTTCCGGAGATTTCGGCATTCCGGCCATTTTTACCACTTTATATTGTGGGTTCCGGTACATTCCGGCAAGTGACTCGGTGTATGTGAGGCTATTTTTCATTCCCTCCATCTCACCCTTCATACTGCCCACCTCAGCGGCCAGCTGCTCGTTGTTCTTTCTATATTCGCCCATTTGCATGGCCGACCAGCCAGCGAAAAGAGCGAGCAGTATCGCAGCAGCAACTGAAATTTTGGCCCACAAAGGGGTTACTTGCCTGATTTCCATCTCAGGTCTGTCGAAAACATCAACTATAACCTTACCACCCTCCGCCTCTACAACCTTGGGGGTTTCAATGCTGTCGTTTACCCTTACCGTTTCCTGAGTGCCGGTGTTATCACCGTTTTGCGTGTCGTTATTTGTATCACCGGCGGAATCAAAATTCATCAATGCGAAAATTGACTCTTTCAATGAAGCCGGCGGAGGAGTCTGGTGTTTTAATGCATATTCTTCTAAAGCATTTTCAGTCCTCAATAACTCTTCCTTTATCTCCGGGTAAATATGAGACATACACTCCACTTCCTGCTTTTCCTGAGGAGAAACAGTGCCCAATACATATTCTTCCAATATGCCGGACTCTATGTATGCTTGGATATTCATGCTGCAAAGTATTGTTTTAACTCTTGTAACGCAGTTCGGATCCTCGATTTTACCGTGCCCAGCGGAATGCTCAGCTCTTCGGAAATCTCTTCATGAGTGTACCCCTGGAAATACGCCATGTCAATGAGAATTTTGCGCTCGGGACGAAGCATATCAATGATTGCCTTCATATCCGAACTCGTTGTCTGTAAATCTTCGTACGCGTCTTTTTCATTCCTCACCGCCACGTCTTCTATATCATCCATTAACGGCTTTCTGCCTTCTACCCTCACCGCATCAATTGCGCCATTACGCGCTATGTTCATAATCCATGTAAACAGCCGTCCCTTCTCCGGATTATATGAAGCTATATTTTTCCAGATCTTAACGAATGATTCCTGTAATACATCTGCGGCTTTCTCTTCGTCCCTTAGTGTTTTTGAAATGATATTAAACAAAGCGCCCGAGTAATGGTCGTACAGGAAATCGAAGGCCACCTTCTCATTCCTTTTGAGAGCCAGCACGAGTTCCTCTTCCGAGTATTTTACCTTGCTTGTCGCCAAGAGTTGCTTAATAGTTAATTGTGCATTACTTACTGGCAATCTAGCGAAATTTCCTAATAACCAGTCTGCGCGATTGTAAATTATTGTCACGCCCGACCGCCCCCTCAAACCGCCGGATTGCACATTTTCAAATGAAGGGTTGGGAGTTAAATAAAGAGCGATCATGTTAGTGTGTTTTCAATCATATACGATCAAATACACGCAGTTAGATCAAAAGGTGTGCGTTGATTTTCAAAGCTTTTACTTTCTCAGCTTCTCGACGCGCCAGAGGGTCAGAACAAGAAAGAATGCAATGAGGCTCAGCAGGTAAATGACGTTGCGTGAATCGACCAACCCTTTGCCGAGTGCCAGATATTGCTCGTCCAGCGCGATCCATAAAAACAGCTTCGATAATACGCCGGTACCGAGCATCTGGGACACAGCGCTGAAACCAACGTACCAGATAAAGGCGATGAACACACCCAGGATAAATGCCACAATCTGATTGTCGTTGAGCGACGAAGCCCACAAGCCCATTGCTACTACCGCCCCGCTGAACAGCAGCAATCCGATGTAAGATCCCGCAACTGCGGCTGAGTCGATATTTCCGACCGGACTACCGAGTTGATAAATGCTATAATAGTAGATCAGTGTTGGCAACAATGTCAATAGAACAAGACTCCAGTTCGCCAGGAATTTACCAATTACCAGGTCTGCATTGGTGATAGGCTTGGTAAGCAACAGTTCAAGGGTACCGTTACGCGCTTCTTCGGCGATGGATCGCATGGTCACCGCCGGGATCAGGAAAAGGAGCACATAGGGGGCGAGGCGAAAAAACGAGCCCATATCTGCATAACCGTAATCGAGGATATTTGAATCCGGAAAAACCCAGATAATCAGCCCAATGGCAGTGAGGAAAACGACCATCACCATATAGGCGATCAGCGAATTAAAAAAGCTGCCAATCTCTTTGCGGAAAATTGCAAACACTGTCTTTATGTTAAAATATCAACTTTTAAAAAGCTATTCGAAAACGGGTTTATCCCTGCGGATTATTGCAGCTACGATCAGGGCAATTATAAATCCGGTCACCACATAACCCAGTACTCCAATTACAAA
>NZ_JBHYGF010000166.1:0-8473 GCF_051859145.1 Dyadobacter sp.
CAATGTAAATGTGGTTTTTTCCGCTTTGAGCCAGAGCAAGCCTACTGCGATTTCGACGATCAGCGGGGAAATAGATATGACGCTTCCCGCCACAACCAAGTCGAACATGAAGCTGCGCTCTATCAACGGAGAAATGTACACGGACTTTGACCTGGGTGTGAAAAATACGAAAGACGGACTATCCATACTAGGCGGGGCAAGCAACATCGAAGGTTCCACCAATGGCGGGGGTGTTGAAGTTCAGCTTAACACGATCAGCAGCAACATTTATATACGCAAACAGAAATAAACCTTGGCCACCATGAAAAATCTAAACCTGATCATTTGCCTGTGTCTTTTAGCTGCTCCGCTTCTGGCGCAGAAGAAAGTAGATAAAGTACTGCCTTTTAAAAACGGACAAACCGTTAACCTCGAACTGAAATTTGCCGATAGCATTGTGGTGCGTTACTGGGATAAGCAGGAGGCGCTTGTGAAAATGGATATTACTATCAATGGCGGCCGGCTGAATGATGCGCTGTTGATCGAATCAAGTCAGACAGCCGGCGAGGTGAAACTTAAAACGGATTTTGATGAAAATCTGCTGAAACAAAGCCGCAAGTCCGACTGTCCGGACACGAAGTCGGGTTACTGGACAGATAAGGATGGTGATGCGCGGTACCTTTGCAAGGAAATCCACTACCACGTTTTTCTCCCGCGCAATGCCAGGCTGAAACTGGAAACGATCGACGGCAACATTGATATCCAGGATGCGAGCAGCCAGGTATTGGCAAAAACAATCAGCGGATATGTAGATATGAGCTGGCCAAATTCCAAAGGCGCGAATGTGGCTATGAAGACCATCACCGGCGAAGTTTACTCTGATCTTGATATTGATTTTAAAACCAAAAGAGACAAGAACCCGATAGTAGGTTACTTGCTGGAAGGTACCTTCAAGGGAGGCGGGCCCGATGTCCGACTGGAATCCATCAGTAACAATGTGTATCTGAGACAGAGAAAGTAGCATTTATTTTAGCCATGAAAACGGGACATTGCCGGGAGATTTCTTCCGGCAATGTCCCGTTTCCAACCTTTTCCCGAAAATGCTAGTCTCCTGGTTGTTCCTAACACTTCCAATATGAAAAAGCTGGCATCCATTACCTCTCTTTTAATTGTTCTGTTTATCGGATGTAAGTCTGACGACAAGATCACCCCGACTGAAATCTGGTCCGATGGCTGCATCGCAATGGTGCCGGACAGAGACAATTACAGGATTACAGGTGGGTGCTGTTACGAGGTTGTTTTTCGTGCTGTGAAATTTCCGGCAGGTGAGAAGCGCTCCATTAACGCGGTTTACTTTACGGGTACCGGCGCTTAAATGATCAACTATCCCGTCAACCTCCTTATTGAGAGATCCGCAGATGGAAGCAAGCTGAAAGTTTCCAATCCGGCCCTTTCACGAGAGTATAACTTCACGCGGGCCAAGGCGGCGCTTGCCTGCTTGTGCATATGCGACTAGGCCGGGGCTATTCCATTCGCCTCCATGTAAAGCCGTAACAAAAGTCTATCCGAAGTATTTCGCTCCTCTCTGCTTAGTTAAATAGTGGGGTGCTAAGTTGTACTTGGCATTTGCAGTTAACCAAAAGGTTGAAGCGTTGGATAATTGTGCCCCCACGAACGGGTAGCTACACCCTTGATTTTGCCCGCCTCACCACAAACTTACTCTGCCATTAATATGAATAAAGTATCATTGTAACTGCTTAGTTAGCCGATAATGTCCATTACATATCGGAAAATTCCTTTAACCAGTAAACACTACAACAAACCCGCATGAAAACGCAGAGTAAGTATTTAGACGAAATTAACAGGCTTCTTGCCGACTATCTTACGGAAATTGAAAAGTCAGATCTGAAACCATTGTCAGCTCAGGTTTACCAGGTTCAATCCAAGAATTTTGTAAGATGGATCAACGGCGAATTCACACCGGGAGAAGTGAAAAAGTCGAAAAAGCAGGCTAAGGAAAATACAGACAAAAGGTAGTCGGCCGCTTCCGACTTAGCGTAGTTTATCTTCCGGTACTTTCCAGAAGTCCTGCATTGCAAATCCCCACTAAGTACTCTCGTTCCTCTTCCTACAACAATAAACTTTTTGGCAGCCGGCCAAATACAAAACACCTTCGCGGCAAATACCGGAAGGTGTAAGATATACTCAACGTTTATAAACAAATCAATCCGGTCCACTTCAATGCGCCTTTGCGACAGCTTGTATCAGTAACCATTGTCCATACAAGTATAGCACAGCATTTGAACTTTACGATTAGATATTGCTAATTTCTTTTGTAGAAATTTATCTACATCGCCATTTCGTATTTTTAGCTAGTTTTGGCTGTTTGCATTCTGATGTGCATTCTTTTACCCTCCCTTTGTATTTGATTGTTGGTACAAGGGACGACTATGTAATATGTGCACATGACTTCATCATTTCTGGAATGGCCGGTCCGCAAACAGCTAGCTACTGAGGTAAATACGTTAGATCGGGTCCGTATACGCGTGCTGGCTTATATCCTTCATTTAAGGATTTTGTCTACCGGTGTTTTGTTGGTTTTCTTTCTCTTACAGAATTACGGGCAGCAGAGTGTCAGGATTGCGGTGTTGTTCTGCGTTTCGTTGTTATTCTACATTGCATTAACGCTGGGATTACACTGGCGTACAGCTATTCATACAGCCATAATTGTTTTCCTTTCCATCTTGTGGACCAACTTGTTTATCGTCGATAAGACGCTGAACCTGGTCACCATTCAATATGCGGCTATTGCGAGCGTCTGCGCCTTTTACGGGCTGGGCAATCGCCTCGGCCTCATTTATTCTGCCATTGCACTGGCTGCGTTTGTGCTTTACCTGGGTTTGGGGAACACGGTAGGGGCGGAGATCCCGCTTGGGCCGCTTGGTTCAGGAAGCTTCGCGGCGTCTCTTTTCCTGGCCAACGATTTCTTTTTCCTGGTGCTGATCCATTACTATTTTTTTAGCTCCTTCCATGCGACCATGGAGGTGCTGGATGCGCGTACCATTGAATTGACTGAAAATATCGGGAAACTGGAACAGGCACAGATCAAGCAGCAGGAAGAATTTGTGCATCAGAAGCACCTGCTCGCGAGTATCTCCCATGATATTAAAAGTCCACTGCGTTTTTTGATGACCACAACCGGGCGCCTCGCTAAGAACTATCCCGACCTGCCAACTGTGCGTGCGATCAGCCAGTCAAGTTACCGGCTTTATAACTTCATGAAAAACCTGCTGGAGTACACGGAGTTCAGGTACAAGAATACCGGTGTAAACTTTGCTTACCTGGATGTGTGCGAGCTGGTGGAACAGAAGCTTGAAATTTTTGCTGAACAGGCGGAAAGTCAATGCAATTCGCTTGTCAATGCAGTAGAATCTGGTGTAATCCTCAAAAGTAACCTTCAACTCGTAGGCATTATCCTGCACAACCTGATCGACAATGCCAACAAGGTAACCTCACAGGGCCAGATCAAAATCACCTGCGAGGACCATCGCAATCAACTGCACCTGATTGTGACCGACACCGGCCCGGGAATGGATTCGGGGATCATGGATTGGATCAATAGTACGCACAGGGTTCCCGGGCCGGAACACAATCCCCAAAGCTTTGGAATGGGCTTGCTGATCGTGAAGGAAATCAGCAGCCTCATACACGCCAGTCTCCTCGCCGAGCCTTCTAGTTTCAGCGGAACTTCGATTCGCATTATTTTTTCAAAGAATAATCCTCAGTAGCGAAATTTCTACAAGCAATTCTCGTCGCTATAAATTAACTTTATCTTGGTTTAAAGCAATAATCTATTTGATGAAAACAATTTTACTTGTTGAAGACCATTCTATTGTGCGAATGGGTGTAAAGCTGCTGATAGAGGATTTTATGAACCCGGTGTCGGTTGTAGAATCCGGTAGTTTCAACGAAACACTTCGGCACCTGCAAAGCCGGTTTTTTGATCTGGTGATACTGGATATCAAGATTCCGGGTGGTGAAGGATTTAATATGATTGGCAAAATCAGGAGTATTCAGAGCAAAGTAAAAATCCTCATTTTCTCGTCACAGGACGAGGAGCTGTATGCCTTGCATTACTACAAGGCAGGCGCGAGCGGCTACCTGCCCAAAGACGCTTCCAATGACGAACTTGAAAAAGCAATTACGGCTGTTCTGAGCGGCGGTACTTATATCAGCAAGGTTGTTCAGCATCAGCTGGTGAGCAACAGTATGCTTGAAAAAGACCATAAGCAAAGTCCTCTTGAAATTTTGTCCAGCAGAGAGCTGGAAATCATGGATATGCTGCTGGTTGGTAAGTGGACGAAGGATATTGCAACTGACCTCAACATCAAGGAAAGTACGGTAAGTACTTATAAGGCTAGGATTTTCGAAAAGCTAAATGTTACAAATATTCTTGAATTGTTTAAAAAAGTTGAAATTTACAAAAACCAGAAAGTAGCATAGTATCGTATTGCATCTTTATAATCCAATTATCTCTTCTATCATTAATAAGTGTTGTTTGAAATGGAAACCTCAGTTACCTACGCTAAACAAGCGGAGCTACCATTCCTTGGAACCGTAGTGCTTACCGTACTGACCGGTTCGTTGCTCTGGCTGTCGATTATTTACAGTATTTTATTCCTTATCATCAGCTAACCGTAGTATTAATGCGGCCCGGCATCCTCAGGGTTACCTGCCCCTGTTAAAGAAAGTTAAAGTCCGGCTATTGCCAGATCAGCTTAACTTTTTTTAAGAAAACCGGTACACACCCGCAGAAATGCATTGAATAGTTTTGGCTGATCTTCTAATCCGGCCAAAACTATTCACGATGATCTCCTTTCAAAAACTTAATCTATACACCGCCTGGGCACTTTTTGCCGGTACTTTGGTGACTTACATCATCACAATGGAGCGCACTGCAAGCTTCTGGGACTGTGGTGAATTCATTGCTTGTGCATTCAAATTGCAGGTCCCGCACCCGCCCGGCTCGCCATTGTTCCTGCTCATCGGCCGCCTGTTTTCACTACTTGCTTTAAACGATGTGACACGGGTCGCTTACTGGGTCAATATGGTGTCGGTCGTGAGCAGTGCATTCACGATTTTCTTTCTGTTCAAAACGATTGTGCTACTTGCCCTGAAGCTCATCGATAAAGCAGAAAGTGAACTGTCATCCAGCGAATCAACACTTGTTACCGCGTCGGGTGTGGTAGGTGCCCTGGCTTACGCGTGGTCCGATTCGTTCTGGTTCTCGGCCCTGGAAGCAGAGGTCTACGGATTGTCTTCTTTCTTCACTGCGGTCGTGATCTGGGCGGCTTTCAAATGGGAGAAAATAGAAGATCCTGCTGTGGCTAATCGCTGGCTGATCTTCATTGCCTATCTCGTCGGGCTTTCCATTGGCGTGCATTTGCTGAACCTGGTTGCATTGCCGGCGCTTGCATTGATTTATTATTTCAAAATAAACCAAAAACCTACCCTAACAGGCGGTGTCGCCGCTTTTCTAATTGGCTTAATAATTTTGGGCATTATTAATACAGGCATTATTCCCGGGCTTCCCGGCCTGGCGGGCAAATTCGAGATCTTTTTCGTAAACACACTGGGCTTGCCCTATAACTATGGAATTGTCGTCTTTATATTCTTGTTGCTGGGCACACTAGCCTGGGGAATCTTTGCTTCACAAAAAGCCGGAAAGGCGCTGTTGAACACAGCTTTGCTTTCACTAGCCTTCCTGCTGACAGGCTATTCATCTTACGTACTGGTTTTGGTTCGTTCCGGGTACAATCCTCCAATCAATGAAAACGATCCCAGTGATGTACTGCGATTTGTTTCTTATCTCAAACGGGAGCAGTATGAAAGCCGCCCATTGCTTTACGGCCCGTCGTTCGTTTCCAATCCGATAAGCCAGAAACGCGGCGAACCTGTTTACGCAAAAAAGGATGGAAAGTATGTCATTATTGATCACCGTCCGGAATACGAATACACACCAGGGAGCAAAATGCTTCTGCCACGTATGTACAGTTCGCAACCCGGGCATCCGCAGCTTTACCAGCAAATGACCGGACTGGCTCCGGGGCAGCAACCAGGCTTGCGGCATAATCTTGCGTATATGTTCTCGCATCAGTTTGGTCACATGTACTGGCGGTATTTCCTCTGGAATTTTATGGGCCGCGAAAGTGACCGGGAAGGAGCAGGTACGCTCTTGCCGTGGAAAGCGTCAGGTTACCCGGGTTCCATTGCCTCCAACCGGGCACATAACAACTTTTTTATGCTGCCCATTCTGCTTGGGATAGCAGGTTTCCTTTATATGTACCGGCGTAGCCGGAAAGATCTCCTCGTACTCGGATTACTATTTCTTCTGACCGGACTCGCATTGGTTTTCTATCTCAATTCCCCGCCCAGCGAGCCTCGTGAGCGGGATTACATATATGTGGGTTCCTTTTACGTCTTTTCCATGTGGATCGGGGTAGGCGTACTCGCTATTGCTTCCATGCTGGAAAGGCTGGTTCGGAAAAATGCATGGAGGAGCAGTATCGCTATTGCAGCAGGCTTGTCGGTGCCGGTGATATTGGTTACCAAAGGTTGGGATAATCACGATAGGAGCAACCGATATCATTCTGTTGATTTTGCAAGAAACCTGCTCAACTCCTGTGCGCCAAATGCGATCCTGTTTACCGGTGGAGATAATGATACTTTTCCGTTGTGGTATGTGCAGGAGGTGGAAGGTTTCAGAACGGATGTGCGCGTTTGCGTGCAGACTTTCCTGGGCATTGACTGGTACATAAGTCAGCTAAAAAGGAAAACAAACCAATCAGAGGCGTTGCCGCTATCGCTGGACAGCAATGCATATGCAAGGGGCAAAAACGAGTTCATTCCTTTTTACGAGATACCTTCTGTAAAAGCAGGGATTAACCTGAAAGAATACCTGGAACTGGTCCAGCAGCAAAATAAGGCGATTCAGGTGCCGCTTACCAGCGGTGATATGACCTCCATTTTACCTTCCGCTAACCTGTTTTTGCCCGTTGATTCGAAACAGGTGAAAGCAATGAACATCGTCAGCAAAGACCTGGTCCCATTTGTCACTGACTCCATCAGCTGGCAGATCGGGAAAAAGGATTTGATTAAAAGTGATCTGGTGATACTGGATATCATTGCAAGCAATAACTGGAAAAGGCCCGTCTATTTCTCTTCCACGATGGGATCTTCGCATAACCTCGGCTTGCAGGAGTATTTACAGTTGGAAGGATATGCTTACCGCTTGCTGCCCGTGCGTGTTCCGGGTGCGACTGACGGTTATGTCAATTCTGATATTATGTTTGAAAACATGATGCACAAGACCTTTTGGCGGGAAACCGGCAATCCCTGTGTTTATTATGACGATACCTACCGCGGCTCACCGGTGTTTACAGCCAGACTATCTTTTCTGAGGCTCGCCGAGCAACTGATCGCGGAGCAAAAAGTAGAAAAGGCGCGCCAGGTTGCAGACAAAGCCATGCGGGTAATGCCTGACGATACTATTCCATTCGACCAGATCTCGGCTGGCTTTGTAGGTGTTTTGTTTGATGTCGGTGAGAAAAAGAAAGCGCTGGATTCTGCAAGAACAATGGCGCTGAGGGCTGACGAAAATCTCACGTGGGTCAAAGAGAACGGTGGTGCGGCAAGCAGGGAGGCCAATACAGATTTATACATTCTGCAAACCCTTGTTCAGGAATGCAGGCGGGCGAGGCAGGAAGATGAAGCGCGACGGTTTGAGTCCATTTTCAAGAAGCATCTATTAGCTTTTAATATGTATAGCAGGGAAAATTGAACGGGAAGCAAGGAACGCCCGGCAAGGTTTTCGCAGTAAGCTGGCAAGAGTATGGTGACGTTACCATGCATTTGTCAGCTTTTTAATTTATGGAAATGAAATGGCCGGAAAATGGAACGCTTGTCAGATTCAGGCGGCACGATGAAGAAGAATGGCGCGAAGGCGAGTTTGATGAACAGAATCAGATGTTTGTCGAAATATACGCGCCTGAGCTGATTACGCACAATACCAATGACATTGCCGAGTGGGTGCAGGCTGATTTTGATTAAAAATTCTTTTCTCAACAAAACTTAAAACAAAATGCTTGAAGAGCTTTGGTACAAGAACGCGGTCATTTATAGTCTTGACCTTGAAACCTTTATGGACGGTAACAATGATGGTATCGGCGATTTTGAGGGCTTGTGCAACCGTCTGGATTATTTACATGCAATGGGACTGGACACGATCTGGCTTGCGCCGTTTCAGCCCACACCCAACCGCGATAATGGCTACGATATCAGTGACTTTTATGGCGTAGATCCCAGGCATGGATCGAGCGGGGATTTTGTCAATTTCATCCATAAAGCCAGACAACTGGGTATCAAAGTGATCATTGACCTGGTGGTTAACCATACCTCCGACAAGCACCTCTGGTTTCAGGAGGCCAGGTCTTCA
>NZ_JBHYGF010000167.1:0-5361 GCF_051859145.1 Dyadobacter sp.
AATGCAAAACCACCAACCCCACAATCGCAGGCAGCGCCTGCACCCAGAAAATCTTCTTACTAGCCGTCACAGCCCCATAAACCCCTGCTACTATCACGCATGTAAGAAAAAATACCGCCACGTAAAATGACCAATTGGCGTCTTCGATCAGCAGAGACCAGACAAGACCAGCGGACAGAAACCCATTATACAAACCTTGATTTGCAGCCAGCGTTTTGGTCGGCTTGAACATCTCCGGTGCGAGTGAGCCTTTGAAGGTTTCTTTTCCCTTTGTTTCCCAGGCAAACATTTCGATGTAGAGAATGTAAAGGTGTTCGAGGGCGACGAGGGCGATGATGATTTTGGCTAGTGTTTCCATTTGGTTCGATTCAGGTTGTTTTGGTGAATATAGAGATTCGTGCGCGCTTTGCAGCATGGTCTGCTGTACCGAAAACAAATTTTGCGCTATCTTGCAGCTGACCATCGCTAATCAATTCACTCCCATTCTCATGCTCAAAAAAAGTCTTACGCTATTCCTGCTCCTTGTTTCCTGCCGCGCTGTATCAGTGGTTTCTGCACAGAGCCTAAAATCTGAAAACCTGATTATCGAGAAGGTAAAAGACCATGTATACCAGCATATTACCTACTTGCAAACGCAAAGTTTCGGCAGGGTGCCTTGCAATGGGATGATCGTTTTCGATAAAGGCGAAGCCATTATTTTTGACACGCCTGTCGATGATTCAACTTCGGCCGCGGTGATTGATTGGGTGGAAACCAACCTGAAATGCAAAGTAAAAGCAGTCATTGCCACGCATTTTCACGAGGACTGTGTAGCCGGATTGGATGCATTTCACAAACGTGGCATTCCTTCTTATGCAACTAACAAGACGATTACATCTGCCAAAAATGCGAAATTCAAAGTACCTCAAAAAGGTTTCGATGATAAGCTGGAACTAACAGTTGGCGATCGCAAGGTGATTACCGAATTTAATGGAGAGGGACATACGCGCGACAATGTTATAGGCTACTTTCCCAGCGAAAAAGCCATGTTCGGCGGCTGCCTGATCAAGGAACTCGATGCAACAAAAGGTAACCTGGCGGATGCGAATGTGAAGGATTGGTCTGCGACTGTCACGAAAATCAAACAAAAGTATCCAGACACGCAAGTCGTAATTCCAGGCCATGGTGACGTTGGGAATACTGCTTTGCTGGATTATACGATCGCGTTGTTTGAAGTGAAGAAGTAAAATTGTCATGCTGAGCGGACCGGGCCGCCGGGCGGTCGAGGCATTGTGCACGTTGCTTCGACTGCGCTCAGCATGACAAAAGTTTAGTATGGCAAAAGTTCAGCATGACAAAGGCTTAACGCAGCATTGTCTGCTCTCTTGCGTCAATTACTTCAACCCCTTTCCAGTCGCAGCCCAGAAAATTCCTCCGTATAAATGATCCAGGAAAGTCTGGTCAGAATAAACGAGGCCGATATGGCCTAGACCCGTGTAAAATGCACGGCCTCCGTCGTAATTATGGTACCACGCCATTGGGTGCTCTGCACCCATTCCGGTTCCCTGGTTTGTTTTAGGATCGTACGTTTTTTCGTCCAGTGTCACCAATATTTTCAAATCGTCGGCATTGTACGGCTTTTTGTACTCGTACCATTCATCCGTCCACATCAGGCGTTTTGGGAAGCGTTCCAGCCCTGGGAAATTGCTGTCTTTTACGTCCAGAAATGCAGTTTGCTGCGCTGGGTGCGTTTTGAAATACATTCCTACCAGCTTACCATACCACGGCCAATCGTACTCTGTGTCAGCCGCCGAGTGGATACCTACCCAGCCTTTTCCGCTCTTAATGTATTTTTCAAAAGCCGCCTGCTGCTGATCGTTGAGGATATCGCCAGTCGTATTCAGGAAAATGACAGCCTGGTAGTTGGCAAGGCTTTTCTCATTGAAAACATCCGCATTCTCCTGCCAGTCAACCGAAAAATTGTGACGCGATGCCAGGTTACGAATGCCAGCTACACCTTCATGAATGGACACGTGGTGAAAACCGGCAGTTTTGGTAAATAACAATACCTTAAACTGCTGAGCCTGTGCTGTAAATGTCGCTGCCAGAAAAAGAGCAAGCGCTAGTAACTTTTTTTGCATGATTATAATTGAATTGTTAAATGGATTGCAAAACTGATTTGTAGGTAAAACAAGCTGGCGGGTGGAATATACTTTCTGTCATTTATTTAAAACTTCCCACATAATGCGCGTGTCATAATCCGTATAATGCACATATTTCTTGTTCTGCATCCACAGCAGGACAGGCTGATCGCTCTTCTTTTTATAACGCGGGACCATCGGTCTCACATTATCAAGCTGCGAATCGCGGGTAACTGGTGTGATTTTCCAAGTTTTACCAAAGTCGCTGGTCTGCCCCTTTGAAATTTCAAAAACGCCATTGATCTGGTGGGAAAAGTAGACAACCTCCGGATTGAGCGGGTCAATTGTTAAACCACCCGAATAATTCTCTTCCCGCTCCGGCTTTCCTTCGGGTGTTTGCGGAAACCATTTTCCTGAGTCAATCAAATGGTTGTCAATCCACTTCTTGTCATCAAAAACAGCATAGTAATACTGGTGCTTTTCGCTGCTCGGATACCGCGTGTAAGCCACTACCGGCCTGCCTTTTTTATCAACTACAATATCAAAAATCCACGCTCTGCCTGTTTCTGGGGAAGCTTTGTAAACAATGGACGCATCTTCCGGGTGAAATGGAAGCTGGTCTACTTCCTTTATCTTAGAACCGTCGACGCGCCAGAAAGCGCCTTTTTCGTAGTAGCAGTAATAAACAGAGTTCAAAGCCTCACTGCGCGGGTGACCGTCTGTGAAGATCAGGTGGATCTTCGATTTTCCATCTGAGAAGTATTTGACGTAAGGCCGGTTATTGGTGTCGAGCTTCTTGGAAGTGATAACTACTTTCGGGTCCGACCAGGTTTTTCCATTGTCAGAAGAAGTAATATAATTCGGCTTGAAACCGATCCAGCGGCCGAAGCTGTACACTTTATTGTTCTCGGCGCTCAGCAAAAAAGGATTTGCATAAGTGTAAGTCTCGCGGACAAACTGCTTCAACAATGCATCTGTTTTGGGCAGGAAAACAACAGAATCCGAAAAGCTGTCCACGTTGCCCGGTTTGGAAGTAACGTTCTGGATCACACCCATTCCATTCTTTCCGCCGCCGTGCCAGGTATATTGTGTTAAAATGTTCTGATCAGGCAATTCCAGGAATGCGGGATTATCATGGTCGTCAATTTCCAGTTTGGTATAAAGCCGATTTTGCTCGCTTTTTCCGGATTTCAGATCCAGAGAAGCTGCAACAATATCACCTGTTTTGGTAACCCAGCCAGTGACAACGGAGCCGCTTTTTGTATAAATCGCCCGCGGATCACTGAACCAGCACCAGGTACCATCTTCGGTGAGGGTCTGTTGTTTTTGGGCAGAAATCGGAGTTAATGCAATAAAAAGCAGAAGAAAACAGATACTGGTACGCTTCATCGGTCAGGAATGTCAGTTGTGAAAGGCTGTAATTTACCTCTTGTGACGATTTCTTCCCGTGAAAACCACGACTTATTATCAATCCGCTTCCACCAGCTCAGGCGATTTCACCCGCTCCATATCCTTCAAAGCCCATTCCGCCATTCCGTGGATCACGGTTTGCAGCTCTTTACCTGCCTCAGTAAGCGAATACGTCACATAAGGCGGCACCACCGGTTTGGCTTCTCTCGAAACCAAATTATCCGCTTCCAGCTGCTTCAAATGCTGGATCAGCATCTTTTCGGTAATATGCGGCATTGCCTTTTTAATCTCGCTATACCGTTTACTCCCACTGATTAAATGGTAAATAATGATCGGTTTCCAATGTCCGCCGATCCTGTTCATCACATAAGTAACCGGACAGGCCGCCAAGGCAATCAGCTTGTTTGCATGGATCGTCGAGCTCTCTTTGATCTTTGTCATAGATACACACTTTGGGGTAAGTACTTGCTAAAAAGTAAGTGCAAATATAGCTTTGTGCCAACAAAAAACAACTTACAACTATGAAATATATCATCACAGGATCACTCGGCCACATTAGTTTACCCGTAACCAAAAACCTCGTAAACGCCGGCCATGAAGTGGCAGTAATCAGCAGCAGCGCGGACAAGAACGCAGAAATCGAAAGTCTCGGAGCGAAAGCAGCAATCGGCTCGGTTACCGACCTGTCGTTTCTCAAAAATGCGTTCAGCAATGCAGAAGTAGCTTATTTGATGATCCCGAGCAGCTTCTCACTGACAGACTATGCCGCATTCCAGATCGAAGTGGCCGACAAGTACATTGAAGCATTGAAAGGCAGCAGCATCAAACACGTAGTTCTGCTCAGCAGCATCGGCGCGCATTTACGTAAAGGCGCAGGTCCGATCGACGGACTGGGTTACCTGGAAGAAAAGCTGCTTGCATTGCCTGGTCTGCACCTCGATTTCCTTCGCCCCTCCTACTTTTACAACAACCTGTTCAGTCTTGCCGGATTGATACAACAGGCGGGAATTGCGGGTAACAACTTCGGGGATACCGACGAAAAACTGGTACTCACCCACACCGACGACATTGCAGAAATAGCCACCGCCCATTTGCTGCAACCACTTACCGGACAGAACATTACCTACATTTCCAGCGACGAAAGACACCCGACTGAAATCGCCAGCATCCTGGGCAAAGCCGCTGGTAAAGATAACATTCCCTGGGTCACCTTCTCCGACGAACAGGCTTATGAAGGAATGCTCGGCGCAGGTTTAAACGAAAGCTTCGCCACCTTATACCTCCAAATGGGCCAGTCACTGCGTAACGGAACTTTGCAGGAAGATTACTGGAAAAATCACCCTGCTACACTCGGCAAACACAAACTGGAAGATTTCGCGAAGGAATTTGCAGCGGTATTGGCGTAGGGGTAGAATATCAGTCTTGCTTCTACTAACTTATTCAGGTTGAATTTCTTTTCTTGTCATGCTGAGCGGAGTCGAAGCGGAGTGCACTTCGCTTCGACTCCGCTCAGCATGACAAATTCCATCAGACACCTACTTTCCCATTCGCAAACGCGTCTGAGCGCCGCCGGGAGCGTCTTTCAACTCTACTTTCAGGCCGTTTCCTTTTACAACATCTCTGTCAATAATCAGCGAGAACTGCTGCATTCCCTGTGGTAGTGCCGCCGTGATATTCCCATCTGCGACCTTGATCTGCTTGTTTCCGGCATAAGCGATTACCCTACCCGGCGTGCTCAAGGCAAGTGTTACATTACCTTTGGTCAGTACCTCTACGTCAAACCGCACAATGCTGAATTCTTTACCGCTCGCATTGGTCAGTTTTGGAAGCT
>NZ_JBHYGF010000167.1:5371-8414 GCF_051859145.1 Dyadobacter sp.
GCTCGTCAATAGGTAATTCTCCTGATGTCTTACTGTATGCAGGTTGAATAACTGCGTTCGGATTTTTGGCAGAGGAAACCCAACTTTCCAAATCACTGATTGCGGCATGTTTTTTACCCGAAACACTTTCCCATCTTCTTACAAACCGCGTATTCGGCACTCTGTAATCACCCGATTCGCCCAGCTTGGTTAAAAACCCGATCAGGTTGATAAATTCTTCCTGACTCAATCCGGCAGTTAACCCAGGCGGCATCAGCGAGCCTGGTACTTTTTCCATTACCTGCAACTGGCTTTTCGGAATGGAAACCTCCCTGCCCGTCACGTCCCGGATCACCACATCAGAAGCGCCGTCGGAAGCGAGGTACCCCATTAACTCCGATCCGTCTTTTTTCACAACTCTTTTCAAATCATAACCTTCCTTGATCGACTCGCTTGGGTAAAGGATAGATTTAATGATGGTCTCAGCCGGTGAACTTGTACCTAAACTGCTCAGATCAGGACCGATCAACCCGCCTGCACCGCCAATTGCGTGACAAGTTGTACAGCTCGATTCGACTCTGCGGAAGATCAACTCTCCCTTCGCGGGATCCGCCTTTTCACTAACCAGCTTCGCAAGTCCTGCAATTTGTTGTTCGTTTAAATCCTGCGGCATTTTCTGCGTCGGCAAAGTTCCGCCCGAAGCTTCTAGTGCATTGACCAGAATTTTCATTTCATCAATATTCTGCCTCGTCCAGCCCGCGCGGGAGCGAACCAGCTGGCGTCCCGTTTTTGCAGCCGCCTCCGGTATTTTTTTGGCAGCAATAGCCCCACCCAATGCAGCTGCACCCGGATTTGTACCGATAAATGCAACAAAAAGCTCGGTCAGGTCAGTATCTGCGGGTAAAGTGCGGATCAGGTCGGCGGCTATCGGCGCTCCCGCTTTGGGATCAACCGAAGCCAGTTGGGCGGCAGCAACAACACGCACGTCGGCAGGGTTCTTAGGTCCTGTCAAATCCATCATCAACTTCTGCGCTTTGGCTTTGTCGATAGCCGCCAGTGCGCCGAGTGCCGCTTTTTTAGTATCCGTATCGCCTGATTTTACAAGATCCGTCAACCTGGTATTCAGCTGATTGAGTTTCCACAAACCTGCCAACCTGATCGCAGCCAGACTTACGGCATCGTCGTCGCTATCGATGAATGCAGCCACAGCCTCCGGATTTTTGTCGGGCTGCACATTGCGCTGCCGCGCCGCATCTTCCAATGCAGCCAGCTGCGCACCTACGTTTTTATCCTTATTTTGAAGCGACAATTCGAGGAGCATATTCAGATCGGCAGGTTGGCCAGTTCTGGCAATAGAGCTGAGTACATCCCTTTGATAATCCTCAGGTACCTGCCCTTTCTGATACAATTTCACGAGCAAAGTAGCCGCATCAGCGCTTGTTGCAGATTTCAATGCATAAGCTGTCTTCTTTGCGTCACCAAGAAATTCGGGCTCGGATTTCAGCTTGGCCAGCCACACCGGTTCCAGCTCGCGAATGGTTTGCCACAATGCAAAATCCAGGAATTCATCCATTTGCCCGTCCAATGCAAGCAATGCAGTTTTAGCAGCTTCCGGGGTTCTGGTTTTCCGCAATGCGATCACAGATTCCAGGCGTACCTGCGCGTGTTGGTCTTTGATGGATTTGGCAAGAAGCGCGGGTACATTGTTCATTTTGGGGTACCAAAGTTCCAGCGCGCGCAATGCAGCCGCACGTGCATTGTGGCTTTTTGCATTCAAAAGTTCAAGTAAAATCGGCTGATTTACTGTTTCCATTGTTTGGTAAACCCACAATCCTTCGAGCAGGTTATGCTCATAGTTTGCATCATTCTTATCCAAGCCAGCTACCCATTTTTGCAAAGCAGGTATCACTTCTTTCGCGCCTATGGCTTTCAAAACCTGCTTGGCTTGCAGGCGCGTCCATTCTTCGGGTAGTTTTAATGCGTCCAGTAATTCGGTAGTACTGGCTTTTGTAAGCTGCGGCTTGTTTACAAGCGGACGGTTTTTAGCCACAATCCGCCATATCCTGCCATGCTGCTGGTCACGGCGCGGATCGTGGAAATCTACTTCGCCGTGCTGGATAATTGGGTTATACCAATCGGCAACATAAATCGCGCCGTCGGGACCTACATTAATATCCACCGGCCGGAAAGCCACATTATCTGTCCACATCAGATCATCAGCCTGCTTCGAAGCATAGCCTGAGCCCTGTTCTTCCAGCCTGAAACTGTTGATCCGGTTGGCGCGGAAATCGTTGGTGATCATTCTTCCCTGCCACGCATCCGGCAAATGTCTGCCCGAAACCACATCCAGTCCGCTATGCTTGGGCTGACCCGGATTTAAGCCTCTTATAATGCGGGCTGCACCTGGTGCGGTCACAAACGTAGCGCCCGGAAATCCGTAGTTAATACCTTCTCCACCAGCCCCGTCGGTCAGGAACGATTGTCCCCAGCGGTCAAACTGCAAACCCCAGGGATTGACCAGACCGCGTACATACACCTCCATATCGAGATTCCGCGTGTTCAAAGCCCAGGTACCGCCTCCTTCCAATCTTTTAATGCCAAATGGCGTTTCAACGTGGCTGTAAATGTAAATCGACTGGTTGAAATACATTCTTCCCTCTGGTCCCCAGCGAAAAGTATGGATCAAATGGTGGGTATCCCCGGTTCCGAATCCATTCAAAATCCGGCGCTTCTTATCAGCCTTTCCATCTCCGTCCGTATCTGAAAAATGCAGGATTTCAGTAGAATTCGCCACATAGCAGCCGCCGTCGCCTGGCAGGATACCGGTAGGCTGGATCAATCCTTCGGCAAAAACAGTAGACTTATCTGCCTTACCATCACCATCCGTATCTTCCAGAATAAAAATCTTGTCATTCGCAGATTCCCCCGTTTTCAAATGCGGATAAACCGTGCTGCTCACCACCCACAATCTGCCCTCCGCATCCCAGTTCATCTGAATGGGCTTTGCCACCATCGGATCAGCCGCAAACAGTGTAACTTCAAATCCATCGGCCACCTTAAAAGA
>NZ_JBHYGF010000168.1:0-6680 GCF_051859145.1 Dyadobacter sp.
CTACTACCTGACTATTCCCGCACCAGCGCAATTCCATTCCGTACTTCCTTTTTCGTTTACCGAACCTGACGAAATTCCTGACGGGATAGTAGGGGATATGGTGCCTGACAAGCATTATACGCAGCCCGAAATGCTGGGTTATGTGGAGGAAGTGCGTGGAAAGCTCCGAGAGGTTGTTTTTGGTCTGTCCGAAGAGAAATTGAGTGAGCGCTGGACAGAGCCCAGCGGGGATATGGATTATACGGTTTTAGAAATCCTGCTCTATAACCTCCGCCACGTACAACATCATGCGGCACAGCTGAATATGCTGCTGCGGCAGGAGGCGAATATGCGGTCGGAATGGATTTTTAGGGTGGACGAATAGGATGTACTTTTTACAATATTTGATCAAGCAAAGACTTATGGATCGCAAACCGGCAATAGTAACGCAGCAGGTCAGCATGAAAAATGGTGATCAATCAGCAAGCCCTACCGCTAGCTCGCCAGCCCGCGCCACCTACTCCCTCGCCATTATGCCCAGCACGGAGATCCTGCTGGAGGTGGCCGAAATGAAGCAGCAGTACCGCATCGCAGTCGGTAGAAGTTACGGCAGCGCCAATGCGGAAGCGCATATTTCTTTGGATGGTTTCGAAGCTGACGAAAATGATTATCCTTACATTCTTGCCGAGTACCGCCGCATTGTGTCGGAATTGCATCCGTTCGATATCCGCTTTTCAGGGTTTGGTGATTTTGATCGTGGGAATTACTCGGCTTTTTATATCAAACCAACAATCGAATCTGCTGCTCTTATCCGTGAGCGCAGCGGGGTGGTGGTGAAAAGCTTTGACAAAAAGATCAGGAAGCAGTACATGCAGAAGTGGGCCGACGAATCCAAGAATCCACATATGTCCATTGGCCGGCGGCTGTCGCGCGAATGGATAGGGCTCGCTTACTCGATTTTCCGGGAATATGAAGCAAGCTTCCACTGCAATGCATTCGCGATCAGGAAGTATAATGAAAAACGACGCCAGTACGACGTCGTGGATTTGCTACCACTGCTGGGTGCTCCCGCAGTGCAGCTGGATCTTTTTCAACCTTGATCATATCATTCGAAAGCCTATCAAAACCGCTCTTGGCAGCTTTCGCAGAAATAGCTGCGACGCTTTGTATTTCCGAGGTATTCTTTGTGAAAAGGAATGTTACAGCGCGGACATATCTTTTTGGTGTGCGCCAGCCAATGCTTTTTGAGGGTATTCTCCTTTTTCCACTCCAAAAAATCAAATGAGTAGTTCCGCGTCTCTTTGATCATTTCGCGCAACGTCTTATCCGGTATTTCGCCGATCTGACTGAGCGGGTGGACTTTTATTCGAAACAAGACCTCATTCTTGATGATGTTGCCGCTGCCGGCAAATATATCCTGATCTAACAAGGCATCGCAGGCGAGCATTTCAGGCTGGGCTTTAAGCTTCTTCAATGCGGCTTTTCCGTCCCATTTGTCAGACATTACATCTCCCGAAAAATCATAGATATCGGTCAGTGGTTCATCGAGGATCACTACTGAGCATACATAAAAGTTGAGCTCGTGCTCATCAAACAGCAGGCTTAGCCGCGGGTTTGTTTTCTTGCGTTCGTCGAACAGGTAACTCCCGAAGAGCAGAAAATGAATGCGGACTGTGAAATCTTCAAAACAGATCAGAAAATGCTTACCCCAGGATTTAAAATCCGTCACCTTTTGACCAATGAGCCTGTCCATATCAATTTTGGCATAACCCTCGGCGTGACGAACAACTTTCCCTTTCAGATGGAGTGTTTCAATCTTTTCTCTCAAAATAATAATCGACGGACCTTCGGGCATAGTGCAGCATTTTGTGTTCAGCAGCAGTGCTCAACAATAATGCCAGCCCGGCATACTTATTATACGTATAGCTATTGTACCAAATTTGAAAACCATGCGGAACTTCATGATTACAATCGCTTCCACGTCCAAAGAAAACATTTTGACCTTCGAGCGGCACATTATTCAGAATGATACTTTTCCAAGTCAGTCGTATATCACAAATGTGGTAAACAGGGGAGGGCCGGAGCAGGATAAGGGTGAGGTAATTTCCATTGTGGAACTGTCCGACCAGGATGTGACAGACTACGAGGCCCGCAGCTAAACAACTTTAATTCAAAACCACTCTATGGGATTTTTCTCCAAAAAGTCTGACGGTACCGAACCATCTCAGCCTCAAAATTTCGCCTTGGAACAAAGGTATCCGTTCTACATACAGGCTCCGATGGTCTTTATCGGACTTTACCTGTTTTTTTACTTCATGCATCTTTTGCAGGAAATCATCGTGCCTTTCGCATTTGCCGGACTGATCGCCATTCTGCTCAACCCGCTTTATAACAAATTGCAAAGGTGGAACATCAACAAGATCCTGTCGATCGTACTCACGATTCTACTAGCCATTCTTGTTGTTGCTGGAATTGCATTTTTCCTGTCCTCGCAAATTGCGCAGTTTGGCGAAATGCTTCCTCAGCTTAAAACAAAAGCAGTGTCGCTTATTCACGATCTGCAATCCTGGCTGGCTGTGAAGTTTAATGTGTCGAATGAAAAGCAGACCAGTATGGTGAACGATGCATTGAATGAGGCGATGAACAGTGGTAAGACTTATGTGGGAAAAACCTTGAATACGGTGTTTGGTATTGTGAGCTTTTTCGTACTTATTCCGTTGTACGTTTTTCTGCTTCTTTACTATAAACCTTTGATCCTCAACTTTATTTTTGAGGTTTTCGACGAAAATAATTCAGCGTAGGTTGCTGAGATTTTGCAGGAAACGAAAGGCGCAGTGCAAAGCTACATTGTGGGGCTGATGATAGAAACCTCCATTATCGCGGCATTGAATTCGGCGGCGCTGCTGATCCTGGGTGTCAAGTATGGTTTGCTGCTGGGCGTGATCGGCGCGATCCTGAACCTGATCCCTTATATAGGAGGTTTGATCGCGATTATCCTCCCGGTACTGATATCATTTATCACCAAAGATGGTATTACCACGCCCCTCCTGATTGTGGGCGCTTATATGCTGATCCAGTTTGCAGATAACAATATCATTGTACCCCGCATTGTTTCGTCAAAAGTGTCGGTCAACGCATTGATATCGATTCTCATTGTTTTACTCGGAGGAACATTATGGGGCGTAAGTGGAATGTTCCTGTCCATTCCATTTGTAGCGGTACTTAAAATTATCTTCGACCGGATCGATGAACTGAAACCCTGGGGTAAGCTGCTAGGCGATAAAATGCCCGAAGACGCGCCCAGGCAGGTTGTAAACCCGAAGGAAGTGGAATAGTTCACAAATCTCACAGGCACAAAAAAAATCGCCGCCCGGTCAGGAGCGGCGATTTTTTTGTTTGCTGATGCTTAGTAAGTCAGTTTTTGAATGGTACCCAGCGGCATGCTGATCACATAAAACTCGCGATCGCCTGTGCGTTTGATGTCGGTCGGCATCATCAGACCACCAAGTAATACAGTTCCGTCTTCGTTTAATACTGCTCCTGTGAATGGAGCGAAGCCTTTTGCTCCAAAGTCTGCCAGTTTCACAACTAGCGGCTTGTTGTTGGCTGTCAGTGTTATGTGGGTCAATGTGGTGAAACCATCTTTGTAAATGCTTACATTTCCGCTCATATCCACAGCGAAGATTTTCGCGCTGCCAGGAACAAATGGTCCGCCTGAAAGCGTGCTGACCAGGAATTTACTTCCGTCGAAAACAATACCGGTTGGTACTGCATCTACGATAGGGCCGGTACCTACTTTGGGAAGTACTGCAAAAAGGCTGATCGATCCATCGCCATTGTTTCTTTTGAAAATGGCATTGGCGCCTGCGTCGGCCATATAAATGTTGCCATCAGGCCCCACAGTCATGGAGTACAGGTTGGAATTTAAAGGATTTGTCAAACCCAATGAGCGTACCTGGTTGCCGTATTCGTGAACAATCAGGTCAGAAATTGATTTCTGCGCATCTCCGGCTTTGAAGTTGGATACATCGGCGATGTACAGTTTTCCTTCAATACCATGCAAAATGTACAGCTTGCTGTCATGGAACATCACGTGGCTGATACCTTCTGCGCCGCCTTCGGGTCCCATTACAGAAGTAAACCCGCTAGCGAATGTAGTTTTGGTACCATTTGGTGTGATCATTACAACTGCACCGTCATTGTTACCGGTACCGATTTCAGACACCCAGAGGTTGCCTTTGTTATCCTTGTCCATTCCGATTGGTGCACGCAGTCCTGAAAACAGGTCAGAAGCAGTAAGCTGGGTAGGCTCCGGAATTGGTACAACGTGGTCTGTACATGCAATTACAGCAGCGAAAAGGAGCAGTGAGGCAAGAATTGAAGGCAGGAATTGTCTTTTCATAAGAAATGATTGTAGGTGGAACGTTGAATGAGTTAGTTGAATGCGGCGAATGCCACGTCAAAAGTAAAGAATTTGAATCCTGCTGGTTTGACCGGTCGGATTATTGAATGACTTTCTTATTTAGCGGTCACCGCCGGTGAGTTGATCAAGCAACTATTTGATTCTGACAGCGTATAAGCTATTTTCACGTCCACATCTACTAACCCCAGTTTTTACATGACAGAAGAAATTATCCAACCTATTCCTAAAACTTATGTCGCGATTGATGTGCAGACAAAAGAATCCGGTTTCAGTATGGCTTCGGACATACATACCTGTTCATTGTTAAAAACACTCGCTGCTTCCAAGCCGGGCGGTAAATTCCTGGAACTGGGCACCGGAACAGGTTTGTCGACCTGCTGGATCCTTGACGGAATGGACGCAGATTCCAGTTTGGTTTCGATTGATAATGAGGATAAGTTCCTGAAAATAGCGTCCCACTATCTGGGAGATGATCCACGTTTGTCGCTGGAACTGACAGACGGAGCAGCGTGGATCGAAGCGCATCAAGACGAAAAATACGACTTCATCTTCGCCGATACCTGGCACGGTAAGTACCTGCTTCTTGACGAGGTGTTGGATATGCTCAATCCCGGCGGATTTTACATTATCGATGATATGCTTCCTCAGCCCAATTGGCCGGAGGGTCACGATGTAAAAGCGCGTAATCTTGTCAATTACCTTGATAGCAGAAATGACATTGTGCTTACAAAACAAGTTTGGGCCACAGGGATTATTTTGGGAGTAAAGGTGAGATAATGCAATGTGTGATGATGTTTTGTATAAAAAATGCTTGCTGAATCCGGCAAGCATTTTTTAATTGACTTATGTTGAAAAGACTGGGCATTACTGCTGCTGCGCCTGCTGTTGACCAGGTTCCGGTTCAAGGAGCTGCACTTCCACGTGAAGCGATTTCAATGTAGCATTACCAAATTGTGTGACCATGGCCACGTCTGCTGCGTCCCTGCCGTGTGCAATTTCAATCCGGTATCCTTCGGTTTTTTCCTGAACCGCATCGAAAGCGTACCAGTCGCCGCCGATATACACTTCAAACCACGCGTGCAGGTCCATTTCCTGCAATTTGTCAAGATACCCGACTGTCATACGCGCAGGAATACTCAGGCTTCTGCAAAGCGCGAGCGCCAAATGGGTGAAGTCACGGCATACTCCGATCCTGTTACGCGCCAGGTCCAGGGCTGTTGTAGTCGAATTGGTCACCCCGTATTGATACTTAATATTGTTATGGATCCATTTCCTGATCTCTTCCACCTGATCATACCCAGGCACAAAGTTACCTGCGATTTCAAAAGCAAGTTTGCTGATTTCCGGCAAATCAGACTCGCAATAGCGACTTGGCAAAATGTAATGCATTACTTCATCAGGCAGGTCGCCGATCATCATATAAGCAGGCACCGGATTTGGAATCGGCTTCGTTACATTTACCTGCGCCTGCACCTCGGTAGAAATGGTAACTTGTCCTACCGGCAGCACAAAGCGCTGACAGGGGTTGCCGTAGAGATCTGTGTATTCTGAGAATGGCACGGAAGGGATGATTTCAAAACCTTCCTGAAGAACCGACTGGCCTTCCTGTCTTCTTGGGCGTAACATGGTTGTTACGTTGGTGGGCGCGTATACATCGTAAGCGATGACGCTTTTACCCTTCATTTTCATAAGATTCGATGATAGAATAAGTACATCTTCCTACAATCATAAATCCTGTGCCATTCAGTTGATTAAGGAAAGAAAGTAGGAGATTGCATGCATTAAATAACAAAAAGGGGCCAACCGGCCCCTTTTTACATCACTGGATTTCTATTAATCTTGGTCCTTTTTGCTTGGCTTCCTCCCGTTTCGGAATCCGGAGCTTTAACAGACCATTTTCATATTGTGCGCTGATCCTGTCTTCATCGACCACATCCTTGGGCAACACGAATGTTCTCTGGAAAGACTGGTAGCTGAACTCCCTGCGCGAGTAGTTCTCTTTGTTCTTTTACTGAGGAAATCGTAAGTGTATTGCCGTCGAGACGAATGTTGAAATCTTTCTTGTCCATTCCCGGCGACGCCATTTCAACTTCAAAATTGTCATCGGTTTCGCGGATATTCACCGCAGGGATCGTCGTACTTGTTGACGAATAATTGGAGTTGTTCCAATTGAAATGATCGCGACTTAAAAAGTCATCAAAGAAGTTCGGAAACACTGGGAACGTATCCCGGTTCTTTCTGATGAGTGACATAATTTACCTCGTTTTAAGTGTTAAAT
>NZ_JBHYGF010000168.1:6690-29664 GCF_051859145.1 Dyadobacter sp.
CTAAAAAGTAAAATGGAAGTATTTCACATTCAAAACCCCATAAAGCAACCTCTGTGCCACTACACAAAACCTGAAAAACTGACATTCCAATCCAGACATTTTTTCAGCTTCTTAGGTTCCGTCGGTTGAAACCGACGGCAAGGGGATTTTCTTTTGTTTGTTAGTTCGGTTGTGTTAGGCTGGCGCGCGCAATGCAGCTATTTAGCATTCTAAGCCGCTTTATTACTGTATAACCAACTTATTCAAATATTCTCATTCACTTATTCAGTCATTCAGTCATTCACTCATTCAATCATTCAATCATTCATTCACTCATTCACTCATTCACTCATTCCCCCTTCAAAACCTTCGCCGGGTTCATGAGTGCTGCTTTGATGGCTTGTGAGCTTACTGTTGCGAATGCGATGATGATTGCTGCTAATCCGGCTAAGGCAAACATCCACCAGGAGATTTCAATTTTATAGGCAAAATCATCCAACCATTGACTTACCCCATACCACGCGATTGGTGAGCCGATTGCAATGGCAATGATAACCAGCTTTATGAAGTCCTGTGAAAGTAATGCAACAATACTGCCGACAGTGGCGCCCAGCACTTTTCGCACGCTGATCTCCTTCGTGCGTTGTGCAATGGTGTAAGAAGATAAACCGAAAATGCCCAGTGAAGCTATCAATACTGCCAGCAGAGAGAAGAAGCTGGAAACCTGGCCGAAAATGCGGTCTTCTTTGTATTGTTCGTTAAATTTTTGATCCATAAAAAAGTAGTCGAAGCGATTTCCAGGGAAAAAATCCTGGTACTTTTTCCGGACCAGATTAACCGTTTTTTCAACATCCGAACTTGCCACTTTGACAGAAAAAAAGCCGCTCAATGTATAAAATGGGGCGAATACAATCGGCTCGATAGCGTGTTTCAATGATTGCTGATGGAAGTCGCTGACCACGCCAACAATCTCCCATTCCTTTCCATTCAACGAAAATTTCTGACCAGTTGCCTCGTCTGCATTATTAAAACCCAGCAACTTGGCTGCGGAAAGGTTAAGTATTGCATTCTTGACTTTCTGTGAGTCCTGATTGGAGTCAGTAGGAAGGAAGTTTCTTCCTGCCAGCATTTTGATACGATAAGTTTCAAAAAAATCGGCGTCGACCGGCATTCTGCTGAATGTAACACCTTTGCCTTCCGTTGCGCCCACGCGCATGATGTTGAAGCTCCTGCTCAGCCGGTTGCCGAATACATTTGCCGAAGAGCTCGCGGCCTGCACCTGCGGGTAGCGCCGTAGCTCGGTTTTGAAGCTGTTGATGCGGTCAATGGAAGTAGAATCCCAGCGGGTCAACTCGGGGCCGCGCACTACCAGTACCTGCTCCATATTGAACCCCAGGTTTTCTTTTCGCATAAATTCGAGCTGTTTGAACACAATGAATGTGCCTACGATCAGCACCATGGAGGCGGTATATTGAAATACCACGAGCGACTGCCGGACCCAGATCCCGTTTGCAGAACGTTTGAAACTGCCTTTTAAAACACTGATCGCCCGGAAACCTGATAAGGCAAATGCGGGATAGAAGCCGGACAATAATGTGCCTGATACAAATACCAGCGCGAGTATCCATACCATTGCCGAACCTCCGTAACCTTGTCCCGTAAGCAAATTAAATGACAGTGGCTTCTCTATGAGCTGGTTGAGATAAGGCTGGAAAAGTAACGCAAGCACAATTGCAAGTACGAATGCAAATGCATTGAGTAACACCGATTCTGAGAGGAACTGGAAAGTAAGTTGGCCCGATGTTGCGCCTGCTACCTTGCGGACACCCACCTCCCTGGCTCTTTCCAGCGAGCGGGCGGTGGACAGGTTAATGTAATTGATCCAGGCAATCAGGAGTATAAATGCAGCGATAATCAGCATAGTCCACACAGCCTTTCCGTTATTCACCTGTCCGATCTCATATTCATAATCAGAATAAAGGTGTGCCTTGTTAAGAGGCTGCAAATGGAATTGCTCGACACTACCGGAGACTTTATCTCCTTTAAAATAACGGTCACTGAATGCGGGTAGCTTCTTTTCCAATGCCGCCGCCTTCGCACCTTCCCGCAACTTGATGTAATGCCACATATCCGAACTTTCCCAGCTGGTATTAACCCAGTCTCCCCAGCTACGCGCCAGGGTTTGATAGGACATTAACACCGAAAATTTCAGGTGTGAGTTAGCAGGAATATCCTTCATAATCCCTGTGATCTGGTAAGGAGCTGTATCCAAATCGACCAGAATCGTCTTACCAATCAGTGCTGGATATTGGGACGGATCTGCATTGAAGATTCGCTTCGCATTACTTTCGGAGAGTACAATCGAATTTGGTGCTTTCAAAGCTGTTTCCGGATTGCCGGCGACAAGCGGGAATGTAAAAAATGTCAGGAACCCGGCATCTGCATAGAGCCCTTTTTCTTCATAGATCTTCTGATCTTTCCGCAGCTTGAATGTACCCGGGTTGGAAACGGTCGTATAACTTTCCACCTCATTATAATCTTTGGCCAAAGCAGGGGCGACGGCTGGGTAGGTTATCGTGCCGTGCTGTATCAGCTTACCTTGCTGGAAGCGGTCATTGGTAACCCGGTAAATCCGGTCTGAATCGCGGTGAAACTCGTCGAAACTCAGCTCAAAACTGACATACTGTAATATAAGCAGGCAGGCCGTAATGCCGACGACGAGACCAGTCAGATTAACGAATGTGAAAGCTTTGTTCTTCCACATGTTCCGAAGCGCAATTTTAATGTAGTTGCTGACCATATTTATTCAATTAAAAAGAAGAAAGAGTAGCCAGCTCCAAAAAGAAAGCTACCAGCTATGGTTTGCTAACAATTAAATGCCAGTTACCAAAAACCGTTCATACGCGGCTGGAAGGCGGATTTGTCCGGCGCGCATTGTTCGGATGCGGACAAAATATTTTCCGTGCGAACATCATTTTAGAGTAGTTATAAGTTATTTTCAATTTTAAATTCACCAAATACCTTTAATCACCTGGCCGGCTTCGCCGAGCTGACTGCATTTCAATCATTTATGTTAAAAATTACATTCAGCCTGTTTTCCGCATTTCTGTTGCTTTGCTGGAATGACTGGAATATCGGGCGCAGTGAAAATCCTGTAACCAGGAAAATGCTGGTAAAAGCCGACACACTTCCCAATGCCACCAGCTGGCCGGAAGAGCTTGATGTCACACCATTTGCTGGTCCGCAGCTAACACCAAGTCCAGCCTGTCTCGCAGTAGCAGCTACGGGTGAAGTGTATGTGGGCGTTGATATGATCGGATCGCTTGGCAAAGATCCCGGAAAAGGGAGTATCGTGCGGCTTGTGGATACTGACAATGACGGTAAGGTTGATAAGCATACAACTTTCGCAAAAGTGGACGATCCGCGCGGGATCATTTCAATGGGCGACCAGCTTTTTGTGCTGCATACCACGTTTGCGGATGGAAAAGCTTCGGGCATGGCGCTGGTTGTATTTGAAGATAAAAACCGTGACGGAGTTGCCGACGGACCTGCTACTACTTTGATCCAGGGAATCAGTAATCCAAAGTTCCTGCAAAGCCGCGGGACCGACCACGCTACCAACGGAATTCGTATGGGGATCGATGGATGGATTTATATCGCGGTTGGCGATTTCGGATTTCATGAGGCAGTGGATCGCTCGGGTAAAAAGCTCACGATGCTGGGCGGCGGGATCGTGCGCGTTCGTCCGGATGGAACTGAAATGGAGGTTTACACCCACGGTATGCGCAATATCTACGACGTGGCGATTGATCCTTACATGAACATTTTTACACGTGATAATACGAATGACGGCGGCGGCTGGAACATTCGTTTTAGTAACCAGATCCAGTCGGGAGAATATGGTTATCCGGTTTTGTTTAAAAACTTCACCGAAGAAATTATCCCTGCACTGATCGATCTGGGCGGTGGCTCCGGAACGGGTTCTTTGTTTATGGATGATCCGACCTGGCCGGCGAAATATAACCGTGTCCCTATGATGGCAGACTGGGGCCGCAGCCAGATATATGTACACCGCGTACAGCCTGACGGCGCTACATTCACACAAAAAGAAGAAGAATTTATCAAGCTGGCGCAAGTTACTGACCTGGATATTGACGCTTCCGGCCGCGTTTACCTGGCTGCGTGGGATGGCGCGGGATACTCGGGTAACCCAGACAAAGGATTTGTTGTTCGGGCTGTTCCGAAAGGGTGGAAGTACAAGGCATTCAAGGATGTCAGGAAGTCGAATGTCAAAGAACTTGAAGCGCTGTTGAAATCAGAAAGCGCTGTGCAGCGGCTGGCAGGTCAGCAGGAACTGCTGGCACGTTTTCCAAAAGATGCGGCAAAAGTTTCGTTGAAAATTGTGGAGGATAAGGCGCTTCCACTTTACGTTAGGGTAGCTGGTTTATACACTTATGCGCAGGCAGCGGGCAAAGATGCAGTGGCTAGTCTGGTTAAGCTAAGCGACGACATTGCAATGCGTGAATTTGCACTCCGTGCTTTGGCAGATAGAAAGCAGGCTCTTGAAAAAGTACCTCTTGAACCATTTATAAAAGGAATGAAAGACAGCTCGCCGCGCGTGCAGGCAGCTGCTACCATCGGATTAGGCAGGCTGGGGCGTGCTGAGGCGGCTTCTGCATTGCTCGCGGTGAAGGTACCGTCTTCGTTTGTGTCACCCGCAAAAGGAACAGAAGGTCCGCACGCGACCCCTAACTCCGCCATTGTTCCCCCGCATTTGGCAGTCCGCGCATTGGTTGCAATCAATGCGGTAGATGCTTGTATACAGGCAATTGGTACCGAAAATTCAACACTCGCACTTTGGGCGCTGCGCTATATGCACGATCCGAAGGCGGTTTCGGGTTTGATTGCAGCTTACGATAAAACGAAAGATGAAACGCTCAAAAAGCAGATCCTGACAACATTGGGCAGACTTTACAAAGAAGAAGCACCTTACGACGGATCCTGGTGGTGGAGTACCCGTCCCGATACACACGGACCATACTACAAGGCCGTAACGTGGGCCTCTTCGGATGATATCAAACGTTTTCTGATGCAGCAATGGAGTAAGGCAGATGAGAATGGAAAGAAATTCTTTGCCGACCTGAATGGTCGTCAGCGAATGGGTATTGATGAATTTGGGGGAGAAGATATTGTAGTTGAAAAACAGGAGTTGAAGATTGATTTGACCAAAATCCAGAACAAAAAAGGACAGGTTGGCGAAAACTCCATTGAAGATGTCATGCTGGCGATCGCGAAAATCGAAGGCGATCCGGCGCTTGGAAAAACGTTGTTTACCAAGCAAGGCTGCGTAGCCTGCCATAGCATCAACCGCAATGGACCATTAAAAGGACCTTATATGGGCCAGATTGGCTCAATTATGAACCGCGAGCAAATTGCAGAATCGATACTGAAACCCAATGCGTCGATCTCTCAGGGATTTGCATCGGTACTGATTACGACAAAGGATGAGAAGAGCTTTATGGGCTTTGTTTCTGAGGAGTCGGCTGAGAAGCTGGTATTGCGAGATATTACCGGCGCAGTTTACACCTTTAAAGTGTCAGATATCACGTCGCGGAAAGAAATGGAAACCTCAATGATGCCTCCCGGACTGGCCAACGAGCTGTCTTACGAGGAATTTGCTTCACTCGTTACATTCCTGTCGCAGCAGAAGAAATAGTTAGCTGATTAAGATTAATTACTCAACCCTCCATTCAGGTATTCTTAATGGAGGGTTTTTTTGTGTTTTAAAACGGTCTTCATTTCTTTTCTGTCAGGAAAGATTTAGTAAACTGGCCTAGGTTTTGCAATCGGTCAGAATATCAGTTAACCAATAATTTCAACTAAAACTTTGATTTCAATGGAAAGCATGAAATTGGAAAGCAAGGCTGCGATACAGATCGCCAAAACGCCTCAGGAGGTTTTTGACGCGATTGTTGATCCAGTTCATATGGTGAATTATTTTATCGCTGATAGCAGCGGACATATCCGTGAAGGCGCCAATCTGACGTGGCATTTTCCAGAGACGGATGTAGACGTTCCTGTGATGATTGAGAAAGTTACGCATCATCAATTCATCTCCTTTTACTGGGGTGAGGAAGGGAATGAAACACTGGTAGAGATTACACTGGAACCACTGGGAGGGACAACGATTGTGCGGATTACCGAGAAATTTATGGAAAATACCCCGGAAGGAATCGATTGGCTCAGAGGCAATACAGAAGGCTGGGCTTACTTTCTGGCTTTCCTGAAAGCGTATCTTGAACACGGCATTAATCTCCGCAAAGGCGCATTCGACTGGCGTTTTCAATAACTTGAACCAACCAGATCTCTGTTTATGAAACTTACTTTTTTATTGACGCTTTTTCTGGCAGCATTTAGCAGCAGCGACAGAAATGCAGCAGCACCTGATTTCTCCGAAATCAGAGGAAGGTTTATTCTGAATGAAGCAAGCTGCGCAGGTTTCGAATTTTTTAGCGACAAAGAAGTGATCTGGCGCAATGAGATAACCTGCCAGGATCCGGATACTTTGCTCATTCACTGGCTGGATGAAAAATCATTTTTAATGAAAGATAAACAACCGCCAGGTGCCGCCAAAAACTGTCCGCCGCGCAATTGGTATTATGCGGTAACGCAGTTTGATGGTAAAAATCTTGTCTTGCAGGAGTTATGGACAGGCTGGGGTGCGTACAGGAAAGAGAATCTGAAATTAACCAAGAAGGGCAAGTAGTTAACTGATTTTGATTTAGCAACATTAAAATACTCTCAGATAAGGTCGGGTTGCGAGTGGAGAAAATGGCCAGGGAATGGCGATGAAGACGATGATCGCTGCTACTAGATAGCAAATCGTCATGATCCTGAACTTAGCCAGATCAGTCTGTTGTCTCTTGGCGGACGATGATCCTATGGTAATTATGATGACGGCAATCGTCATCAAGGTAATGTGCAGTATTCCGAAAAAGACAAAGTCGAAATGCTGCACTGCCTCTTTGAAATGGGAGCGGAAATAGGAGATGAACGAGCTGTTGAAATACAACAAATACCCGATCATCATCTGAATGTGCGCGAATGTGGCAGTGCCATGTCGCAGCGATTCGTCTCTTTTGGTAAACTTTTTTGCTCCCCTCCACCCACGGATGCCCCGGTATATTGCTATCAATAAGGTGCTTACTACAAACCAACGGGTAATTGAATGCGCAATGAGCAGAATTGGGAACATGAAGTTGATCAGGGTTTTTTACGCTTTCTGGTTGAATCTGTTCTGGTTGTTTCGCCCGGGTTGAGCGTCCTCACTTTTCTTTTTACGGTATAACTCGTCGTGGTATCAGCGTCAGGGCGGCCGGTGCTGCTGCGACCGTCAATTGTACCTGTTGTACTCACCGAACCATCATCCTTCAAAATAGGTCCGGATTCTGCATTGGATGAATCTTTCAGGATCGCAGTTACGTCTGACGAATCCTTCTTAACAGTTTTAAGGCTCGTTCTCGTTTCACTGGTTCGCTCGGTATACCTGGCTTTTTGCGAAAATGAGTTTGAAGCGGAAAATAATACAAGTGCTATAATGAATGGAAACGCTTTCATGATTTTCTTGTTTAGCTATGTTGACGGATAATTCCTGATTTTACTTTAACAACCTTCAAATATTATTCCACCATCATTCAACTAGCTGAAAATCATGAAAGCAGTTTTTTTAACAGAAACGAACCAGCCGCTGATCGTCAAAGAAGTGGAAAAGCCTGTACCTGGCGCTAACCAGGTGTTGGTGAAACTGCAATTTTCTGCATTAAACCATCGTGACGTGTGGATACAAAAGGGCCGCTATGCCGGTCCGAAATCAGGATTGATACTGGGTTCGGACGGCCTTGGCGTGGTTGAAGAAGTAGGGGCTAATGCGGATCAGCGTTGGGTAGGGCAGAAGGTAATTATTAATCCAAGTCACGACTGGGGCGATAACCCCGCAGCTTTTGGAGAAAATTTCAAGATTCTGGGAAACCCTGAGCCGGGGACATTTGCCGAGTACATTGCGGTAGATGAAAAATACATACATGCTAAACCGGCGCACCTCACCGACGAAGAGGCCGCCGCATTGCATTTGGCGGGTGTTACTACTTACCGTGCATTGTTTACCAGGGCATTGGTACAACCAGGTGAAAAAGTACTGGTAACCGGCATTGGAGCAGGTACTGCGCTGCTTGCGCTGCAATACGCAATCGCTGCCGGCGCAGAGGTGTGGGTTACTTCCAGTTCGCAGGAGAAAATTGAGCGCGCGAAAAAGCTTGGGGCTCTTGGTGGTTTCAATTACAAAGCGGAAGATTGGGTTGCAAAAGCGAAGGAAGCAACCGGCGGCTTTCATGTAATCGTCGACAGTGCCTCAGGTGAGGGTTTTATCAACCTGATCGATGCAGCCCGGGCTGGCGGGAGGATCGTGTTTTTTGGTGGTACCGGCGGCGCGATCGGCAACATCGCACCCAACAAAATCTTCTGGCGGAACCTGTCCATTCTGGGTACAACAATGGGAACTTTGGAAGACTTCAGTAACATGCTGGCATTCACGAGCGAGCACAACATCAAACCCATTGTAGATAAGGTATATCCAGGTCTTGCAAATGCACAGGACGCGCTGGACTACATGCACCAGGGCAAGCAGTTTGGAAAGATCGTTTTGACCAATCAGTAGTCAAACGGTTCGAATTTCCTATATTGACGTTTTCAAAATATGGTTCCTATGGAGCGGAATACGAGTTTGCCGGAGTTAAGGACAGTAAATGTGATCCGATATCTTACCCCTCTGAGAGAGGGCGGGTCGCTGCCGGCGATTGCGGAGGCGGATGATGATTTTTTATATGTATTGAAATTTCGTGGCGCTGGTCAGGGAGTTAAAGCGCTTATTGCTGAATTGATTGGTGGAGAAATTGCGAGATTTCTTGGAATGAGAATTCCTGAAATCGTTTTTGCTGAGCTGGATGAGGCATTTGGCAGAACAGAGCCGGATGAAGAAATCCAGGATCTGCTGAAAGCCAGTGTCGGACTTAACCTGGCAATGCATTACCTCTCGGGTTCAATTACTTTTGATCCGCTTGTAAGCAAAATAGATGCACACCTGGCATCCCAGATCGTTTGGCTGGACTGTTTTTTACTCAATGTGGACAGAACCGTGCGAAATACGAATATGCTCATTTGGCACAAGGAACTTTGGTTGATAGACCATGGGGCATCCCTGTATTTTCATCATTCCTGGAATAACTGGCAGGAGCAGGCTGAACGCCCATTTTTGCAGATAAAAGATCATGTTTTGCTTAAACTTGCAAGTGAACTCGAAGCAGTTGATGCCGAGTTTACGCAGCTATTGAACCCTGAGACAATCGAGAAAATTGTATCGATGATCCCTGGCGAGTGGCTGGTGAGAGACACGCCTTTTGAATCCGAAGCGGAGCATCGCGGTGCCTATACCGAGTTTCTGACGCGGAGACTTCAACATTCCAACATATTTGTAAAAGCCGCCTCCGATGCAAGACAAGCAGCTGTATGAGTATGCCGTGCTTCGCGTTGTGCCCAGGGTGGAGCGTGAAGAGTTTATCAATGTCGGCGTAGTTTTGTACTGTTCAGGCCGGCAGTTTCTGGATGTTATTGTTGATAGTGAGTTGACGAGGCTGAATGCATTCAATGCTGATATTGATCTCGAACAAATTCAATCGTACTTACGCGCATTCAGACAAATTTGTGAAGGCCGGAAAGAAGGCGGGGCGATCGGCAGCTTGCCGCTTTCTTCCAGGTTCCGGTGGCTCACTGCGACCAGGAGCACCATTTTGCAAACATCAAAGGTACATGCAGGCTTTTGTGAAGATCCGCAACAGGCACTAAGCCATTTATTCAACCAACAGGTCAGCTAAAAATCCCTTATTTAAGTTTCAGGTATTGTTGAACCGAATCTTTTTTCCGACGGGAAATCTCGATGCGGGAGCCGTCAGTCAGCAATACAAACTGGTTATTATGTGTGACTTGCTTGATGTATTTCGGGTTAACAAGATGTGATTTGTGCGTGCGTATGAAGTTGAACTCACACAGCATTTCATCGAAATGCTTCAAAGTTTTGCTGGATAAGAATGGTCTTTTCCCGATCAGGTGAATGGAAGTATAGTTCTTGTCAGCTTCCAGACGAAGAATTTCGTCCAATGTGAAAAAGAACACACCTTCGCTGGAAGGTACCGCTAGCCGGAAATCTTTGATCTCCTTCTTCTCGATATTTTGAACAAGGTTGTCGTAAAGTTGCTGATTGTTCTGCTGCGATTTCTGTTTGACTTTTTCCAAATGCCGGTCAATAGAAGCCTGCAATTCCTCCGGGTCGACGGGCTTTAACAGGTAGTCCAATGCGCTGAACCGGATCGCCTGAATGGCGTACTGGTTGTAGGCTGTTGTAAAAATGATGTCGTAGCTGGGATTCTTACGGAGCAGTAAAAAGTCAAATCCATTCTGATGCGGCATTTCCACATCGAGGAACACAATGTCAGGCATAAAGTCATTGAGAACATTCAACCCGCCCCTAACCGAGTCGGCATGGCGGATTTCCACATTCTCTTTGACAAAATTGATCAGGTAATGCGTGAGTACATTACGTGCTTTTTGTTCGTCGTCAATAATGAGCGCTTTTATCATAACGTTTATGTATTACTTAACAAGGTTGAAAGTTCGATTACTACCAGGGTACCTTCGGGATTTCCCTCCGGGTCATATTTGTCGATGATCTCCACAGAAGCGTGTTGCCCCTGTCTTTCAAGTAAGTCAAGCCGGTCTTTTGCGATTTGCAGACCTTTGGATTTGTGCCGCTTTGCCTTGCTGTTATACTGCTTTATTTCAAGTGATTGTTTCCTGCCTATCCCATTATCTTCAATCAGGCATCTGAAAATGTCATCGTCCATTCGCTCGAATGTGACTGTGAGCTTCCGGTCGCCGTTCTTGTGCATGAGCCCGTGCCAGAGTGCATTCTCAACATAGGGTTGCAGGAGCATGGAGGGAAGTACGATTTCTTCTGCTTCCAAATCTTCATCAATGATGATCTCGTATGAAAAGCTTTGCTCAAACCGCATTTGTTCGAGTTCGAGGTACAGTTTAAGTACATCTTCCTCTTCTTCGATCGTCACCAGGTTTCTATCAGAGTTATTCAGCACCATTCTGAACAAGCGCGAGAATTTATTGAGGTACTTGCTGGCCTCGCCGTACTTTTCTGTAACAATGCATTCCTGAATGCTATTGAGGCAATTGAATACGAAGTGCGGGTTCATCTGCGCTCTAAGTGCCATCAATTGGCTCTCAGCCAGCATTTTGTTGATTTCGAGCAGCATGATCTCTTTCTGCTGTGCCTGGTCTTCGGCCTGTGCTTCTGCAATCTTCGTTGCACTGATCGAAGCAATTGTCATCAAAGCACGCGCGTGTTCCTGAGTAAAAAAGCCGCGCTCGCTATGTTCAGAATCGACGACGCCAAGCAGTTTTCCGTCGTGCAAAATAGGAACTGCGAGTTCAGAAAGGCGACGTTGATCATCAACGATATAACGCTTGTCTCTCGCAGTATCCTTCACAATCACAGGTCTGCGCGTCGCCGCGGCTGCACCCACTATACCTTCGCCGATTTCGAGTTCAAGCGGGTTAATTATCTCGTGTTCCTTTACATTCTTAGTAGGTCCGTATGCGGCTTTTTGAACCAGCTTTTTCTTGTCAGCATCCCAGAGATAAACCACACAATCTTCAAACCGGAGCTGGGTAATACAGTTTCTGGCAATATCCCAGCAGATCTCACTCACTGAATTTTCTCCGTACACGGAATTGGCGAAGTAGTCAATTGTCTCGTCAAATGCCATTTTTCTTTTCCTGCGTTGGTGGCTGTCTATCAGGAAGTGCATTGTGAATGCAAAGAAAGTAGCCGAGAAAAAAGCAAACCACCAGGTTTGCCACCATTGTGCCCGCACACGCACACGCATACTTGTAAACACAGGCATCCATTTCCCATTCTCATCCGTACTCCTGACCCTGAATGTATACAAGCCAGGTTGGAGGTTATTGTAAGAAGCTGTAAGATTCCGGCCTGCATTGATCCACGATTCATCCAGTCCGCCAAGCTGGTAACTGTACTGCAGGCTTGGTACGTCGCGGTGATTGGGAGAGGTATATTGAAATGTAATAAAGTTATCGTGCGGGGCAAGTTCAAGATCTTCAAGCTTATGGTAACTCGTGACCTCTTTTTCAAAGACTCGTACCGAGGTAATGCGGGGTGCTTTCTTGATAGGAATCGTTGAGAACTTATAGGGATCAATCACGACAACATGGTCCAGCATAACCGCATATACCTTCTTTTGGTAGGAATACACATAATTCCAATGGTCCTGCAAGGTCTTTCCGAGATCCACATTAACCCTCGTAATTTCCTTGTTAAATGGCTTGAAGAAGAGCAGTCCATCCGAATTTGCTGCCCAGATTGATTTTTGTGCGTCAATGGTCAGACTGGAAATGTAGTCAAACGGAAATCCATTGCCTGTGTTCAGACTATCAATCATCCTTCCGTTTTGAGCGATCTTTAATATACCCCTGCCAGTTGCGGCGCACCAGATGATGCCATTATCATCTTCTACCATGGTTGGTACGTAAAACTGTGCACTGTTTGCGACTGAAATATGCGAGAACTTGTCAAAGCGCTGACTATATCTGATAAAACCCGACTTGTTCATCGCGAACAGCAGGTCGCCATTTTTCAGTTTGAGGTAGCTTTGGCAGCGCATGTATTCGAACAGCCCGTGCGCGGGATCTTTTCCGTCGAACCGGTCGAGCTTGTCTGTGATAGGATCATATCTGTACAGACCATCCATCTGAAACCAGATACAGCCTTTGATATCTTCGAAAACAAAGTTGGGGATGGGTTGTAGGAGGCTATTTTTTACTTTGGTAAACTTCTGAAGCTTATCAGAACCTGCTTTCAAATAGTAAATACCATCATTTCCTGCAAACCACCAGGCACCACGGGCTTTCGCAGCGAGTATAAACCTGTTTCGCCGAAGATCTTCTTTAGCAGTGACTACATAGCGCTTATATGTTTTCTGGCTGGTGTTGTAGAATATCACGCCGTCTTCCTTGGCCGCAACAATTGTGTCTCCCACTACTACTATAGAATTGGCATGCGCAAATCCAGTGTCCAGAAAAAAGTCAAAGCTGGGCAGTTTGTAAATAGAGCGAAACGGGGCCTGGACCTGGTTCTTGCTTAATCCATTGATCGTCGCCAGCCAGATGTTGCCTTCTTCATCTTCCAGCGCATCATTGAAGTGGCCATAAGCGATGGAATAGGGTGCATCCTGGCTGTATGGAATCTTCTCAATTTCTCTGTTCGGATACTTGATATACGCAGCGTACATCCAGGTCGAAATCCAAAGCCGGTCCATCTTGTCGATGAAGAGGTAATTACATCCGTCCGTAATTTTGGTGTCGCCTAACTTGTCGTAAGTTTTAAGTTGATTGGTAGCCGGGTTCCAGTAAGAAAGGGATTTGGGTTGGGTAGAACTGAACCATAGGTTTTGCTTTCTGTCGAGTACAATCGCAGTGACGACGTTCTGATCTAAAAATGCCAGCTTCAATGGATTGTTCTCTCTGTCAAAAATATGCTTGTTGCCAAGGTCGATGAAAGTAGGGTTGGCACCACCAACCCAGAAGCCATTCCTGGATGCATCCCAGCAAAAGGCAGAGATACCGGAATAGGAAAAATCAGTTGCATCCAGCGCTTCTAGAAATGGAAAGACCTCCTTCGCATGGATAGCTGCTCCATTCTGAACAATAAATAATTCACTCGCACATACAATCCAAAGGCGGTTTTCTGAATCTCTTTTGAAAGAAAGAACGTTTTTGCCTGCCAACTTTTTAAAGCGTGGATCTGGCTTAAACCGGCTCAGCCGTTTGTCAAAGGTGAACAAGCCAGTTGAGGTAGCTACGAGCAGCCTGTCGTCATTATCGTACGGGATAATAGCATTTACAAACAAATCTTTCTGTCCATTCAGCCCGGGATATCTCTTGATAAAATTTCCATCGAAGCGGTTCAGTGAATTGGCTGTTCCAATCCATACGAGCCCATCTTTATCCTTATAAATGCTTCTGACATGCTTGGAGCTTAGCCCTGCTTTTTCATTCAGATTTTGGAAAATAAACTGGGCACTTACGGGAACAGAAAAGAGCAAAAGATAAATAGTCAGGTAAATAGTGCGCATACCAGAAATGGAACAGTTACGTCATTGTAATTAATGGTAGAACCACCATAAAGTGGAGATACGATTACTGAAAGGTAGGGTTCGGTTATTTTAAGGAGACAAGAATTGATGACCGTAATGCATTAAGTACAAACCGCATACTCTCTACCGAAAATCCGCTTTAAACTTCATTTCAGGTCGAATTGCCATTAAATCACTGAATTGAAACCGGTAATTCAATAGAACACTACACCTTCCAATTTCTCCATCATCTTTGAGTCAGTTAAGTCATGACAGACAGCCTGGCCCGCTGTCACACGGCCGGATCTAAAACATCCGCCAACTCTCCAATCACAACGGTTATGAAAATTTTGAACTTAAACACACTCGATTATGAAACGGATTTTATTGCTCGTTTTTATCGGCATATTTGTTGCGGTCAGTAACATTTATGCACAAACAATACCACCCACAACTGGACATAATATTTGTTACAAGTGTTTGCCGACAGGCTGGACTAACGCGATTGGAGGAAATGAATATGCGATTGCTGACAGAACCTACTATGGTTCAGTCAACATCCCTTTCATAGGACCTAAACCAGTTATTCCTGGGACACCAGTTTTGCCTCCTATCCCATCAGGAGCTACTACATTTTTCGGGATCCACGGCGGATACACAAGAGCTACAATTAGCAATTTAGTTGCAGGGCAAAAGTATAAATTTAGCTATTCAGTAATCTCAACTCAAGCCAACCTACAAAGCTCTGGTGGAATAGATTTCTCGGATGATTTTACCACTGAGATCTTTTTTAGAATAAGGCAAGAAGGACAGTACAGAGCTATACATAAGCACGAATTTCAGAAAGATAAGGACCATAGTGTTTGGCGGTCGGGAGTCTTTGAATTTACCTCAACTGCAACGACAGCTGAATTTGAACTAGAAACGCCAGGAGAAGTTGGTGATATTAGTAATAAAGTTGGCTTTATAGGCCTAGACTTAGGTCCAAATACGATTACGCCTTGCGGGGCAGGAGTTACAGCTGTCCCACTCAAAGCAACCTCATACGAAATCCTTTGCCCCGAAACATCCGTCAACCTCGTTTCACAATTCTTCGGAGGTTTAATTCCTAGCGGCACTGAATTGCGGTTCTTCACAAATCCTGATCATAGCGGCCTTCCACTAAGTAATGTCAATGTTGGAGCAGGTACATACTATGCTTTCTATTATGATGCTGCCAACAACTGCTACAATCAGGATGTTTCAACGGCAAAAATTGATGTGACTTACCGGAATTGCGTTGATCTGACCCCAACACTTATAATTAATGGACTAAGCTTTGCGGAAGGAGCTAGTAGAGATTTTGTCGTGAAGTTGTATGAGGTAAATAATAGGGAGACCTCGGGAACAACGTCATTTAGAATTACCAAGGTGGGTGGCTTTAACATCACTTATCCGACTGAAAATACATTATCCAATGTTGCAGGCGGAACCCAAAATCAAAATAAGAACTGGACATTTAATGAGACAACGAACTTCATTACAGCTACTTCCAATGTTCCCATACCTGCAAACGGGAACGCTACTATCGGGTTCAAAATTCAGCGTAAAACTGGAATTTCCAAAGGTTTGACACAAAACATTACTCCTACCATACTCACAGGGGCGGGAGGGGATTCAAATGCTAAAAATAACAATTCAGTTACTAGTGTTTCAACTAATTAGCGTCAAAGCTCTTCATCTGGACAACGTCCAAATGAAGAGCCAGACCTTGACTCTTCATTTATCATTTTCAAAACTATCTCTATGAAAACTAAAACACTTCTACAAGTATTCCTCGGCTCAATGCTCTCGATTCCCGCGCAGTCTGTGTTTGCGCAAGATGTCAGTATTAATATGACTCCGATGCAGCCTTCTATATTAAATAAGACGATGGGCTCTGTAGAGATAAAAATTTGTAACGAGGATCCGGATCCTACGCTTACTGCACCTGCAAATCGCCTATGGCCTTTGGTTAGCTTTCCTGACAATTTAACGATTAATGATGTTGTTAATGAAGATGGAACTCCTGTTACGGGCTTTACCGTTGAAACCATTACCAATGATCCTGGCGACCACAATGTCCGTGTGCTGTATACTTTGCCGCTACCCAATGCGGAGTGTGTTACCTATTACATCAGGTTCACTGGAAATGAAGTTGGTACAGGTGTAATTACTGCAACTCTCGCCTTTAAAGACGGTCCTCAGACTCCAGGTAACCTGACTGGTAACGACAACAGTACAGCAACAACACCAGTCGAGATCAACCTCCCTGTCAAATTGCAGGAATTCAAAGTAACAAAAGAAGGGTCTTCTGCTCAGTTAAGCTGGATCACTGCTGAGGAAGCAAATAGCGATAGATTCGATGTTCAGAAAAGTCGCGACGGTAAAAACTGGCAGACATTCGAAACTGTACAAGCACTTGGAGAGAGCAGAGATTTTTACACTTACCATGCCGCCGATAAGGCACCATTCTCAGGTAAAAGTCTATACCGTTTGCACATGATTGATAAGGATGGTACCAGCGCGTATAGCGGTCTCCGTGATATAGAATTTGAAGGAACACCAATGTCCTTTTACCCGAATCCTGTCTCTGATGAATTGATCCTCGATATACCGGATATGGCGAGCGTCTCGGATGTACAAATGTTTGACTTGAATGGAAAGGAAGTATATAACTCCGGCGCAAGTCCGCAGAAAACCATTAATGTTCGCCCATTGAATGCAGGCGCATATATCGTCCGCATCAAGAATGTAAATGGAGAAGAAACAAGCTCAAAAATACTTGTTGTGAAGTAGTTTGCTTGTGATTGCAGAGGGCTGCCCGGTGTGTGGGGCAGCCTCTTTTTAAAACTTAAATGTAGAATGGAATAAGCGTTTACCCTCCGCTATCACAAACAAATGCGTTTTGCTCACTAAAATTCAACTATGAAAACAAAGTTCTTTTTAATTATTGTACAGCTGCTCTTTTTTTTAGAAGCTGCTGCACCGAATGTTAAGCCTACTTCTCAGGGTAATACTTGTCAATATTGTATGCCAAATGGATGGACTAATGATGCATCAGCTATCTCGTTTAGTCTTTCTAATGAAGTGAACTATGCAGGTTTGGCCGGTCAAGCCTGGAATCCAGCGCCGGACGGCCCCGCACCATCTTTTTTAGGTTCTTTTCTATCTGCTCAAGGTTTAGTAAATGCTCCGGCAATAACTCATACTATTCTAACGGGACTTATGCCAAACAAGACATATTACTTGCGATACCATGTAATGTCCTCTAAAAGATTGACTGATGCAGGATACGGAGAGGCAGCTACTATTGAATTGGCAACTGTTTCAAATGGGGTAGCAACACCATTTACTAGCCAGACAACTACCTTTACACCAGGCGTCAATACAAGCAAGTGGATCCCTAAAATACTTAAATTTACACCATCGCTGTCTAATGTAAGGCTCACCTTCACGGGATCGAGTACAGTGGGTGGTTTTGTTAATTTGGATATTGGCTTTAATGCGTTAACCGAATGCCTTGCTGGAACAGAGCAGGTAAGCCTTAGCACTGCCAGCTTGGAAGCTAAATGTGCTGCAGGTGCAGACTTAACTACGTTGGTACAATCAGCAATTGCTAATAATGAGGAAGTTGTCTGGTTTACAAACCCTAATCATACCGGTGCAAAGTACAGCGATCCTAAACTTGCAATTCCCGGCGTTTACTATGCATTTATATACCACAAAATTCTTGAATGCTATAACACTGATAATTCGACTGCTCAAGTTACCGTAACCGGATCTCAGCAGGTTCCAATTAGCACTGATAAGGTTACAAATACCTGTCCATTTCAATTTGTGGATTTAAATAGCTTGTTTACTGGTTCGCTTCCGAATGGTGCTTCCCTTGTGTGGTTTACAAATGACCAACATCTCGGACAGCCGGTAAGTGATGTTAACACGGTTTCATCGGGTACTTACTACGCGTTCTATCATTATCAGGCACAAAATTGCTTTAATACTGATAAATCAACTGCCTCAGTGACAGTTACAATTAATCCTCCAGTGCCTGTAAAGTCCACGTCAAGCCAGATTATATGCCCCAAAACTTCAATTAATCTTGTCACAGAATTTTTTCAAGGATTGATACCACAAGGGGCGGAGTTACGGTTCTTCTCAAATGCGACTCATTCAGGAAGTCCGATTTCAAACTTGAATGTGGGTGCCGGCACATATTATGCCTTCTACTACTACGCAGCGAATAATTGTTATAATCAAGACTTATCAACTGCAAAAATAGAGGTTACTTACATGAATTGTGCTGATCTTTCACCTACTGTGGCAATTGGTGGCGTTAGCTTTACTCCGGGTGCACAAAGGGATTTCGTAGTGAATTTGTACGAGATCAAAGGTGGTGCAACGACAGGTACTATTTCGCTGAGGATAACTAAGCCAGGTGGCTTTACAATATCGTATCCCCTTCAAAGTGGAACATCCAATGTACCAGGTGGAGCTGCAAATGAAAATTCAAATTGGGCATTTACAGAAAATGATAATTTTATAACTGCAACTTCTCAATCTGTAATTTCACCGAATGGGAAGGCCGTAATAGGCTTTGCCATTAAAAGGAAGGATGGGATTTCAAGTGGAGTAACTCAAAATATAAACGCTACTATTCTAACTGGGTCAGGCGGTGACAGCAATTCGGCCAACAACACCGTTATCACAAGTGTCTCTACCAACTAGCTTTAATCCTAGTAGTTTGAACAACTTAAACTATCTGCCTTCATGAGAAGTACATGGGTTTTTTAACTCAATAGTGTGTGAGTAGTACATATTAAGGCTACCTCTTTATTGAGGTAGCCTTATCTGATTATTACGTTCTAATTACAACCAATCAAATCCCCGGTCATACTTCAATACTACTATTGCCAGCGGTGGAAGTGTCATTGGAATTGAGTGCATCTTACCGTGCTTGGGGATTGGGTAGCTTTCCAACTCCTCTCCGCAAAGCAGATCTGAGCCGCCGTATTTCAGGTTATCCGTGTTGAAAAGCTCTTTATAGTAGCCTGGCTTCGGTACACCGACGCGATAATTCGTGCGGACAACCGGAGTGAAATTTCCGATGAAAATCAACTCTTCTCCTGGTGTATTGCCTTTCCTGATCCAAGTAAGTACACTGTTCGTGCTATCCTGATTATCAATCCATTCAAAGCCTTCGCTTGAAAAATTCTTCTCGTACAATGCCGGTTCGGATTGATACAGCGCATTCAGATCTTTAAGTACCAGCTGGATGCCTTTGTGTGACGGATTCAGATTTTCATCCCAGTCCAGACTGAAATCGTGGCGCCATTCGTGACGTTGCGCGAAATCTCCGCCCATAAAGATCAGCTTGGCTCCCGGGTGACCAAACATGTAGCCATACAGCAGCCGCAGGTTTGCAAATTGCTGCCAGTGATCACCCGGCATCTTATTAATCATCGAAAATTTACCATAAACAACTTCGTCGTGCGAGAGCGGCAAGGTGAATTTTTCCGAGAATGCATAATGTATGCTGAATGCCAGCTGCCCTTGGTGAAAAGGTCGGTAAACGGGATCTTTCTGGAAGTAAGACAAGGTATCATGCATCCAGCCCATCATCCATTTCATGTCAAAGCCCAGCCCGCCATTTTGCGCCGGCTGCGTCACTCCCGGCCACGCAGTTGATTCTTCTGCAACTGTAAATACATCAGGAAAATACTGGTGTACTGCAGAGTTGAACTCTCTGATGAAGTCAATTGCTTCCAGGTTTTCCCTTCCACCATATTGATTCGGAATCCACTCGCCTTCATTTCTGGAATAATCGAGATATAGCATTGAAGCAACCGCATCTACGCGCAGTGCGTCAATGTGAAACTTATCCAGCCAGTAAATCGCATTGGATATCAAAAATGCCCGCACTTCATTTCGCCCATAATTAAAGATAAAGCTCTTCCAGTCAGGGTGAAATCCCTTTTTCGGATCTGCATGTTCGTATAAGTGGGTTCCGTCAAAGTAGCCCAATCCATGTTCGTCAGTCGGGAAGTGAGATGGCACCCAGTCGAGGATTACGCCAATCCCGGCCTGGTGCAGTGCATCGATGAGAAACATGAAATCCTGTGGCGTCCCATATCTGCTTGAAGGCGCAAAATAGCCTGTCAGCTGGTAGCCCCACGAACCGTAAAACGGATGTTCCATCACGGGCATGAACTCTACGTGGGTGAAACCCATATAGCTGCAATACTCGGGAAGCTCGGCAGCCAATTCGCGATAAGTCATAAAGCGACCTTCTTCCTCGTGCACGCGCCGCCAAGAGCCTATATGTACTTCATAAACGGAGATTGCCTTTTCCAACGGAGAGGAAGCTTTTCTTTTTTGCATCCAACTCTCATCGCTCCATTGATAAGACAAATCCCACACAATAGAGGCTGTGCTCGGCGGCGTTTCCCAATGATATGCGTATGGATCGCCTTTTTCAACCTGGTAACCAGAATGCGAAACAATGAAGTATTTATAGTATTCCCCATCCACGAAACCCTCCCAGATGCCAGAACCGTCGGTTCTGACATTCAAAGGATTACTTGTCCTGTTCCAGCCATTGAAATTTCCTATAACCGAAACCTCTCTCGCATTCGGAGCCCAGACAGCAAACCAGGTGCCGGTCTGTCCATTTACTTCTGCAATATGTGAGCCTAGTTTGTTGTAAGCGTGATAATGCGTGCCGCCCTTGAACATGTCAATGTCGAAGTCGGACATTCTCGCAAACGAGGTACTTTGAAGATCAGTCATATTTGCTTGTTTATACAATCGCCGGGTCATTTTTTTTCAAAATGGATTTGATTCCTCTCAGAGGTACCATTACCCACGATGGCCGGTTGTTAACTTCATAATTGAGCTCATAAATCGCTTTCTGCAACAGGAAAGTTTGTACAAGAATATCCAGATCCTGCTTGCTTGTTGGTATAATAGGATTGTCACCAACCGTTTCAAGATAAGCTTTCATAAAAAAGCCGCTCATATAATGATACCATTGCTCCACGTAAGGGATCAATTTTCCGATATCTTCTTTTCTGATCTGATTATCAAGGAACAGGCTACCATAGGCTGCATAGTGGAAGGACCTCAACATACCTGCCACGTCTCTCAATGCGGAACGTTTCAAGCGGCGCTCACTATAACTTCTGGCAGGCTCACCTTCGAAATCAAGGATGACAAAATCCTTTCCGGTAAACAGTACCTGACCAAGGTGATAGTCACCGTGAATCCTGATTTTGGAAGTATCTATCTTGTGCGAGTACACCTTTTTAAGTTCGGCAAGTATCTCGTCTTTCATCTGCAAAACCTTATCAGCCTCTTCTTTCACCTCAGGCGCCAGTTTTTTTGCATTGCGGCTCAGGCTCTGAAAAGCAACCCTCACGAGCGATTGCAGGGAGGAATATACCGATCGCTGGTAGTGAAGTGAAAATTCTTCCGGCTTGAAATCTTCCGAAGATTTGTCAGAAGCCAGTGCAAGGTGCATTTCCGCTGTTCTCACTCCAAGTAATGCCACCTGTTCTGCCACAGGTACATCAAGAAGCGTTTTCAACTCGTCAGGTATATCTTCATAGCCAACCGGCTCTGTAAGTGTTCCCCGTAGCTCAGGCAGCTCCATTGCTTCTCCTAGCAGGATCTTTTCGTTGAAACTATCCAGTCGGTCGAGCATATTTGCCCATGCGTCTGTTGCATTGCTTACCATTTCCTGCATCATCCCCAATATCATAGAGCCATTTCGGTGCTTCCATTCAATGGCGCCGACATAAGCCGGAATATTTGGGAAATTTGCTTTGTGGGTCAAATGCTGGGTTATTTCAACATCCGGATTAATTGCGCGATCTACTTTCCTGTAAAGCTTGAAGAAGTACTTTCCGTCGTAAGTCACAGAAGTATTACTTTGCTCGCCTGAAAGTACACGCGGTTTCACGCGCTCGGTTTCCTGAATGTGCGCAGCCAGATTTGCATTGCCGGTAAAAAGAATCTCGCTGTCTCTGGCGCGGATCTTTTCATTATTGGCCATGTTGGTGATCAAAGCCTGCTGCATTTCCAGGCCGTACATTGCATCGAATAATACGCCTTCTTCTTCACCATTTATCGCAATCCTTGCCACAACCGCTTGCGGACAATCCTCTTTCACCTTGTAGGAGAAAGGCTCTTTACCAAATGCCAGTGGAAGCTGGTACATTTCAGGCAGATCGTTCTGGTAGGTAGTTTCCAGCAACAGAATATAGGCAGGTGGATTATCTCCAAGTGGCATTTCTGCGTGCGATACGATCTTCACGCTATCCAACCCTTTGCCTTTCCCGCCAAACCACCGCATTTTCATCAGGTATGAAGGCAGGAAGGTGTTTTCCAGCATATCCACAACGTCCGGTGCTATCAGATCACTCCATTTGTCAAGCTGCAGCAATGGAAGTTCGTGTACTTCATCGAGTTCAGGATGTGTTTTTTGTAACACAAAGCATTGACAGGCATAAGCTTCCAGCGTGAAGAAATACGGTGTATTATCCTTAACAGACGGGAATTTGTTTTTACTGTAAATTTCAACCGGCTGGAATCCTTTATACTGGTCAAGATCCAGTTCAACCGGCTGGGGGAAGCGTGACAAGTTGGCAATTACCAGCATCGTCTCATCCTGGAAAGTCCTGGTAAATGCAAGTACCTTCGAGTT
>NZ_JBHYGF010000169.1:0-8394 GCF_051859145.1 Dyadobacter sp.
CAATGCACAAGGCCTGGTAACCATCGACAAAACCTGGGCTGAACTGGGCGTTCCGACACCGAAAGCAGGCACTGTTACGAAGATTTCCTGGACAGGAACTTACAAGGGAATTGCATTCACAAGATTTTCACAAATACAGGCTAACTAGTTCAAAATAAGTACAATGCACAGACAGCATTTTTAATTATTTTGTAAATTGAATCAAGTACTTTATCACAAATATTTATCGTCACATCTATTCTAAACAATACTACAATGACTCAAAAAATGGACCGTCGAAATCTGCTTAAATCCGGTTTAATGGCAATCGGAGGAATGACTTTGGCACCGCATCTGAGCATGGGTGCTTTTTCAAACGCGCCGCTTAGTCTGGACCCTGAAAACCGCATTTTCCGCAGCCCAATGGTTAGAGAGCACTTTCTGCCCGAGGACGGCAAAGCGCCTAAAATCATAGCGAAACTGAATTCCAACGAGAACCCTTACGGGCCGCCGATGTCCGCACAAAAGGCAGTTGCAGATTCTGTGAAAAACGGTAACCGTTATGCATGGAAAGAAATGTACGACCTGATCGATAAGATAGCCAAAAAAGAAGGCGTGCCTGCTGACCACATTATGATGGGACCTGGTTCTTCGGATCTTTTGGAAAAAGTAGCGCTGGTTACATTCATGAATGGAAAGGGAAATATCGTTTCGGCTGATCCCTGCTATATGTCGCTGGTTCAGGTTGCGAAATCTGTGGGTGCTACCTGGAAGCCGGTTCCCTGCACAGCCGACTGGTCGCACGACCTGAAAGCAATGGAAGCTGCAATCGACAGCGAAACAAAGCTGGTGTACGTTTGTAACCCAAACAACCCAACAGGCGCCATTACAAAAGGTCAGGACCTGCTTGACTTCTGTTCACGTGTTTCGGAAAAAGTACCTGTTTTTGTAGACGAAGCTTACATTGAGCTGGCAGTTGGCGCAGATACGCAGAGCATGGTTTCGTTGCTGCAACAAAAGAAAAATGTAATCGTAGCCCGTACTTTCTCCAAAATCATGGGAATGGCCGGAATTCGCGTGGGTTATATGGTAGCGCTTCCGACTTACCTGGCTGGCATCAACAAGATCACCCGCGGCGGAATGGGTATCTCTTACACTTCGATCTTCGCAGCTTCTGCCAGTTTGGACGACAAAGATTTCCAGGGCAACACCCGCAAGCTGAACCACGAAGCGAAATTGTATCTGTATGAAAACCTGGATAAACTGGGATACAAATACATTCCTTCGTACACCAACTTCGTACTCTTCCCAATCCCGATTTCAGGCAAAGAACTGCTGACAAAGATGAGCGACAAAGGCGTCGCCGTAAGATCGTTTGACATTCAAAACAAGCCGTGGTGCCGCGTCAGCATTGGAACTATGGACGAAATGAAAGCATTCGTCGGCGCGCTGAACCAGCTGAGTTAATAAGTCATAGTGCTCGTGCCTTCGACTGCGCTCAGGCTGACAAGCAGTTGTCACACGCCTTTGTCACACTGAGCGCAGTCGAAGTGCAAACCAGCGGAATCGCCTTGTCACGCTGAGCGAAGTCGAAGCGTCACACTGAACACACCGAGACGCCGGGCGATCGAAGCACACTCCAATTACTTTAAAAAATTATCTCATAAGTAATACCCTCTTCAATCCCGTTATCAACGACTTACCATTCAAATTCTGTTAGATTATGAGTGATGCATTGCAAAAAACCATTACACTCCTGTTGCTGATTGGATTGGGTTTGCTTCTTAAAAGCAAATTCAAAAACAAGGACCAGACTAACGGGATCAAAGAAATTATCCTTTCCGTTGCATTGCCTTCGACGATTTTCATTTCTTTGATGAAGATCGACATTGATTCTTCCATGATCATCATTCCGCTGGTGACGCTGGTTTTCAACTTCCTGATGTTCTTCTCGGCGCCGCTGGCATTTACGCTTTTCGGGATTGACAAAAACAGTCCGACTGGCCGCACACTGATGATGCTTATTCCGTCGCTCGCGCCGGGCCTCTCCTGCTTTCCGTTTATTGCCGAGTTCCTGGGTGAAAAAAGTCTGGCGATAGCTGCATTGGCGGATGTGGGAAACAAATTTTTTGTATTGATATCGCTTTATATCCTGGCGATGAATATGTTTTTGAAAAACAGCGACGATAAGGAGACTAAAATGGGCGGAAAACTGAAAAGCCTTTTTCTGAGCCTCTTCCAGGAACCTATTAACCTGCTGATTTTCCTCGCAATCATTCTTCTGAGCCTTGGTATCAATTACAGCACATTACCTTCACTGGTCACTGATCTTTTTGACAAAACCAGCGCGATGATGACGCCGCTTGTGCTGCTGTTCATTGGTCTGGCTGTTCAGTTAAAAGAAGGTAAAAAGCGGATCGTAGCAAGCATACTGTTCTTTCGCGCAGGCATAACCATGCTGATCAGCGCGGGGATGATTTATGTGCTCAATATCAATGATTATGCGATGATTTTGCTTGCAATTGTCATTCCGCTGAGTGCGGCGAGCTTCTGGCCGCTGGCGCATATTTCGGCATTCAACCTCAAAGAAGACGCGAAAGGTTTACCCAAAGAAAAACGCACATTCGACCTCGAACTGGCAGTATTGCTGCTTGCATTCTCCCTGCCTTTTTCCACAATCCTAATCCTCGCAATCCTTTCCTCGGGAACATTCTTCACCCATAATACCACGCTTATTTCAGCAGGCTTGCTCCTGATTGGACTGGGTGCAGTGCCGAATGCATTGAGTAAGGTTTTTGTCAAAGTATCCAAAGCATGAAGCAGCTATTCAGCATTTCACTCCTGTTATTTATATCCATTCACCTCTTTGCCCAAACCTCCGGTGAGCGCATTCAATCGGAGGCTACCATTAAGGTTTTGAAGAAAAAGAAACGGTACCAGTACTTTTCGGGCAGTGCGCCGGTGACGATGGCCGACGGAAGTGTGAAGCCGATGGCGGATGTCAAAATCGGCGAGCATGTAAAAACGTGCAGAGGCGGCAAAAGCACTATTACGCAGGTGAAGCAGATCAATGTATTTACTGAACCTTACTCGGCATTGACAGCAGTTTACCTCAGACCTGCGAACGAAGAAGTACAAAAAGATCAGAAGATTGTACCTGCCCTGCTGCTCGAAGCCACACCAGATCACCGCGTGCAGACCAAGCACGGCAAAAAGCGAATGCGGAAATTATCAAAAAACGACATTTTGTATCATTACGAACCTTCCACCGACCTGGTATCTTCCTGGAAAGTAGGCGCAGTACAGGAGAATGCGCGAAAAGTGAACAAAGCCTACCACCTGGAAACCGTCGATGGGACTTATCTGGTGGAGAATGTGATGGTGGCGAATAATTGATTTCCCCCGAAACCTTTCCGACATTTGCGGTTCAATCCATTTCAATCGCATTACCGTGTCAGAGCTCCGTACTTCATCGACCCCCAAAGAATCAGGTTTCATTTTCCCTGCCGAGTGGCACCCGCACCGGGCTACCTGGCTGACCTTCCCGCATAACGAAGCTTCGTGGCAAGGCGAAAAGCTGGCACAAATGCGGCCGCAGTACCTGGCTTTTATCAAGGCGATCAGTGCGGGTGAAAATGTGGGGATTATCGCGAATGATGAAAATCTCAAAACATTCATCTCTGCCGAGCTGGCCCGCACGGGCGTGGATCTTTCCAAAGTTGAGTTTGTAGTAAAACCTACCAACGATGCCTGGTGCCGCGATCACGGTCCTGCTTTTGTAATCAATCCTGAAACGAAGCAGAAAATGATCGTCGATTGGAGACACAATGCGTGGGGAGGCAAATATCCGCCTTACGACGACGATAACCGCACGCCCTCAGCTGTGGCAAAGTACCTGAACTTACCTACCGTAAATCCCGGCATTATCATGGAAGGCGGCGCTGTGGAGTTCAATGGTGCAGGAAGTGTACTCACCAGCAAATCTTGCCTTTTAAATATCAACCGCAACCCGCATTTAAGCCAGGAGCAGATCGAACAAAAGCTTTGCGACTACTACGGCGTGGAGCAGGTATTGTGGGTTGAAGGCGGCATTGTAGGCGACGATACAGACGGGCATATTGACGATACCACAAGATTTATCAATGAAGATACCGTAGTAGCCTGCATCGAACCCAACAGCAGCGACGAGAATTTTGAAATCCTGCAAACCAACCTGTCCATGCTCAAAAACATGCGGCTTGTGAATGGAAAGCAACTGAATATCATCGAACTGCCCATGCCGAAAGCAGTTGTAATAGACGGGTTCCGCACGCCAGGTTCTTACGCCAACTTTCTGATCTGCAATGCAGGTGTGATTGTCCCGGTTTTCAATAATCCGAATGACCAGGTCGCGATTGATATACTGGAAAAAGCATTTGCGGGAAGAAAAATCATTCCACTGGAAGCTACTGAAATCATCTGGGGCCAGGGAAGTTTTCACTGTTTGAGCCAGCAGGAACCGGTTGTTTAGGGGGTTTGGCTGGTTGGTTCTTCGGTGTGCTCCTTTTTGCCCCAAACCCCTGAAGGGGCTTTTTATTTTGCGCTTGGGGGTGTTTCATTCACTTACGTGTAGAAACTCAATTAAGTCCCCCTTAGGGGGATTGAGGGGGCCTAGCACATCCGGGATTAGGGGGTCAGGGCAGTTTTCATTGTTTGAGCCAGCAGGAACCGGTTATTTAGGGGGTTGGCTGGTTAGTTTTTCTTGTGCTTCTTTTTGCCCCAAACCCCTGAAGGGGCTTTTTATTTTGCGTTGGGGTGTTTCATTCACTTACGTGTAGAAACTCAATTAAGTCCCCCTTAGGGGGGATTCAGGGGGAATAGCACTTCCGGGATTAAGGGGGCCAGGGCAGTTTTCACTGTTTGAGCCAGCAGGAACCGCTTGTTTAGGGGGTTGGCTGGTTGGTTCTTCGTTGTGCTTCTTTTTGCCCTAAACCCCTAAAGGGGCTTTTCTTTTGCGTTGGGGTGTTTCATTCACTTACGTTAAGAAACCCAGTAAAGTCCCCCTTAGGGGGATTGAGGGGGAATAGCACCTCGCAAGGTTCCCCTCAGGGGCGCTAGGGGGCCAGACCTTCCCAGTCTTCCGGTTCGTGTAAAAACACATTGTAATCTACAAAACCCCTGATCCCGTCGGCCCAGCCTTTTTCACTGTGCTGCCAAAATAGTACCTGGGCGTCGTGCGCGAGGTCGCTGATATCGTTACGGGAATAGCCGGCTAGCCAGAGCGGGTAATCGTCGAAATTTCCGGCAATGTATTTTTTGTAAAAATGCTCATTTACGTAAATGATCGGGCGCACGCCATAATGCCCTTCTACTTGCGTCAGCCAGTTGCGCACACCTTTGATAATGATATCGTCTGGGCGGCCTGCGTGTGTTTCCAGGTCGAGTACAGGCGGTAAGTCGCCGGGTTCCATGCGCACCTGACCGATGAAGTTCTGCACCTGCTTGTCGGACATTACCCGGGGGTTATAGAAATGGTAAGCGCCCCGCTTCATCCCTACCCGCTTTGCCTCGGCCCAGTTTCTTTTGAATTGTCTGTCCAGGTGCGTCGCGCCTTCGGTTGCTTTGATGTACACGAAATCAATCCCAACCTCTCCGGAGCGCGTCCTTTTCAGCTTATCCCAATTGATTTTTGCATTGTGGTGCGAAACGTCGATCCCGTGGATTGCATATCTGAGCGGCAGCCGGATTCCGAATTTGCTAACAAACTCCCACTGGTTTTCATCCTTGCTATCGCGCCACCAAATAATGCCAGCAATAACCAGGAACACAGCCGCAATCACCGCCCAGGCCTTTCGGGGCAGCGGTTTTAAGTATGGTATTTTCTGCGGGGAGGATTTCGCTTTCCTTTTTGCCATAGACCGCAAAACTACGAAACTTCACTATTCCGGCCGTATTACCATTCATTTTACAATCTTGCCATTCATGTACTTTGTAATACATAGTACCTGCCGTTGCCTACCTTTATTATGTCCTCAGGGACAAAAAGACAAGAAACCTTAAACATCTGTTAGCCATGAAAAACTTACTTAAATCAATCGCCTTCGCAGTAGCATTCACTGTTGTATTTGTATCAAATACTTTTGCCGACGACAAAGAGAGCAAAAAAGCCACTTTCGGAACCGGGATCTTCGCTTCAAAATCAGGCAACATCCACATCAATATTGACAAGTACACCGATGACAACACCATCGTGCTGGTGACCAATGAGAGAGGTACTGTGATGTTCCGCGAAGTGGTGGGAAAAAACATAACCAGATTCAGAAGAGCCTTGAATGTACAATCGCTTCCAAGCGGTGTTTACACCATTGAAGTCTCTGGCAAAGGAAACAAACAGGTCACCAAATTTGAGCTTACAGAGCAGCCTGTTGAAAGAATTCTAGCCGTGAAATAGACCAGATATGAAATCAGCCATGAAAAGAAATAGCCCGATGCAATGATTTGCACCGGGCTATTTCGCTGTTTAAACAACTGCTAGATTACTACGTTCACAATCCGTTTCGGGACTACGATCACTTTCTTGGCCGCTTTACCCTCCATCCATTTCTGCACGGTTTCGTCGGCCAGAACCGCATCTTCAATCTCCTTCGCAGAAGTTTCCAGCGGGAACGGAATTGAAATCCTTACTTTTCCATTGATCTGAACAGGATATTCAAAAACAGCGTCAACTACATGCTGCTGCTCCCATTTTGGGAAAGTGGCTTTTGAAACTGCCCCTTCCGTGTTCCCCAGCACTGCCCAAAGCTCTTCGGCAATGTGAGGCGCGTAAGGAGATACCAGCACGACCAGCTCCTGCAATACTGCTTTGCTCTGGCATTTCAGGCTGCTCAGCTCATTTACGCAAACCATAAATGCACTTACACCCGTGTTGAATGAGAAGTTTTCAATATCCTCTTCAATTTTCTTGATCGTTTTGTGCAGGATTTTGAGCTCTTCCGGTTTGGCAGGAATATCTTTTACCACGAACTGTCCATTGTCGTTGTAAAACAACCGCCACAACTTGCGGATAAAGCGGTAAGTACCGTCGATTCCATTGGTATTCCACGGTTTTGCCTGATCCAGCGGGCCGAGGAACATTTCATATAACCGCAAAGTATCCGCTCCGTATTTCTCTACAATATCATCGGGATTGACAACATTGAATTTGGATTTGGACATTTTCTCCACTTCCACACCGCAGATGTACTTATCTTCTTCCAGAATGAAAGTGGCATTTTCGGCAGAAATATCCTGCCGCGAAGCTTTGAAACGCTCGATATCCAGCACGTCGTTTTGAACAATATTCACGTCTACGTGCAGGGCTGTCGTTTCATATTGGTCTTTCAAACCCGCACTCACAAAAGTCGGGTTTTTGAAATCGTCGCTTTTTACCCGGTACACAAAATTGCTGCGTCCCTGGATCATACCCTGGTTGATCAGCTTCTTAAAAGGCTCTTCCTGCGGTACATAGCCTTTGTCTTTCAGGAATTTGTTCCAAAAGCGGCTGTACAGCAAGTGGCCGGTTGCGTGCTCGGTTCCGCCCATATACAAATCCACATTCTGCCAGTAGTCAATTGCTTCTTTCGAGGCAAATGCAGATTCATTCTTAGGGTCCATATACCGGTACCAGTACCAGCTGCTACCTGCCCAGCCCGGCATCGTGCTCAGTTCGTAAGTACTACCGGAGCTGTGTGCCCAACCCTGCGCGCGGCCCAGCGGCGGCTCGCCTGTTTCGGTAGGCAGGTATTTATCTACGTCTGGCAGGTTCAGTGGCAGCTCACTTTCCGCCATTAAGTAAGGCAATGGATTACCGGTACTGTCATTTTTGTAAAAAACGGGCACGGGCTCTCCCCAGTAACGCTGGCGGCTGAAAACCGCATCGCGCAACCTGTAATTGATCTTTCCTTTTCCTAGGCCTTTTTCTTCCAGCCATTGGATCAAGACTTTATTCGCCTCGTGGAAAGTAAGTCCATTGATCATTCCTGAGTTAATGTATTTACCTTCCTTGGTATTATCCGCCTGTGTTTCAATGTCTTTTTGCGCATCCAGGATCGGCACAATCGGCAGATCAAAATGCTTTGCAAAGTTCCAGTCACGCTGGTCACCGGAAGGTACCGCCATCACAGCCCCGGTTCCGTAGCCTGCCAAAACGTAGTCAGCAATGTAAACCGGCACTTTCTCTCCGCTGAATGGATTGATCACATAAGCCCCGGTAAATGCACCTGACACGGTTTTCACATCCGACATCCTGTCCCGCTCAGACTTCTTCTGCGTCATCGCAATGTAAGCGTCAATATCCGCCCGCTGCTCAGGCGTAGTTATATGATCCACCACTTCATGCTCCGGCGCAATCACCATAAAAGTAACCCCGTAGATCGTGTCGACTCTTGTGGTGAAGAC
>NZ_JBHYGF010000170.1:0-8351 GCF_051859145.1 Dyadobacter sp.
AGTGGGAGTCCATTTTATAAACATCACCGGCAATCATTCCGCTATATCCTCTTCTGATTCCAAAAACTTCAATACCATGGTAGACAGCGCCGCGTACTACCGCCCTGATACAGGCATTCATACCCGGGGCATCCCCTCCTGAGGTAAATACTCCAATTCTTTTCATTTAATTTCAGGTTACTTCTATCTTTTTGATGTGTCGCGACTTTTGAACCTTAAAGTCACAATTTCCGCAAATTTATCCGGTATTTCCTTAAAATATATGACCTGACTCTTAATTCTGTTAAAAATTTGCCAGAACAAGATTCGGATTTTACACCCTAAACATATATCAATACTTATATATTTGCGCCGGTTAATAGAAATTTAATATTCATTACACCAACTGCAGGCTTACTTAATATCACAATGAAAAACCTGATTTCCTGGCAAAATACCTGGCCGCACCTAGTAGCTGTATTGGGCTTTATTATTCTGTCCATTGTATACGTTTCTCCGGTGCTGCAAGGCAAAAAACTGGTGGCAACAGACGATATTCAGGCAAAGGCTGCGGCGCGTGAAGTGATTGACTATCAAAAACAAACAGGAGAATGGTCATCGTGGACCAACGGGATGTTCGCCGGAATGCCCGCTTACCTCGTTGCTACCGATTATCCTACGAGTATCTCTACCAAAATAGGGCAGGGCATCAACAAGCTCCTGCCGGCACCTGCCAATTACCTGCTGATCGGAATGGTGAGCGCGTATGTGCTTTTCCTGGTAATGGGCGCCGGGAGCTGGCTGGCGGCATTGGGAGGGATCGCATTTGCCTTTTCATCCTTTAATATCATTAACCTTGAAGCCGGGCACATTTCACAGGTAATCGCGATCATGTACGCGCCGGGAGTGATCGCCGGGGTTATACTGGCTTTCCGGAAACACTGGCTCGCGGGTGCGGCACTTACTGCATTCTTTTTATCCCTTGAACTCTACGCCAACCACGTTCAGATCACGTACTATCTCGGAATCGGGATTGTAATCCTGGTGGTGATTGAAAGTATTGCTTTTATCAAAAATGGTCGCGGCAAAGAGCTGGTATTGGTGATCGGCGGCCTCGGGCTTGCGGCTGTGCTGGCTGTGGGAACGCATACTACCCGGTTGTGGAATGCCTATGATTATACCAAAGAAACCATCCGCGGCAAGTCAGAGCTGACCAGCAAGGATGCTGCGGCCAGTCGGGGCAAAAACGACGGGCTTGACAAAACGTATGCTTTTACATACAGCTACGGTTTTGGCGAGCTGCTCACGCTCATTATCCCGAATGCGTATGGCGGTGCCGGATACGGGCCTCTTTCCACTGATTCCGAAACTTACAAAACGCTGATCGGCCGCGGTGTTGATCAGGGCAATGCGCAAAGTATCATCCAGCAAATGCCGCTTTACTGGGGCGATCAGCCGATTATGGGTGGTCCCAACTATGTAGGCGCGATCGTGTTCTTCCTTTTTTTACTTGGTATTTTTATTGTTAAAAGTCCGCTCAAATCCTGGGCTGTCGCTGTAGTGCTCCTTTACATTGTTTGGGCACTGGGTAAAAGCTTTGCAGCTGTGAACTACCTGTTTTTTGATTATTTCCCCATGTTCAACAAGTTCAGGGCGATGACCATGGCGGTTTCACTGGCGCAGCTGCTGATGGTTTTCCTGGGGGTACTGGCATTGGTTATCCTTGTTCAGAAGAAAATTACCTGGAATGAATTCCGGAAGCCTTTCACGATTTCGCTGGGAATCAGTGCCGGTTTGATGGTGATTATGGCGGTATTGCCAACTGTGTTTTTCAGCTTTCAATCGGCAAACGATTCAGCCACATTGGGACAGTTTGAGCAGATGACGCGGGATAAGGCATTTGCGCAGCAGATTATGAACTCCATTGTACAGGACCGTGTCAGTCTGATGAAAGCCGATGCATTCCGCAGCCTGATATTTATACTACTTGCTGCGGGACTGATCTGGCTGTGGATGATGGACAAGATCAAGCCTGTCGCATTGTATGCAGTATTGATTGCCCTTATTGTTTTTGATTTGTTTGGTGTGGATAAACGCTATCTGAACAGCGAAGATTTTGTGTCCAATTATGTGGCACAAGGAAATACCGGCCCTTCCCCCGCCGACGAGCAGATTCTCAAAGATCCTGATCCGGATTATAAGGTATTTGATAATACATCATCACAAGGTCCATTCAACAGTGCGGCTGCTTCTAACTTCCACAAATCGCTCGGGGGCTACCACGGTGCGAAGCTTCGCAGGTACCAGGAGCTTTTTGAAAGGCAGGTAATGAGCCAGCAGCCTAATATGAATGTGATCAATATGCTGAACACGAAGTATTTCCTTGTTCCGGATCCGCAGGGTAATAAAGTGGCGCAAACCAATCCCGATGCATTGGGGCATGCCTGGTTTGTAAACAGCTACAAGGTTGTTCCGAATGCAGATGCTGAAATGGCGGCACTCGATTCGCTAAAACCACGGTATGAAGCAGTGATTGATCAGAAGTTTGCTTCCAAGTTGCAGGGGCTCAGTCTGCAGCCTGATTCTTCTGCCAAAATCAGTCTGATCAGCTACAAGCCCAATGAGTTGATTTATGAAAGTAATTCCAGCAAAGAAGGTTTAGCGGTCTTTTCGGAGATCTATTATAATGTAAGAAATGAGTGGAAGGTAACGATTGATGATAAACCAGCGGATATGCTGCGTGCCAACTATGTACTTCGGGCATTGAGGGTACCGGCAGGTAAGCACACCATCAAATTCCGCTTCGAGCCGGTGTCGGTAGCAGTGGGTAGTAAGATAGATCTTGCGAGCTCGATATTATTGCTGGGACTGATCGCGGGTGCCTTATTCGTAGGTGCAAAATCAAGAAAGGTATGAGAAGTCTGTTGGCAATCTGGCTGGTGCTGTTTGCATTGGCTGCTTGTAATAAACCAGATATTGACTCGGATCTGACGGTTGTTGCCTTTCCCAATCCAGCTACCAGCCAGATTGCTGTTTATATTGAAAATGATCAGCGACAAGCTTGTATCATCCGCCTTTTTGATCCGAATGCAAAACAGATTGCCGAAATGAAAGTCGAAGCGGGTGTTCCAACTGATGATATCAGGTTCGATCTGGAAGGTAAGGTAAAAGGGACTTATCGGATTGTGGTGGAAATAGGAGGTATTACCCTGGTCAAAACGTTTTATAAGGTATGAAGTACTTCCGGTCCTGCCTCTGGTTACTTTTCCTGTTCATTGGTTCTGAATCATTCTCGCAAAGCAGGAAGACAGAATGGTATGTTACGGCAAACGGAAATTTCTACATGCCCGTCGGTAACAGGTCAAAAGGAATGTATCCCATTTTAGGTTACGATAAAAACTCGTCGCCTAAAATACTTCTTGGCGGCGTTGGGACAGGTGCAGCATTGCTGAAACCGCTTAATAAGGATTTCAGCTTCAAGGCGCAGGCTAATCTTTCCAAACATACTTATTGGGACGAGCTGCTGATGATGAGAGATTATGTCGGCTCTAATATCGGATACTTTCAGGCTGGTTCTTCGGATTATGGGCTCGGGCTCGCCGCGATGATCCATTATTTTCCTGTTGAATCGTTTTCGATAGGCGCAGGGATCAGTACACAAGCCACTTTGATCTCACTTTCACGGACTCCCGCAATGTTCATTGGCGCGGACATTGACCAGAGTTTTGCCGTGAATCATTATTACAAAACGGTCGTTCCAATGGTACCGTTAGAGCTTTCTTATACCGTGAAAAGGTTGCTGTTTAATGTAAGGTATGAGGCAGGATTGATAAACAGGATCAAGGGAGATCTCGCCGACTTCAAAACAGATAAGTTTAGTCTTCTTACTTTTGAGCTGGGTTTCAGGATAAACTAACGTGCTTCTCAGTTTTTAAATGCATTCAAAAATGACAGACAGAAAATATCCCATTGGTCCGTTTGTTCCGCAGGAAAGCTATACGGAAGAGGAACTGGCCGAACTAATCGCTACGATCGAATCCGCACCCGCGGCTTACCGCGAGCTGGCTGCCAATTTTTCAGATGAGGATCTCCGCAAAACTTACCGCGAAGGCAGCTGGACTGTTCAGCAACTGATCCACCATGTTGCCGATATCCATTTGGTGCACTTTTTCAGGATGAAAAAAGCATTGACCGAACCCGCTTACAAGGAGGTAACTTTAATCAATATGGATGGCTGGGTCAAAACGCCGGAAGCTGATCTGTATCCGATTGCGGACTCACTTGCCATTTTTGAAAGTATTGGGAACAGGTATGTGTACCTCGCCAAAAACCTCACTGCCGAGCAGCTGGACATTGCGTATTTCCATCCCGTACGCCAGATGTGGATCAGCCAGAAACAGGCATTGGCTATGTCTGCCTGGCATGTAAAGCATCATTTTGCACACATTGAACTCGCGCTCGGTATTCTTGAATAGCTTTCCCGAAAACCATGTCCCAAACCACAGGTAAGTATCTGATCCTGATCGGTCTGGCGGTTGTCCTGATTGGCATTGTCGTGTACTTTCTGAGCGATAAACTACATTGGCTCGGCCGCCTGCCCGGTGACATCCGGGTTGAAAAGGAAAACTTTAGATTCTATTTCCCGATCACCACCATGCTACTGCTCAGCGGGCTTTTGAATCTGGTGATTTGGCTGGTGAGGCGGTTTTTGGGATGAATTTCCATTTGACATTTTAAGTATTATACACCAACTACCATATCAGCGTGTAGTTTGTACTTCTTCCGCCAGCTTCTTCTTTTTGCAAAATACCTTTATTGATCAAATCCTGAATATCGCGGCTTGCAGTGTCCTGTGAGGTTTTTGTTATTTTGGCCCACTTGGATGTAGTCAGCTTTCCGAAGAAATCATCCTGCATTTTCCGGATCATCAATATTTGTCGGGCATTCAAAAGTGTTTCAGAATTCTTGTCCCAAAAGGCTGTGCGTTGAAGGACAACATCAAGAGTTTCAATGGTGTTGTTTAATGAATCCTTCAAGCATTGAAGATACCATTGCAGCCAGTCTGTTATATCAAGATCGCCTTTCTGCGTTTTTTCAAGTATCGCATAGTATTCATTTCGCCGCTTTCTGATTTGCGAAGACATACTATAATACCGCTGTGCGCTGCTTTCCGCGCGTGCGAGCTGCATATCTCCGATCGCCCGCGCAATCCGACCATTCCCATCGTCAAAAGGGTCGATAGTGACAAACCAAAGATGTGCAATCCCTGATTTCAGGACGGGATCAATGGTCTGATTGCCATTAAACCAATCCAGAAAAGCGTCCATTTCGCTTTCCAGACGAGCTGCGTCAGGCGCTTCAAAATGCACGGTTTCACGACCGATTGCTCCCGAAACAACCTGCATTGGACCTTTTTCATTGTCTCTCCATTTGCCGGTAATGATCGCGAACATGCCGCTTCTGCCTGACGGGAATAATGAAGATTGCCAGCCAAACAGGCGCTCGGCGGTTAATACTGTCTCAAAATTCTGGGTAGCATCGAGCGTCATCTCAACCACACCTTCCACGTTCCGGTCGGAAGGTACCAGGCCTGCAATCTCCAATCCAAGTCGGCGGGCAATGGAAGACCGTACCTGATCGGAATCCAAATGTTCCCCCTCGATCTCGGTTGATTTGAGAATATCTTCCGTCAGCGTTTCAAGCGCAGCTTCTGTCCTGGTAGAAAAACCAAGCGATTGCATTCTTCCTGCGACCTTCCCCTGTAAAAACCTCACCTCCCCAAGAAATGGCGAAATGACTGATTCTTCCCAATGAAATTTTGGCCAGCCGGCTGTTTGATGAATGTACAACGCCATAATCTCTGATTTGCGGTGAATATAGGAATTATTCTCCGCAAAAGTGCGGAGAATAACTAGCTTAATCTCCGCATTTCTAATTATAGCCTGTCAAGTTGCAGGTCAGGAAGCGCCTGGAATCATAGTTCGAATGCGAATAACGCGGGCTATTTACGCACCAGTTTTAGTCCCCGCATTGCTTTAAGTCCGATGGTGCTGGGGGACGTAAGGGGTAATGCCAGCAGTTTCGGCTCATTTTCCGGCTCGGTATATTCGCGCTTCCTGGTTATGTAGCGTTCAATTATAAAAGCTTCTTCACGTTCAAAATTGATCGGGCTTACACCTACATTGGCCGACATATCATAGAGTTTTTTGTGCCATACCGCCGCATCTACATTCCCGTCGAAAGCATAATAGTTTTCAAATCCGCGGTCGAATTTGAAATGGATCATTTTTCCTGCATTGTTCAGCAAACTGTCGGGTGTGCCCGTAAGCGTGATCGGGATGTATGTTTTCTTATCGACAATAAACCCGCCGTAATTGTTTTTGATCAACTCTCTCATACTGCGCGGCGTATCGCCAACCAGCAGTACATCGACAAGCAAAATCAGTTCGGCAGCATGAAATTGCTGGGTAGTTTCAATAAGTGGGAGCGTGGAAATGCGGATCATCCGACTTTATACTGTTAATTAGAGATTGTAAAGGAAACAACATGATTGTGCTGCTGCGAGGTTCAAAGGCACAATAATTATGCGTGTCGTAAATTAATAATCAAACCAAAAATAAGAATGGAACTGCAAAAGGTGAAGAATTATAGGTTTGTCGGCTTACTTGGAAACGGCCGCGAGCGATATAGCGATAAAGAACTGGATCAGGAGCAGCCTACTGAGCCGATCGTAATCGATGCATTCGGTTTTTCAGATGTTTACAGATATGCCGGGTACGTTTTCCTGGATCCGGAATGGTTTATGAAGTATGATAAAAACTGGCAGTTCGATACTGCTAAAATCGACGAGTTACTGGTTAATCTGGTGAAGTATTCTGTAAAAGATTCAAAATCGGAAAACCTGGCCCGGATTGAAGCCTATTTGCAATCACCACCGGAGACCATAGAAGAAGCCGCTGAAATCTGGAAATCCTTCCATGAGCCCACACTGAAAAGAATCTGATTCAACTAGTCTCTGTTTCTGTTTGGGAAAAGATACTTCGTGACAGCGAGGAAGAAGGCAGCCACATTAATGGTGGTAGTGGTAATTAATGCAATCGTTACTTCATTAGTAAGTGTAAAGTGCATGGATTCAAAGCCGACCATGAGAATAATGCCGAAAATGCCGACCAGCCAGAGTGCTACCATCCAGAAGATCAACTTTGCATATTTCTTTCGCTCCTGCGTATCCTGACGGAAGCTTTCGAGTTCAGCCTTGTTTTTCTCTCCCGCATAATCCGCCGTCGCTTTTGGATCCCGGTTGGCAAAAACGAGACTTTCAGTCGTAATCTGATCGGGTACGTCAGACTGACTGTTAATTACATCGGCTACATTCTGTACGATATTGGTTGACGGCATTGTTGGCTCGGCTCTCGGCTGCAACTGGTTAATTGTATCTCAGGATTATGCTGCCTGATGTGGAAGGTTGAAAGATTCCCGGAAGTATTTTTTCATCAGTTCAGGACTGATTGTCGTGTTCAGCGAACGCTTTGCAGCCTCGTCCCACGGAGATCCCGGCAGGTGTGTCCAATTGGCCAGCTTAATAGCATCCACGCTTTTCGTGATATTCCACACGTCCAGAAGAATGGACTGGGTATTGGCGTCGAGGCTGAGGCCATCGGCGGGCTGTGGCAATGTAATGGGTTTGTCGCCCCAGCTTTTAAAGGTATTATATACAGATGGAATGACCGGACCATACCGCCAGGCCTGAATATCCTCTGCCAGAAGCGGCTTTTCTGTCAATGCCAAATACATTCCATTAGCGAGGTATAAAACCTTCTGCAATTTCATATTCGTAAGTGGCACATCATCTACAATGCCAAGATTGACAAAATAACGGGCTACTTTAATTGCATCGTGCATAACCGGATCTTTTAGTATGTGAGAAGGAATATATCATTTATTAAAACTCCTCAATATAACGGAATATTCCTAAAAATTAGTTTCGGAAGGAGAAAGGAGGAAAGGGAGAAAGGAGGAAAGGGAGAAAGTGTGTCCCGTCCTGAAATAGGTTGACACAAACCTAAGGAAGAATGAAGGAACGTCGGCCGGTAATGAAGTATAGTCTAAGCTTTAAGCAGCAGGTAGTCCGAGAAATCGAGGAGCAGGGTCTAAGCTACCTGGAAGCTTCGCGACGTTATGGGATCAAGGGAAGTATGACAATCAAGAAATGGATCGTTAAATTTGGGAAAGACCATTTAGTTAACAAAGTAATCCGGATCGAGATGAAAGGAGAAGCTAACCAGCAAAAGCGTTTGGAGGCGGAGCTGCGGCGTTTGAAGGAGGCTTATGCAGACCTGAGTTTAAAGCATCAGTGCGCTGAAAAAGTGATT
>NZ_JBHYGF010000171.1:0-8307 GCF_051859145.1 Dyadobacter sp.
TGCCGCGAAGGATGAGGCATTTACAGGTTACGTCAAACCTGTTATTCAGAATCTCGACATTCTGGGCAAGGAAGACAGAAAGGATAACTTGTTCCGTAAGATGTGGGAAGCGGTTGCGGGAGGAGTTGGCGAGCTTTTTGAAAACCAGCGTAAGGATCAGGTAGCTACTAAAATCCCGTTCAAAGGCCGGCTTGATGATCCCAAGACCAATATGTGGCTGGCGATAGCTACTGTTCTGCAGAATGCATTCATTCACGCGTTGCAGCCTTCCATTGATAATGAAATTTCCATCGGCTCAGTGAAAGCGCCGAAAGAGGATAAAAAGACCTTTTTACAAAAGGTTTTCGGAAAAGACGATGATAAAAAGGGTAAGAAAGAGGAAAGGAAGGAGAAGAAAAAGAAGAAGGATTGAGGTTCCTCTGCTTACCTCTTTATACCAGAAGCGCCTGCACGGATCAACGCAGGCGCTTTCGCTTTACACAATTTTGGTAAATCTTACTTGCTGCTTCCTTCCAGTACTTTTCCTATCAGAAGCTGGTTTTCATGATTTTCGTGAGATCCGCTGTGGCCGAGCTTCTCGTTCAGTTCTTTCAAAACCTTTTTAGAATCCTCGGTACCAATCGCAGCTACACGCTGGATCGTATAAGGAAGTATTTTTGGCAGCTTTGACTTCTCAGCCATTTGCAACGCACGCTTCATATCCACGGCAGCAAGCGGCTCTGCGGCATACCATACCATCAATGGAAGATTATGGTCGTCTTTATCCTCGGCTTTTTGCGACAATGCATCCACCACTTCCCAGCGCTGCGCGGGATCAATCCGCGTCATGGCAGAAGCAAGATACAGCCTCACCACAGCCGACTGGTCGTTTTTCGCCATATCTGCAAACTTCGCCAGAGCCTCAGGTGATACTGTTTTATCTTCCATCATCAGCTGCACCGCCCAGCTGCGCACGTACTCGCTCTCATTGGAAAGCAGTTCCATCAGGTCTTTGTCTTCAAGACCTTTCGTCACGTGCAAAGTCCAGAGCGCGCGCAGCTTTCTTGTTGCATCGGGATTTTTGGCAAGTATCTCTTTGAGCGCTTTATGTACTTTCTTGTTTGCGCCCCGCTCCTGCAAAATCGTTCGTGCCTGCCGCACATACCATTCGTTTTCATTCAGCTGATAATTCACGAGCTCCATGTCCGACGCTTTCGTGAGATCAACCTTTACCCATTTGTCATTATCATGGGTAATCTTGAAAATACGGCCCATTGTTTTGTCGTGCACGTCAGGATTAGGGCTGTGGCATTGGTTCTTGTCATACCAGTCAATTGCCCACACAGAACCGCTTGCATCATATTTGAAATTGAGCCACTGCGACCAGGAATCGTTCATCGCCATAAAGTCTGGACGGTGCTGCGCCACATAGCCCGAGCCTTTTTTCTCGAAATGGTCAATATTCAAACGCGCGCCGTTGATGTTGTTCATGAAGATCTCGTTCCGGTATTCTTTCGGCCAGGTATGTCCGAGGTAAATCATCGCACCGGCGTGCGCATGCCCGCCGCCCGCTGCTGCTGAGCGGAAGTTACCTGCATGCGGGCCGCGTTCGCCCAGCCAATGCACATGGTCGCCAATCGTTTTGATGTCATCGTAAGTATACGGGTTAAAATGCTTGCCCGCCTGCCGCTGGTAGCGCGCACCCTGGATTACGTGGTACATGTGCGGGATCACGCAGACGGTGATGAACGGGTGACCGTAATCGTTGAAATCAATACCCCAGGGATTACTTGAACCTTCTGCAAAAACTTCAAACGTATGCGCAGTGGGATGGTAGCGCCAAACGCCCGCATTGATCTTGGTACGCTGCGCGTCTGTTGCACCAGGCTTCCCCACATTGGAATGCGTAAAAACGCCGTGGGTACCATAAATCCAGCCGTCGGGTCCCCACCGCAGGTTATTAAGTACTTCGTGCGTATCATCCAGCCCCCAGCCGTCGAGCAGCGTTTGTGCCGGACCGGCAGGTTTGTCGGTTTTGGGATCAATGGGAATGAAGATCAGGTAAGGCGCTGAACCCAGCCATACACCACCCATTCCTACTTCTATTCCGCTGATCAGGTTCAGGTTTTCTGCAAAAACCTTCTTGCTGTCCAGGGTACCGTCCCCATTTGTATCTTCCAGGATCAGGATCCTGTCCCTTCCCTGCCCTTCCGGGGCGCGCACAGGGTAAGTATGTCCCTCCACGACCCAGAGCCTGCCTTTTGCGTCGATGGTAAAACTGATCGGTTTGACCACATCCGGCTCTGCTGCGGCGAGGGTGACTTTGAAGCCTTTTGGCGGTGTCATTGCCGCTGCCGCCTTTTCCCCTGAAAGTCCTGCATTCAGTACCGGATCGAGTGGTGGCAGGATAATGATATCCGCAGGTTTCAGCTCATTGGCAAATACAGGGCGACTTGGATAAAACAGGAACTCGTCGAAATTGATGTGTGCCCATTCATCATTCGGGATATAGGGTATTTGCGAAATGCCCGTTTCGTTATCAATAATGCGGATGAAAATCTCCTGACCGAGGTATTTTTGAAGGTCAACCACCGCCGGCTGCAAAGTAGCTCTTCCCTGTCCCGTGATGTGGTAAATGATACTGTCGCTCCCTGCCAGCACAAGTTCCACACGTGTATCCTGCAAGGCGCCACCTGATACCTTGAATGCGGCGAAAGGCTGGGTAACCTTGAAAGGTGCAGATGTGAGGGTTCCGGTCAGTTTTGCATTGCTATTGCCACCGCTGCTCAAAAAGTATTTTCCGTCAAAACCTATGTGGAGTTCTTTTTCATGTACCGGAGAAGGATCCGTATTGAAGATCGGGTTGGCGAAAGCTTCCCCCTGCGCAGTCCAGTCGGTCAGATTGCCCGTTTCGAAATTGAGGTTCAGCGGTTTTCCATCCCGCACAGGAAGCTGCCCGGCAATAGTCTGCTGGTTGATCTCGCCTTCGACTACCTCAAAGCTCCCGACCATGCCCGCAGCCCGGTGTCCCGGGACCGAGCAAAAATAGGTATCGCTCTCTTTTGCCTCGAATTGAATGGAGGTACTTGATCCTTTTTCAAGGATAACTTTACTTTTAATCCCCAGCTTTTCGAGTGCAATATCGTGGGTCATCAACTCCCCGTTCGTAATCCGGATCCTGACCCGCTCGCCCTTTTTCGCCTTCAATGTAGGGTTTCGGGCACCATCAGGCGCGAAAAACCCGAGCATAGTAGCTTCCAGCGCATAGTCCCGGTCGTATTTGCCGGTATCTGCTTTCACTGCTGTCGCCTTCCCGGCTGTTATTTTGCCTTTTTGACCAAATGCATTGCTGGCAGGAACCAGGGTATATAGCAGTAAAGAAGCCAGAAGTAAGCCGAACCTTTTCATATAGTGGTATTTAGAATTTCTTTCATTTTGAGAAAACAAAAGAAACCCCGTTTACTATTTTACTTATAGGCTTTCTGCTGCCACCGGCTGTGCTAAACTTCACTCTTTCAGCTTCCATTCAATGATCTTCCGGACAAGATCAAGCGGCATTTCCTTGTCCAACGGAAAATGTACAGAGCCTTTGGAACCCTTATAATTTGCGAGCTCGTCCTTTAATCCCGCGACCATCTCGCCCGACACCGGATACAATGCAATGTGCTTTTTCCAGCCGGCAAAATAAATCAGGTAGCGTCCATTCCGCTTGAAAGCGGGTATCTGGTAAGAAATCATTTCCTGCGCATCCGGCACTACTTCCCGGATGGTTTTCCTGATCTGTTCCAGCTTCCTTGCAGTTTCCTCCGGAAGTCCGGCCATGTACGCGTCGATGGTTTGTACTTTATCAGTTGCCATGGTCTATGAATGTAAGTGTTGATCTTACTTGCTGAAAACCCGCTCGGTTTTGCTGTAATCAAAGTACCTGTACTTGCCCAGTACCGACATTTCCAAAGTCTGGAAATAAGTACCCCACGGATGTTTAACCTCCGTTTTGAGCGACTCTTTTTTCGCCTTACCAATGATCTTGGAAGGTTTTTTCAATAATTCCAAAACAGGGCGCCCGTCCATTCCTGCGGGTTGGGGAATGTTGTAAATCTGTAATATCGTAGGTACTATATCTATATTGGAGGTGGGCAGTTCAGTAGTCAGCCCGTTCCTGAAATCAGGACCTTTTGCAAAAAGCGCAATGTGGATTTCGTAGGGACTTGACCCGCCGTGGCCGGCCTTTCCTTTGGTATAATCGGTACCCGCAAATCCTTTATCATTTTTTACATCATTCCAGGCGGGTGCCACCAGGATATCTCCCGCACGCGGATGGTTGAAGTGAACAGCATCAAATGCGAATGTGCCCGGTATCCAGCCGTTTGCGTCTCCTTCCTGCGCCGCCCTGGTAAACAAAGCCCCGATCCATTCTTCCTCCTGCAATGCAGTAACGATCTTCTGTATTGTTTCGGGATTGTGGTCTTTTACGTAAATACTTCCCTCCGCCACAATCACGTCGTCCGATTCCTTGTCCTTTTTCAAACCTTCCTGGATCAGGAATTCGGTCAGACTGATGCTGCCGATCTGGGTAACAAAGCCGTGGTCTGTCGAGATAATCATATTCAGCTTATCGGTAAGTCCCTGCTTTTGCACCGCGTCCAAAATGCGTCCGAACTGCTCGTCTACAAATTTGATCGCTTCCACAGCCTCAGGTGAACCTATTCCGTTTTCATGGGCCGCGCCGTCAGGGTCCGACAGCCAGATTGCGCTGACGAGCGGACCGTTTGCAGCAAGTCCGTATTTGAGCAGCGCGTCGGTTACCCATTTGTGCCTGTCAAAATCCTCCTTACCCGCCTCCCCCATCTCTGCCAGCACCTGCGTTTTGAATGCATCCGGCAGGATCAGGTTCGGATTTACAATGGCGCCTCCGCTTACTTTATGGTTTTGTAAAAAAGCCTGTCCGGTGGTACCTGAACTAAAAACCATCATCCGCTCTCCCGCCGATTCCAGCAATTCACCCAGCGAAGGCGCAGTCAGAATGCCGCTGCCCGTAGCTGCCGGGATCTTACTTAAATCACCATAACCCGTCCCGATCGCCGCATTTGGGTTTACCTGCGGAATGTAAATCGCATTACCCAGCAACCCGTGTGTACCCGGGTAAGAACCTGTTGCATAGGAAGCCGAATTGACGCGCGTTACCGTAGGAAAAACGCTGTGGTGATTTGCGCCGAATGCGGCTTTTTCCTTGAACGCAAACAGGTTCGGCATTTGCGCAGCCGTGATGTAGTCTGGCCGCAGCCCGTCCAGGAATACGATCAAAGTTTTATTTTTCGATCTTGCGCCCGGCTTTTTGGTCTGCGCCAATACAGTCAACCCAGTTAAAAGAAGCAAGCAGCCGAGTATTACAAACAACTTTTTCATAATTCACTCATTTATTCATTCACTCATTCATCGCACCGGCGACCCGGTCACTCACTCATTTAATTTCCGAAACCGTTACCACATTCTCCGACCGTTTGATCCCGTAGAGCACAACAGTACCTTTCGCTGTATGATCAAATGCAATTCCCTGCCCCTCGATCGGTGCCGGTATTGTCGCCACATGTTCCAGGGTATACCCCGATTTTGGCAGTTTCAGCACATATAGCTCAGGACGGTCGTGACCGGTACAGTACAGGCTCCCATCGGCTCCCCAGCCTCCGCCGGAGTTACTTTTGGGGGTGAAAAGGGCAATCAGGTTTTTAGGAAAAATCCAGGATTCGAGCTCCCGCCATTCCATATCAAACCTGACGAGCGAAGTCCAGCGCACATCGCGCCCTTCACTGGCCTCTTTCCCTCCGTAATGCGCAAAACCGGCATACCACGATCCATCTTTCTGATCCACCCAGGTAAGTGAACCGTGTGGTGCAATACCAAAACTGTGACTGCCGATATGTTCCATTGAATTCACGTCGAAGATTTCCAGGGAACTCGCCATCGGAATCTCGGGATAGTTGGTATTGGCACAATACAGCTTTCCCTTGATCACCACGCCGCTGTTCAGGTGCTTGATCCCGTCATTTTCACCATTCCAGGTTTTAACTAGCGCATTGGTCTTTTTGCTGTATTTGCTGATGGTACTATTATTAATGACGTAGAAAAACCCGCCGTCGACAGCCACTGCCTGCTTGGCTTCTTTGACCTGAATACTGGAAAGTTCGCGAACAGATTGGGCCTTCAACAAAGTCGCCCCGAGCAAGGGTACCAGCAATAAAAAACTTTTGTAAATGTTCATTTTCGAAAAGATCACATTGTCTGACAAAAGTAGCCGACTGCTTCACTTACTCGTTAAGCAGGTGTTATTGTTTATTTTTAATTAGAAAATCGGGTCGATTCCATTCATGATCAGCTAAGAATTTACCGCCGTATTTGTTCCTGTATTTGTCTTGGTTTTCGTGTTAAAAAGCTTGTATGAGGCTGATTTTTGACTGATTGTCTTTTATACACAAAAATAAAAAACGCGCTGACTTGCATGCGGGTGTGTTTCCGGCATTAACAGGGTGTGAAAGCGTCACATCAGGTGGCTAACTGGCATTGTTTTTATAACATCACACACGGTATTTTGGGATAGAACATTGAAGACTGTACATTGAAAACGATCTATTTAGCTGACGACGATGAAGACGACCGGATGTTGATCCGGGACGCTATCGAACGCGTTATCAGCGATGTACACGTGATCGAGGTAAGCGACGGTGAAAAGCTGGTGCAGCTGATCACTTCCAGAAAAAACTTCGACGACCCGGCCCTGATCCTGATGGACATGAATATGCCCCGCATGAACGGACTGGAAACCATTCCGCTGCTAAGAGCCGACGCGCGGGCACAACATATCCCCGTGCTGATGATGTCCACCACTTCAACCGACGCGCTGGTGACGAGAGCCTACGAGGCAGGTATTAATGCATATATTGTAAAACCAGTTACCGGGCTGGAATATACCCACCTGGCACAATCCATAGATGTATGTTTTCTCCACGCCTACCATGGTATGACGGAGCCCATTGCCAAGCCCAATTTGCGGGATACGAGCATAGTGGTGATTGAGGACGACACAGACAACATGGTTTTTGTACGCTCGGCGATCCAGGAGACGATGCCGGAAGTGGAAGTGATAGAACTGGGACTGGAAGAACAGGTACTGCATTTTTTCAGGCACGAGTTACCGAACATGCAGCAAAAACCGCATTTGGTGCTGCTCGACCTCTATTTTCCAACCAGGGACAAAGGCATTGAACTGCTTACCCATATCCGGGAAGCGCTGGTCTCCCAGCGGCTGCTCGCCATTCCGCTGATCGTTTTCAGCTATTCCGACGATCCGAAGGATATCCAGGAGAGCTACATAAACAAGGCAAATGGCTACATGATCAAAGGCAGTTCCAAATCCAAATGGGAAAGCGAGTTCCAGAACCTGCATAACTTCTGGTGGAATACAGTCCGGTTCCCTGAAAAGAATGACAACCGGGGTTAATACTGCGTGCATTTCCGCGCCCCGCGCGCGACATATTCCACTGCAATTCACGCAAATGCTTGCATAAGCAACGATCCGGGTCTATTTTAGAGTCGTGAAAAAGCTGATTTTACATTTGATGCTCACCATTTTGATCCTGGACACTACTTCGTTGTACCAGGTTTTCAAAGTGCCTTCCCTGATCCGGCACTTTGTGGAGCACAAAGCTTTGAACCAGGAAATCAGCTTCTTAGACTTCCTTTCTATGCATTACTGGGGCGATGATATGGATGATAATGACGACGACAAGGATATGCAGCTCCCATTTAAGAAGTTTGAGATTCAGCATACCAGCTTCCTTTTTGTTCCCTTTTCAAACACATTTACTTTTAAAAACACTTACTGGCCTGTAAAGGCAGATTACGGCCCCGATAAACCGCAGGGGCATTACAATGCTGCGCTGGGCTCACTCTTCCGCCCGCCGCGAGTTTAAATACCTACATACAACAGGATAAGTCTGTCCTGTCGGCACTATGCGCTCACTTCCTGTCGGGCCCATAGCTTGTTTGCTATGTATTTATACTTCAATTCTTTATGCTTCATAAGATCATTCAATTTTCAGTTCATAACAAACTGATGATTGCGCTCTTCATGTTCCTGTGGGTTTCCTACGGGATTTATGAAGTGACGCAGCTTCCCATAGATGCAGTTCCCGACATCACCAACAATCAGGTACAGGTAATTACAACCGCACCTTCGCTGGGCGCCGAAGACGTGGAACGCCTGATTACATTTCCCATTGAGCAGGCTACCAGCAACATTCCCGGCCTGAAAGAAAGCCGCAGCCTCTCCCG
>NZ_JBHYGF010000172.1:0-8223 GCF_051859145.1 Dyadobacter sp.
GGTTATTTCCCTTCATTCGCCTTGGGATGGAACATCAGCAAGGAAGATTTCATGAGTAGTTCGGCTTTCAACAACCTGAAATTACGGGCGAGCTGGGGAAGAACCGGTAATCAGGAAATTCCTTCTAAAATCACAAAAGCGAGCTATCTGGAGCAGCGTTTGCAAACAGGAACCGGGAGCGTAAGCACCTATCCGATCGATACCGACGCTACTGCACTGGAAGGCTTTCCGTACGGGATTATTTACACGAGATTGGCCAATCCTAATTTGCAATGGGAAGTATCAACACAGGTGGATTTAGGTATTGATTTTGCATTGTTCAAATCCAAAGTGACTGGTACGCTTGATTATTTTAACAAGCAATCTTCCAACATCCTTCTGGAAGTTGTTCCTTCCGATCCGGTTCAGCCCACTTCCACTTATTGGAACAATATCCCGGATATGAAAATCCAGAACAATGGTGTCGAGCTAACATTGAATTACGCCAGCGATTCAAAGCGCGACTTCTCGTACAACATCGGGGGTAACTTCACCTACATTCAGAATAAAGTGAAGAAGTCTCCTTATGCAGTTTTGGCCACTGGCGCCGCGCAGGGTGCCGGCCAATCCGGGGCGACTATTAACGGCTACATTAATGATCAGCCGCTGGGCGCATTCTATATGTATCAATTTGATGGAATAAATCCGGATAATGGTCAAAATGCATTCAGAGATACAAACGGTGATGGGGCGATATTGGATAATGACCGTGTTGTGGTCGGCAGCGCAATCCCAAAGATCATTTATGGATATAGCCTTAATCTGAAATACAAGTCTTTTGATCTGGGTTTAAATTTTAATGGTGTAGCCGGCAATAAGGTTTACAACCACACGACTATGACGTTGTTCAGCAGGGCGCTGTTGGCCAAATCCAACAACACAACTGATTTTGCCACGCAATATCCTAATGAGGCGTTGAGCAATGCCAATGTCGTGTCGACCCGCTATCTGGAAAACGGCTCTTTCATGAGATTGAATAATGCTACCCTGGCTTACAACCTGAACCTAACAGGAACCAAGCTGGCGAACGTCATTCAGCGTGCCAGTCTTACATTAACCGGTCAGAATTTGTTTGTTGTCAGCAGTTATTCAGGTTTTGACCCCGAAGTGAATACGGGATCGGCTTCCGGCGGCATTCAGACATTTGGAATCGACCGCTTTACTTATCCAAGAGCAAGGACTTTCCTGCTTGGTTTGAATGTGACATTTTAATACAACAAAAACGATTAGCTACGATTCGTTGAAAATCAAATCACAATGAAAAATACAGGATTTTATAGAGCGTTGACGGCAGTGGGCTTGCTACTGGCCTTTATTGGTTGTACCAATTTGGAAGAGGATATTCTTGACGAATCGCTTACAGGAACGGGCCAGGCCCAACTTGTAAGCGGCTCCATAGCCCCGGTTTATGGCCTTCTCCGCTCCGGTGTATGGCTGCATACAAACCAGTTCGGACTGCAAGAGGTGGCTTCTGATGAAGGTATCCTTCCTTACCGAGGGGGTACGGACTGGTATGATGGCGGTAAGTTTATCGCGGTTCACCAGCATTTGATGACGCCGAGCAATGGCCTCGTAGGTGATACGTGGACGCAAATTACCCTTACTTTATCGAGGGCCGTTATTGCTGCGGAACGGTTAAATGAAGCAGGTAAAGCCGGTAATGCAGGTGCGCAGGCAGGTTACTATGAAATGGTTGCCATGAAGGCGTACCTCAATATGCTGGCACTGGATAACTGGGGATTGGTTTTCAAAAAGGAGCTTTCGAGTGAGGTGTCTCAGGTCCTGAGAGGCCAGGAAGCCATCAGTTATATCGAAAGCGAACTGTTATCGGTGGTTGACTTAATCCGTAAGGAAAATGATCCTGGCAGGCTGAATCAAAATGCGGTGAAAGCATTGCTGGCACGTTTGTATTTGAACGCCGCCGTCTATCGCAATCCGTATGGCACGCCTGAGTTCAGTAAGGAGGATATGGATAAGGTGATTAAATATACCAATGAGGTTATTGCCGGACCCTATGCCCTGTCTCCTGAATACTTCGATCTGTTCAGCGACGACAATCATACTAATAAAGAGCTCATTTTTGCACTCGACCAGCGGGGAGTATTGGAAACAGATCAACAGCGCTGGGCGTACTGGTCGATTTCCGGTGACCAGATCCCAAGACCGGAGTTCCCAAACACGCGCGGAACGGATGCAGTCGCAGCAACTCCTGACTTTTATCAAACCTGGGTGGATGCCAACGGCAATGTAGATCCAGCTGACGCTGATGCACGTTTTTTCAAGAAAAATACGATTGTTCCTGAAAACTTGAAAAACTTAACAGGCGTTACGCCTTTGAATGATGCCGAGCATTATTATTCCGTAGATGCCACGAAGTTTGAAATGGACAGAGGGATTTTGCGCGGAATCATCTGGGGGCCCAGAAAAGACGGAAGCGGCAATATTTTAAAATCTGCCGACGGCAAAGTGAGGATATATCCGGTGATCAACAAAAGAACCAGCGGAGCCAACCTGACTTATGTAAACCATGTACTCAATGTGGATTTTACAGGCCCGGGCAGCTTGCACAACACCGGCTACCGGTTTTCAAAGTATCAGTTCAGTCATACGGGTAACAATTGCTGCAGTTACAGCAGTGTCGACTTGGTATTGATACGGCTTGGAGAGATTTACCTGATGCGTGCCGAGGCGAAGCTGAGAAATGGCGACAATGCAGGTGCTCTGGCTGATATCAATACATTGAGAACTTCCAGAAATACCCGCCCAGCCCAGACTCCGAAAGCGCTGACTAAAATTGACCTTGACATCTTATTCCGTGAGTCGGGATTCGAATTGTATTGGGAGGCATTCAGAAGAACTTATCAGATCCGTTTTGGAAAATATGAAGGCACCTGGACAGGAAAAACGGACAAGAGCGTCGACAAGCGACTATTCCCAATCCCTCAGCGAGCCATCGACGGAGCTTCCGCCGACGAAGGATTTTTGGTACAAAATCAAGGATATTAAATCCACTCGAAACCAAAATGAGGCTGCTCCGAATCGGGCAGCCTCATTTTTTTATGACATTTTAATTTTTAATGACATTTAAAATTAATTCTTTATTGAGCGCTTTTTAATCGCCTCATTTATTTTGTCATTCAATTCAATGAAATAGGACTCCATTGTATTTGTTACTTCGATCAAATAATCATTGTTCATCATTACCATCATCTCTGTACCATCCCTAAGTTTCACTGCTTTTACCGATTTTATTGTTAAAAAATCAGCTCTGGATTCCTCTGTTATTTCATTAATGCTGATGTTTAAATTTGACTGTATTCTAATTGCTTTTCTGATTTGACTCCATGCTGCATTTAATGTTTTTGAGTAGATTTCGGTATCAGTGATTATTTTATTGTGTAAACGATTAGGCTCTGCTATTGCTAAAACTTCCTTGTCAAGTAAGTTTAATTCATTTACCAGGATATTGCGCGTTTCCATTAATGTCTCTTCCAAAATCGCTATTTCGGTAGACAACAGCTCTTTCCATATGGTGAAACCTCGTCTCGTAGCGATCTCATTTTCAAATGCATAAACATGCTTTAACTTGTACTCTGCGAGTGCTGAGTTATCCGGGTTAATAAGAATATCTATTTCTTCATTTATTTTTTTATCGAGCTTGCTTTGCTCGCTGTTTAATTCATAGCTTGTCTGTTTCAGCGTTTTTTTGTGGCTCTCCAATACCAAAATAATGCGGCGGTCCAAGGCTTCAATAAATATTGATTCAAAAAATCGTACTTTTTTCATTCGTGTACTGCACTAAGCCAGCCACCGGAAGTGCTGTTTGTTAAATAAGGCAGATACTCCATAGTCACTTGGTTAGCTGTTGATGTAAGCTTCTGCGAGGCAAATTATGCCGTAATGGTTTCGGAATGGCCCACAGTGGTTGCTATTGTAGGCGAAGTTATGGTGGCGACATATCGCCATTCACTTACAACTTTACTTGTACTGAATTTGGCCATCACATATCCCCGGTGCGATGCATCCAGATATTGCAAGTCATCGACGAGTAAAGCCAGTGCCTGCTCAAACCCGCCAAGTGAAGCCGGATCGGCGCCCAGATATTCTTCAAAACCAGGCGAAGTGACGGACGGAGCTGCCATTTCCCGACCTGCCTGAGACTTATCATTTGCGTTCAAATGTGAATACCAGCCATTATGAGAATCACCGGCAAGTGCGATCAGCTTTTTGCCTTTGGCCATTGCGTACACCATTTCCCGCTCAACAGGATAGCCATCCCAGGCCTCCAAGTTATAAGGCAAGACCGTTTTAACGCGCGCTTTGTCCTGCGGTGTTAATGTTGGATCATTAGCCAGCAAACGCGCTTTCAATTGGGTAAGCTGGACCAGCAGCGTCTGGAACATTTTGAATGTGGCAGGGCTCGCCGAGCCAGTTGCATCTACTTCACCAACGATTTGAACGATGGCTAACAGCAACTCGGCAGGAACATACATTTTACCCATCAAAACCTGTTGGCCCAAAACCTGCCATGTTCCTTTACCGGACCCAATGGCAGAGCCAAGCCAGTTAAGTTGCTCTTTTCCCAGAATCGTGCGGTTGGAATTAAGCCAATCTTTCTGAAAAGCGGCCGTGTCCAATCCACTTTGTGTGAAATAGTCTGAATAGGAAAGCTGCTTGTCGCGGCCAATAATACGGGTATCAAGCATATGCAGGTCCATTATGTTGCCAAATGAGAAGCTTCTGTAAATTTTCTCATCTACCAATGTTCTCACGCCAATGTATTCGTGATATGCTTTGATTGCCCGCTGCTTTCTTTCCTGGAAACTTCCTTCATTCTGATTGTGATTTTGGGCGCCGTCTTTGAATGCGTCATTGGCTACTTCATGGTCATCCCAAACGCAAATGAATGGCTTTTTCTGATGTGCCAGTTGCAGTTGCGGATCGCTCCGGTATTGTTTGAAACGTGTGCGGTAATCGTCCAGGGAAAGGATTTCATTCTCCGGCTTATGCAGGCGCGCCAGGGCAATGGTATCGGGATTGGAACCGTACTGACCTGAACCATATTCATAAATGTAATCTCCCAAATGAAGGACAACATCTGCCTCCGAGGCGGCAATGGCACCGTAAACATTGAATAGCCCTGCCGGATAATTTGAACATGAGCAAACTGCGAGTTTGACTTCATCCATCTCGCCAGCCTTTGCCAGCGTCTTGGTCTCGCCTACTGGCGAAACCACGTTGGTATTCGTAATAGTAAATCGATAGAAATACCTGGTGTTGGATTTCAAACCGCTGATATCCACGCTGATTGTAAAATCATCGTCCATGGAAGCATCGAGCATTTCTGTTTTGACGATCTGAGCAAAGCCAGCATCCAAGGCAATGTCATAAGTAAGGGTTACTTTTTGGGATGACGCATTCGCGGGAGAAACCCTTGTCCAAAGAATGATCTGGCTGTCCGTTGGATCGAAACTGGCAACGTTATAGTCAAAGCTGCCACTTTGATTTGGATCATTGGGGTTGGGAACATTGTGATCGGTACAGCTGCCAATGAGGACGGTTGAAAGAATTACCCCTCCCGCGCCCAGCACAGAGCGTTCCAAAAATTTTCTGCGGTTAATTGTAGTGTTGCCTTTCATACAGCCATGGATCATTTGAGATTAATCTATAAAGCTACCGCAGGCGTGTTTCCAGGATGTAACCAGAAGTTTAAATTCCTGTTAAGCTATTCACATAGTTTTGAAGCGTATCCCCGTTGAAGGATTCATCTTAATAAGCTTATTGTATCGCCCTTCAACCTCAATATAATATTGCCTTAATATTGTATTGATTATTTTGCAAGAAAACCCACATGGAAATTTTCTTGATGGTCCTTGGCGGGCTGGGCTTGTTCCTTTTTGCAGTTAACAATCTCTCTGACACACTAAAAGAGCTCATTGGCAATAAGGCCAACAAGTGGCTGGATTTGTTTACCAAAAACCTGGTTACTTCGGTCATTACCGGTACGGTTGCAACGATTTTGCTCGACTCTTCATCTGCGGTCATCATCATGACCATTGTCCTGGTCAATGCAGGTGCCCTGTCCTTTCGGCAGTCATTGGGAATTGTCATGGGTGCCAACATCGGCACCACGTTTTCAAGTCAATTGATCGCCCTGGATATCGGCCAGTACTCGCCTATCCCTATCTTTCTGGGTCTTGTGTTCAGTTTTGTTTCCAAGAATGAGCAAGTTTCCAAAACTGCTAGGGTTGTGCTTTTCTTTGGTATTCTGTTTTTCGGGCTGTACACCATGGAAAGGGCCGTTGAGCCACTGAAAGACCATAAGCAATTTTTGTCGTGGATGGAAAAGCTTGATAGTCCATTGCGTGGGACACTTATTGGTGCATTGGTTACGCTGGTAATCCAATCTTCGTCAGCTACTGTGGGCATGGTGATCACCCTGGCTAAGAAAGAGCTCATAAACCTACCCGGCGCAATCGCTGTTATGCTAGGCGCGGAACTGGGAACTTGCTCTGACACACTTATGGCGACTATTCGTTCGGACCGGCAAGCAGTGAAAACAGGTTTGTTCCACTTATTATTTAATATCATCTGCATTGCCCTGGGTTTGGCGATATTTCCTTTTTTTAACAACTTTATAGAATGGGTGTCAAATGGTGCGGGCATGCAGCAGAAAATTGCCAATGCCCATATGATTTTCAATATTGCTGGGGTCGTGCTGTTCTTCCCTTTGATCCCTTTTATTGAAAAGCTTCTTAACAGCTTTTTACCAGAAAAAAAGAAAGCAGCCCAACAAGCCCAGCCGTCTGCTACGGCGTAATCATGATATTTTGCCAGAAAGTTGCAGGCTATTATATTTTGCACGCCTGATGATGCGTGTGATCGGCATCTTGTCTCAATTGTAAGAGAGATAACGGAAATGGACTACCAGTTTGATCGTGATTACGTTTTTGACAGTGCAAAGTTTTGTGATCGATTTTCATATACGCCCATCACCTACTAGGAAGGAATCAAAGAAATGATTTTGACCGATAGGCAGCAGGCTCCGGGTACCCGTAACGATCTGATCATGTCACACATGCCCATTTTGACGGCCCTTTTGATGATCGAGCACAATGAAGTTAACAGATGGGAAATACTTGGCGGGACATGCCCACGGATACCGCTACAATAATTGATTTGTTTACAAACACCCCAAAGCTAAACTGGATGTCAGTTTGTTGAACAGGATTGCTTACAAAAATACGACTTGCCCATCAGCGGCAATATTAAGTTTTTTAAACCTATGTCTATATACGTTGCATTTTTCTATTGTAACATATTTTGTATATGAGGGTTAATTGGGGCAAATAAACATGACAGCGATTCACCAGCCAGTAATTATGATGGCGATTAAAGCAGATTACAGCGGGATCCTTAGGCGGAAAAAGTGTCGCAGGCAACGTTCACATTGGTAAAACTTTGAGGGAAACAAAATATTTCGCATAATAAGTGGCCTGACCCGGTGTGAAATATCCCTGGACTGGTAATATGGGCAGGTTTTGCTGAATGATATCATACTATAAGTAGTCATCGGAATTTAATACCCCTTTATACAGCCGGAGGTTCTGGCCACAAAGGTTGGATCTGGAAAAAGCTTTGCTTTTTAACAATTAGAAGTTGACTATAAATGGCTACCAGCGACCTCCTCATATTGTCTGCTACTCCCGAATTTATTAAGTAGCCCGGTCCTTCTTGCTCGCAGGTTTGCTCTAACTTTTGTATCTGATCGTCCATGATGTTTTTAGCTTTAAGTTTATAACAAGGCTGATGAAATTGTGATTTGCCTGAATTCAGAAATGGCCTGCTCAAATTGCTGATCAGATATGCCACTGGCTTGCATGGCTTGGTCTTTTATTTTGCTTAGTCCGCCTCCCTGAAACCCATAACTGGGCAATCCAAGGGCTATTGGACTAAAAAAATGGTCATGCTTGCGTTGCTTTACCCAAATTTCAACAAATGGCTCAATGGCGGTCTCTTCTGCCGAGTAATACCCCCTAACCACTATTTTAACTTGCTTGCCCGCTGTCATTGTGAAGATTTTCTCATAAATCATATCGATCGGTGTGTGGTGGCAAGGGCAAATTTACACAGAAGCTTCCTAGCAAACCACGGGTTAACAATATGATAAATTTACATTTGTAG
>NZ_JBHYGF010000173.1:0-8206 GCF_051859145.1 Dyadobacter sp.
GGGGCGATACAGAATGCTCCCCGTTCTCGTAATAGTGGTAGTACAATGCGTCACGGCCTTTCACGCGTTTGTTTTTAAAGAGTGGCAGCATTGATTTACCCTGCATATCGGCAGGCACAGGCACGCCGGCCGCTTCCAGCAATGTAGGCGCAATATCCAGGTTCATGACCAGGTCATCATTCGTGGTCCCGGGCTTGATAACACCGGGATAGCGCATCAGCATCGGTGTCCGGAAAGATTCTTCATACATAAACCGCTTGTCAAACCAGCCGTGCTCACCGAGATAAAAACCCTGGTCTGACAGATAAATGACAATCGTATTCTGTTGTAAATTATGTTTATCGAGATAGTCAAGTGTGCGGCCGATGTTTCGGTCCAGTGAGGCGGCGGTACTGTAATAATCTTTCAGATAGCGCTGGTATTTCCATTCTACCAACTCCCTCGTGCTCAGCTTTTTAGATTGCAACTCTGCTTCTATTGCACCATAATAGGCATCGAACTTGGCTCTCTGGGCCGCATTCATCCTGTTAACGGTCGGCTCACCTTTCTTGCTATATCCCAGCATTTTCAGATCGTATCCCATTTGCATGGTTTTATCAATGCTCATATCCTGAACAGCCGCCGCCGATCTGGTCTGGTAGGTATCGTAAAAGTTGGGCGGCAATGGAAATTTGACAGCATCATACCGGCCGAAATCGACGGTATCCGGCAGCCAGTTCCGGTGCGTTGCCTTATGACCTATTACAATACAAAAAGGCTTTCGGGTATCCCGTGCATCCAGCCACTGTTCTGATATATCTTCGATCAGATTCGTTACGTAGCCTTCTTTTTTGATCTTTTCCCCATTCATTCCGATGAACTCTGGATTGTAATAGGAACCCTGGTCTGGCAGAATATTGTAAAAATCAAATCCCTCAGGCTTACCCTCCAGATGCATTTTCCCGATCCAGGCAGTCTGGTAACCGCCTGCTTGCAGGTGTTTTACAAAACTGTCCTGCCCATGATCAAAGGTGGAAGTTTCGTTATCCTTAAACCCATTTTTGTGACTGTACTTCCCGGTCAGCAAAACGGCCCGGCTCGGACCACAGATGGAATTGGTTACATAAGCCTTGTCAAAACGAACACCGCTGCTGGCTATCCGGTCGATGTTAGGTGTGGCCACAAGCTTGTTGCCATAAGCACCTATCGCCTGAAAAGCATGATCATCTGAAATGATAATGACAATGTTTGGCTTTGTACCTGCTTTTTGCGCCTGAGTCGGCAAAATCCACGCGGTCAACAACAGCCAGGTAAGTAGGCAGCCTTTTTTCAGCATTGTATTGTTTTGATTTAAATCCTGGAAATGAATTCCACAGCTAAAATGCTGTATGATTTACAGGATACAAAATAAAGAATAAATCATACATAATACAAAATTGAAGAAACTCTGCCGCTTGTTATACTAGCTGGCATTGTTCAATGCAGTCGGCGCTTTGCCGAACTTTTTCTTGAAGGAGCGTGAGAAGTGGGACAGGCTTTCAAAACCCAGATCAAGGTAAATGGCTGAGGGTTTTTCGCGTCTGGTTTCAATAAGGTGTTTGGCTTCGTCGAGCCGTTTGTCCTGCAACCAGTGTCTCGGCGGGGAACCGAATGTTTTCACAAAATCACGCTTGAACGCCGCAAGACTGCGACCGGTAAGCTGCGCGAATTTTTCAATGGGCACGTTGAAGTGGTAATTGCTGAGCATGAACTTTTCCAGGTCGATTTTATAAGGTTCTGAAAAGTCAAACAGAAAGTTGTGGAGCCCCGGCATTGCGAGCAGTAACAACTTCACGCCTTCCTTCACTTTAAGAATGCCCATTTCGTCTGTCATCTCCGCGCCCGAACTGCGCGCATAGGGAACAATGGATTGAAAATATCCCTGCAGGAATTCGTTTGTTGGAATGAGCATATTGGGCGGACCGATGTATTTTCGCTCTGCTTCCAGCTTCTCTTCCAGCGCAATCCTGCGCAGCAGGTCTTCCTGCAGGGAGATCACGATGGTTTCATAATAACCGCCGGGTCCGGGTGTTTTGATGAGGGTACCCAGCTGGTTTCTGCCGATCAGCAGCATTTCTCCTCCGGACATGGAGATCTTTTGCGAAGATGTTTCCAATGTAAAGTGCCCTGAAACCTGCAATATCAATGTATGATGGTTCCAGAAAGCCACCTTCTCTTTCCGCTCCAAAGAGAGGTAAGAATAGAAGATCACACCGGGGAGAATTTCTGCTGGACTGGTCATTTAGCGTTGTAAATAAGTGCCGCCAAGGATAGCACCAGGCGCAAAAGTAGTGTTTAAGGTATTCATTTCTTCCGGTGTAAATACAATATCCATGGCAGCAATATTTTCCGGCAAACGCGACCTGCGGCTCATGCTCACCAAAGGCATGATATGGTCACCCTGCGCATTCACCCAGGCAATAGCAAGCTGTGTGGGTGTGTAGCCCTTGCTGCCGGCGAGTTGCTTCAGTACCTCCACTTTTTCAAGGTTCTTCACGAGGTTTTCACCCTGGAAGCGGGAAAAATGATTGAGGTGGTCATTTTCGGCAAGCGGCGCTTTCATGTTACCTGTTAACAGGCCTTCGGCGGTGTTGGCAAATGCGACTACGGCAATTCCCAATTCTTTTGCCGCCGGAAGCAAGTCACTCTCTAGCTGTCTGTCTGCCAGTGAGTAGCCGATTTCCAAGGCGCTGATCGGATAAACGCTGTTAGCCTGGCGAAGCTGTTCGGCTGTGATTTCTGATACACCAATGTAACGTACTTTACCTTCTTTGATCAGGTCGGCTACTGTCCCGATAATGTCTTCAACAGGCACGCTGCCGTCCATTCGGCTGGGCTGGTAAAGGTCGATGGTTTCAATACCCAGACGCGTCAGCGAGTAGTTGATAAAATTTTTGATCGCCACGGGACGCAGGTCCATTCCCAGCCATTGACCATTGTGAAAGATAGCACCGAACTTAACGCTGATAAATGCATCGTCGCGCCTGTCTTTAATGGCTTTCCCTATCAGCATTTCATTATGGCCTGCGCCATAGAAATCGCCGGTGTTCAGAAAATTGATGCCGCTATCCAGCGCCTGGTGGATTGTAGCGATACTTTCGGTCTCGTCAGCTGTGGGCCCGCCCCAGACAGACGACATACGCATGCAGCCCAAACCTAGTTTGGACACGACCGGGCCATTTTGGCCCAGCTGAATTTTTGTGATGTTTTCCATAACACAAAGGTCAGATTTCGCGCCGCGTGCAAGTTGCTCCTGCGGCTCAAATGTTTTGTCTCTACGGCTCAAAAAGTTTCCAATCTCAGGTAGGGAAAGCTGCAGAAGTGACTAGTTTCGTCACCGGCATTGCCTGCGTTGTTGCGGGTTTTATAACATGGGACAAATTGCTCCACGAAAAACCAGTTGTAAGATCAGAAGAAGCTGCTGCTTCCAGCAAGGATATTGCCGATGCAGCACGTTTTGAAGCCCGCGCTTCAATTACTTAATCCGGTAGCTGACCAGCAAATAGGTCCGGCTGATTGTTGACCTTAAATCCTGTAACGCTGACATTCCATTGGTAAACTCATAGCGGAACTCGGCACCGAATTTCTTGTAAGTCGCGCCAGCGCCGCCAACAAATCCCAGTTCGTGCTTGCGGGTAGCGCCTAACACTATGTTTTTCGAAACGAGTGGCTGCGGGCTGGAAAATTTGCTTTCTATAATTTCCTCGTTTGTTTCAGAAATGGCAGCTGCATTGGAGATACCGACATTCAGAAACAGCTTCAACCCACCAGCCGGAATGTAGTACCTCACCATATTGGTAAGCTTGATATAGTTGTACCCCATTGTGCTGGTCCACCGGTTGTAGCTATCCCCGGTATACCTGGTCTCATCTACACTGCTTGTCTTATAAGATACAAATGCGAGTTCGTTGTAGACCGAAATGCGCTGTTTGAGTCGGGGTACGAGGAGATTAAAGAAAAGTCCGCCGGTTGCATTGCGCGATACCGGGAAATTTCCATGCACGAGCCTGGGATCATAAACACCTTCGAAGTTCAATTTCGAACCCGTTAACCCTGCAATAATCCCGAACTGGGTTACCGAAGTCGCAGATTTGTAGGAGATAGCCGGCTTGGTGGAAGCACATTGCGCATAGTACCTGTCAAACAGCTGGTTGACCATTTTGGATGAATAAAAAATCTTTTTATTTCCCGCCATCACCGCCTCACAATCAGAAAAAAACTTCTTCAACTGCTCCCTGTACTGGTTAACAGTTACAACCTGCCGCGACGCATTGTTGGCGAGGTACCGGTGATCCACCAGCAATTCATATACGCCCGGCTTGTCGCTGACATAAAGCTGAACCTTTTCGTCCTTTCCTTTCAGATAATATAAGCTCTTCGGCCCGCTATTAAGTGTTAACAGAAAGGCAGTCGTTTTTTCGAGTTTTGGTAAAGGGGAATACGATAGCTCGTCAATAGCAGACGGACTTGCATTCACATCTACTTCTGCTTTGATGTAACTTTCTCCATGCACATAAAAACCTTCCAGGTCGCTCAATCCGTATGTTTTTGCTGCTCCGTCAGCCGTATTCCGGAAGCTGATCGTTTCAGGATTTCTCGACCAGTTTTTGTAATCGATGTATCCTTTCAGTGTATCGCTGGCGGAAATGAGCAGATAACCGGGCTCAAAGGATCTCTGGGCTTTTGAATAATGGAAGGATATCAACAAAAAGGCAATGAGCGTAATCTTGGAAATCATACGATAAAGTTGTGATAGAGGAAGTCTACACAAAGTAACAACTGTTTTCAATCCTTTAAACACCCAAAACCACGCAGGTAACCTCAACGGGCACATTCTTTCGAAAAAGGTCTTTTATTTAGACTGATTATCGTTAGCTTTGTGACGTGCCTGTATCGAAGTACTACGCAGGCAGCGAGCGTCCCATTAATTATGTTTTTATGAAAAAACTTCTGATTGCCCTCTTTGCATGCTCTTCCATTGCGGGTTATGCGCAGCAAAAAAACACCCTTCTTGATCAAGCGTTCTGGAAGAACTCTCCGGACGTGAATACAGTAAAAGCAGAAATCCAGAAAGGCGCAGATCCTGCACAGCTGAACCCGGCTAGCTTTGATGCTGTCGTGATGGCGATTAACTCCGGAGCCCCGCAGGCAACCATTGAATTCTTGCTCTCCCAACCCGGAAATACGGTTGACAAGCTTACCCACGATGGCCGCACTTACCTGCACTGGGCAGCTAGCAGAGGCAATGTAGAAATTATGGAGTACCTGGTTTCAAAAGGCGCGAAAGCAGATGTAATTGACAGCCACGGTTCCACCCCGCTCAATTTCGCAGCAGGTGCCGGACAGGCGAATACGAAAGTCTACGAAATTTGCATTGCAAATGGCGCTAACCTCAAAAAAGACCTGAACCACGACGGCGCAAATGCATTGCTCCTGGCTGTGGCGAATGATAAAGATCTGACCCTTACCAACTATTTTGTTTCAAAAGGCCTGGACCTGAAAAGCACCGACGCTGCCGGCAATAACGCATTCAGCTATGCGGCGCGTGGCGGGAATATTGAAGTATTGAAAGCCCTATTGCAAAAAGGTGTTCCTGCAAACCCGACTGCGATGTTAATGGCAGCCCAGGGATCACGCCGCGGCGCTAATCCGATTGAAGTTTACAAATACCTCGAAAGTCTGAACATCAAACCGAATGTAACGGCCAAAAACGGCCAGAATGCATTGCATTCAGTAGTGCGCAGACCAAAACAGGATGAAATTGTTACTTACTTCCTGTCAAAAGGCGTGGATGTAAACCAGGCTGACGAAGATGGAAATACGGTGTTCATGAATGCAGCGGCTTCCAACCCGGACACTGCAACTTTGGCGCTGCTTGCTCCGAAGGTAAAAAACATCAACCAGGCTAACCAGAAAGGTGCGACTGCACTTGCAATGGCGGTTCGCGGCAACTCGCCGGCTGTGGTAAGTTATCTGCTCAGCAAAGGCGCTGACGTAAATGCAAGCGACAAAAACGGCGATAACCTGGCAGCTTACCTGGTTCAATCTTACAGTCCGCGCACTGCTGCTGATTTCGATGCCAAATTGAAAATCCTGCAAGACAAAGGATTGAAGCTCAATGCAGCACAGCAAAACGGAAACACGCTGTACCATTTGGCAGTAGCTAAAAATGACCTCGCATTGGTGAAAAAACTGGAAACTTACCAGATTGATGTCAATGCAAAAAACAAGGAAGGTATCACTGCCTTGCACAAAGCTGCTATGATCGCGAAAGACGATAGCATGCTCAAATACCTGATTTCGATCGGCGCGAAAAAGGATATCGTGACCAGCTTTGACGAAACTGCTTTTGACCTTGCCGGTGAAAACGAATCGCTTTCCAAAAACAATGTAACTGTTAATTTCCTGAAATAACTTTCATGACCCGCTTCATAAAAACTGCACTCCTGTTTACTGCGCTCACATTTGCGCGTCCGAATACCACCTTTGCGCAGGCAACCAATAAGTACAAATGCATGATCCAGATGACCAACTACATGGGCGAAGGTGCTTATGTGGTGATCTCTTTGATCAACAGCAAAAACGCTTACGAAAAAACGCTGTACGTGCTGGGGCCGGACAAAAAATGGTACAACAGCCTCAAAGAATGGCATAAATACCAGGCCAAAAAGAAAGACAATATCAGCGCGATTACGGGTGCGTCCGTCACCGGCGGCGACCGTAGCGTGAATGTGATCGAGATTGATAAATCCAAAATCGATGCGGGCTACAAAATCCGGTTCGAGAGCGCGGTGGAAGACAAAGCTTACCATGTAAAAGACCTTGAAATTCCTTTGACCACAGAGGCACTTTCAGCCAAAAGTGAGGGTACCGGCTATATTCGCTACGTCCGGTTCAGCCCCAACTAACAATCGGAGTACTTTATGACAATTTCAATATGGAGATACAGCCACCTTGCACTGGCTGTATCTTCTTTTCTTTTGCTGATCCTGGCCTCTGTAACAGGTATTATTCTGGCATTCAAACCTTTGTCAGAAAAAGCACAGTCCTATCGCTCTGAAAATTTCAGCAAAGCCGATCTTTCCCAAACCCTTCCATTATTAAGAAAACAATATCCTGGCATCAGCGAATTGTCGGTGGATGCAAACCAGTTTGTACAGATTAAAGGAAGCGATGCAGAAGGCAATAAACTGCTCGCTTATGTAGACCCGCTGACCGGAAAACTGCTAGGTACGCCCGCTCCGCCTTCGGAGTTTTTCGAGTGGGTTACCGCATTGCACCGTTCACTTTTCCTGCACAAAGCCGGGCGGTTTTTCGTAGGTCTTACTGCATTTCTCCTCCTGCTGATTACCATTTCAGGTACCATCCTCATTATACAGCGTCAGCGCGGATTAAAGCGGTTTCTTACCCGCATTGTGCGTGACAACTTTGCGCAATACTACCACGTCACACTCGGCAGGCTGTCGCTGATCCCCATTCTGATTATTGCTTTTACAGGCACTTACCTATCGCTGACACGATTTGAACTGATCGATACCAAACAAGTTTCCATGCAAGTTGATTTCGACGCGATTAAGTCGGAACCTGAGCGAAATTCTGCCGAATTTGAGATTTTTAAAACAACAAAACTCGCGGATGTTCAGTCCGTGGAGTTCCCTTTTTCCGAAGACCCGGAAGATTACTATACACTCAAACTGACTGAGCGGGAAGTTACTGTAAACCAGATCACAGGTGAAATACTCGGTGAGGTGAAATATCCTGCGTCGGTGATACTTACCAACCTAAGCCTCGACCTGCATACCGGGCGCACCAATGCACTTTGGGCCATTGTGCTCGCGATCGCTTCTGCCAACATCCTGTTTTTCATTTATTCCGGTTTTGCGATCACTTTCAAACGTCGCGCCAATCGGGTCAAAAACAAGTACACCGCCGCCGAAAGCGAGTTTATCATATTGGTAGGATCAGAAAACGGCAGCACATTCAGCTTTGCCAATGCAATCCACCAGCAGCTGATTGCGGCAGGAAAATCGGCTTATGTAACTGAGCTGGACAATTTCAATGTTTTCCCCAAAGCTTCGCATATCATTGTATTGACTGCAACCTACGGCCTGGGTAACCCGCCTACCAATGCGGCACATTTTCAAAAACGCATTCAGCAGCATAGGCTGCCGCAACGGGTTCAATTTTC
>NZ_JBHYGF010000174.1:0-8199 GCF_051859145.1 Dyadobacter sp.
GGTTTGTCAACAAACCCATGAACCTCCATATCAAGGTACCCCAAAAATTCGCGCTGAAAGCGTCGACTGTAAACGACGGGGATATCATCGTGGAGAATGTAGACGGCGAGCTGGAAATCGCCAACGTCAATGGGGAAATTTCACTTACGAATGTTTCCGGTTCGGCGGTTGCCAACACGATCAACGGGACGCTGAAAGCCACCTTCAAAACAGTCGACACCAAGTCGCCGATGGCATTCTCTACGCTGAACGGAAACGTGGATGTGACACTTCCGGCTACCGCTAAATTTGATTTAAAACTGAAATCGGACCGGGGTGAAATTTACAGCGACTTTGACGTGGAGGTTGATAAAAGTCAGCCACAGGCGACGCGCTCTTCGAAGGAAGGCATGTTCAAAGTTTCGCTGGAAGACTGGGTAAAAGGGAAGGTAAACGGAGGCGGAAGCGAGATCATGATGAAGAATATGAACGGGAATATTTACGTCAGAAAAGCGAAGTAGGCCCGCTGAGATTTTGACGTACGGAAAAGATTTTCTTTTCCGTACGTTTACTCGATCGTAGCGCCCAGTTCGAAGAGCATTTTAGAGAGCTCTTCGAGCTTTTTTGTTTTCACACTTGCCAGTATTTGCTCCGACATTGCCTCGGCAGAAACAGCCGATTCGGTCAGCACTTTCTTACCTGCATTGGCCAGCTTCACATAGCTCACCCGGGCGTCTCGACTGTTGGCCTCCCGGCGCACCATTCCCAGCTTTTCCAGTGGCGACAACATGCGGGTGATACCCGATGCAGTGAGCCCGATTTTCTCCGCCAGATCCGTGCGCCGCAGCTTCTCATCAGGCGCTTCCCCGAGGTGATAAAGGATCATAAATTCATTCAGACTTAGCCCATGCGAACTCAGCTTTGAGTCGAACTTCTTGAACATCAGCGACTGTACAGTTGTGAGGTTGAGAAAGAATTTCAATGATTGAGAAATAGCAGCCATATACTTGATTTAAGCTTGAAATGTATTTGACATTTATTTGATATATACTTGAATACTCAAATATATATCAAATAAATTGTAAATCTATGTTGTTATTAAACAATTAATTAAGATTTTGATTTTTCAAGAAAATGTTTCACGTGGCACTTCTAGCCTGAATGTGCACGGAGCAGCTGCCGGTAGCTGTTGAGGATTGCAGATTTGGAAATAAAGCCGACAAAATCGCCGTTTGTCTTCACCACAGGCAGGTTCCAGGCACCCGATTCATCGAACTTTTTAACTACGCTTACCACGCTGTCAAAGTCGCTGATCACGACCTCCGGCTTCTTCAAAAGCTGCTTCACTTCGAGCAGATCGTAAGCGCCCGGATTGAAGAAAAGCGGGCGGATATCGTCGAGCGAAATGATGCCTGCAAGCTTGTTTTCGGAGTCGGTTACTGCGATGATATTCCGGTGTCCCGAGCGTACCATATCGGCCAGTTCCTCGCGGCTTGCCTCGCAATGGATAACCTGAATATCCTTATCGATGAGGTCGAGAACGTGGAGCAAAGAGAGCAAATTACGGTCGTGTTCGCGCGTAAATATCTTACCTTGCTGTGCCAGTTTTTCGAGGTCTGGCGACACGGATGAAAACCATTTCGCGATCGAAAAAGAGGTCACCGAAACGATCATCAACGGAATGAAAAGGTCGTAGCCGGAGGTTGATTCTGCGATCAGAAATATCGCTGTCAGTGGCGCGTAAAGTACCCCGCTCATCACGCCCGCCATACCCACGATCACCAGGTTGTTGACGGGGACGTCGCTGATGCCGGCCTGCACACAGAGCAATGCAAATACATAACCGAGCGAGCCGCCCGCGAAAAGCGAAGGCGCAAAATTTCCTCCGTTCCCGCCGCTAAAAATTGTGATGGAAGCAGAGAACGCTTTGAGCAGACAGATCACCGCCACGAACACGATAACTACCCAGTCGCGGTAGCCGATGAACCTGAAAAAACTGTTCTGCATAATGCCCTGCATCTGTCCGTTCGTGATCGCTTTAATGGTATCGTAACCCTCGCCGAACAGCGGCGGATAGAGCACGCAAAGTACCGAAAGAACACCGCCGCCGACCATCGCTTTTTGAATGCGGGTCATCTTCAGATTGTGAAAAAACTGGTCGATCGTTTTTGCAATCAACACAAAATACCGGGCGTATAAGCCGCAGAGAATTCCCAGTACGAGGTAGTATGGAATGTTGTGGTAGTCGAATGCATTCCGCGTCTTGAATTGGAATAATACTTCCTCTTCCAAAAGGATTTTTGACACCAAACTTCCGCAGACAGCAGCTACAACCAGAGGTATAAAATCGGAGAATACCACGCCGGTCAGGAGGATCTCAAATGCGAACATCATCCCGGCAATGGGCGCATTGAATGCGGACGCAATACCGGCAGTGGCACCGGCAGCAAGCAGCAACGTCCGCTCGCGGTAATCGAGCTTGTAAGTACGCGCGAAGTTGGAGCCAATAGCAGCACCTGTAACCGCAATCGGACTTTCCAGACCAGCCGAGCCGCCGAGTCCCACGGTGATCGCGCTCTGCACGATTTGCGAATACATTTTGACCGAAGAAACAATGCTCGAATTCTGCGCGATTTCGTAAAGAATGGCGCCGATCCCTTTCCTGTCCTGACCTTTGAAAAGGAATATTACCACCAGCGTAGTGGTTACAATTCCCAGGAACGGAAACAGTATGTAGAAAAACACCTGCCGCTCGAAGTGGACTTTATCGGTGATAATGTAATGTATGTAGTGCACCAGTTCTTTGAGCAACACACCCGCCAGGCCGCAGGTTACGCCCACCAGGATACCCGACAGGATCAGGAACTGTGTGCGGTTTAGGACGCTTTTTAGCCAGAACAGGAGGATTTCATAACTCTTCGCTTTCCTCAGGCTGTACCGCGCAAAATCTCGCCTGTACTTTAAAAAATTGTAGAACTTCTTAATGTTGATTTTATTCACTGTTCAATGTTAGGTCTGCGCCCGTGACCTGCGGACTATATGAAGGCGGCATTCAGCCAATGCAATTACGTGTGTAGTTATGATAGCAAAATATGTTCCTGCCGGCACAGTTTCTAAACAAAAAACCCGCCGGGGCTGCCGACGGGCTTTTGCACTCGATAAAGGCTGGGTTAATTAGCTCTTGCAAGCTGCACTTCAAGCCTGATATCTACATTCCTTTCATTGTTGTTATACCGCGAGCCGCCTGTTCCGATCCCAACGCCCATTCCGCCCCCCATTCCGATGCCGCCACCCAGACCAATGCCGATCCGCGGGCTGAAACCCGACTGGGAAGACTGTCCCTCCACTTTGATATTTACGCCCAGCATGGAGGTTTCCTTTGCATTCACCGCCATCAGGCTGAACGGAATCACGATCTGCTCGGTAAGCTCCCCATTTTTGTCCATGGATATGCGTGATTTGATGCTCCCATCCGGCACGACCAGATTGATAAAATGCTGGCCGCTTCTGTCTTTCCAGACTGCTTCTTTATTGTACGAATCGAGCAGTAGATCCAGTCCCAGGCTGTTGGGCAAGTCGGTATCAATGCGCTTCAACGCTTTCCTATCTTCTTTCATCACCACCGGAAAAAGCAGCGAATAAGCTTCTTTTTTCTGGCCTTCCGGGCTGAATGCGATCTTCAAACCGCTGCTCAGTATATTCTGGATCGTCGAAGGGTCTTTTGTTTTGAGGGTAATGTAGACAAACTGATCGTCATTGATAATCCCGTATTTCAACCTCGATCGCTGATCCTGCTGGTCCGGTTTCACTTCATCCACATACGTAAAAGGCGCGTTCCATTTTGACTCGTAGGTCATTGTTTTTGAAGAACTACATCCAAAGAGGGCGGCAAGCAATACAATACTCCAACTGTTCCTGATATTTTTCATTTGTTTGGCTTAATCACGATTTAATTACAATGGATTAACGAAATCCCGCATTTAAACATTACGAAAAAGCGCAACAAATCGTTGCAGATGCGCATTTCAGGAAGCAGGTGAAATGAGCCGGCCGATTTTCTGGTGCAATTTTTCGGGTTCAAATGGTTTCGACAATGTGTCGTTCATTCCCGCTTCGAGTGCCTGCTGTATTTCCTCGGGCAGTACGGTTGCGGAAAGAGACAGGATCGGCACGGTCACTTTCAGTTCGCGCCTTACCAGCCGGGCTGCTTCAAATCCGTCCATCTCGGGCATCCTGGTGTCCATGATCACGAGGTCGAACTCCCGCTGCCGGAGTGTTTCAACCGCCTCTTTTCCATTTACCACAAGTGTTGTATCGAGCTGCCAGGCTTTCAGGTATTTTTTGAGTAAAAGTGCATTGATCGGATTGTCCTCGGCTACGAGCACTGTTCTGCCGGCAAATGGCGGCAGGCTCTGGAATGAAACTACGGGCTTTGCCTCCGCGGCTTTTTCATTCGCATCGGGCAGCAGTAATGTAAAAAAGAACTCGCTGCCTTCGTTGGTGCGACTGTTTACTTCCAGCTCGCTTCCCATGAGCCGCGCAAGCTTTTGAGAAATGGTGAGTCCAAGACCGGTACCTCCATACTGGTGAGATATGCTCTCCGATGCCTGTCCGTATTCTGAAAAGATGTTCGACAGCTGCTCGCCCGACATTCCAATCCCGCTGTCCTCTACGCTGAACCGGATCTTGTGCCCGGAACTTGCCTGTGCAACGTGGTTGATTTTCAATTTAACCCCGCCTTGAACTGTAAATTTCAATGCATTGCCGACGAGATTGAGTAATATCTGGTTGAGCCGCATTCCGTCCACCAGCATGCAGTCGGGCACAGCATCGTCTACTTCCAGGTCTAGCGAGAGCCCTTTTTCTTCGGCTTTGAATTTCATCAGGTCAATGATACCCCTTGCCAATACACGCATATCTGTGGACGTAGGGATAATGGAGAATTTACCTTCCTCAATTTTCGAAATATCGAGGATATCATTCAAGATGTTCAGCAGAGAACCCGAAGATTGCCGCAGCATATCGATCAGTTCCCGCTGTTCTACGGTCAATGCGCTTGCGGAAAGCAGGTTGCCCAGACCGATGATCCCATTCAGCGGCGTGCGTATTTCATGGCTCATATTGGCCAGAAAAGCCTCTTTGCCTTTGCGCGCACGGTCGGCCTGCTGCTGTGCATCGATCAATGCGCGTTCGTGGGCTTTTCGCTTTTCAATATCGTGTAGGTTGATAAACAGCAGCCTGTTCTTGAACATAATGCGCAGTTCAAGCCACACGGGCTGCCGCAGGCGACCATAAAAGCGGTCTTCGATCACGATGGTATGTCCGCCGATATAGGTCTTTTCAACCAAAACCTGCCGCAACGCCGATGTGTCCGGTTCTACCAGCAGATCGAGTATCGGAATGCCGACTATTCCATTCGGCGAAATACCCAGAATCGTTTCTACTGACGGATTGATCGAGAAGATCTTACCCGTTTCAGCTTCCACCGTCGCAATGATATCAGGTGAGTTAATGACGATCGTCGCGTAGTTTTCAAGCAGCTTGTTCTTGTCCCTGATCTCTTTCTGACTTCTTGCCAGCCGAATCAGCGAATCTACTTTTGCATTGGTGATGAATGGATCCAGCGGCTTGTACAGGTAGTCAATCGCGCCTGTTTTTAGTCCGCGCACCGCGTAAGTAGTCTCCTTTGATATTGCGGTTACAAAAACAATGAGAATTTCCTTTGTTTTGGGGTTGGATAAAAGAGTTTCAACGAACTCAAATCCGTCCATTCCAGGCATTTGAACATCTACCAGCGCCACTGCGATGTTGTTTTCCCAAACCATTCTCAGGGCTTCGTTCGGAGAGGTTGTAGCAAAAATCTCAATGTCATCCCTGCTGAGGATTGCGCGCAGCGAGATCAGGTTCTCCTCCCGGTCGTCCAGCAGTAATATCTTGGTATCTTCCATGGCTAAGTTGAGTGGGTATGCAGTATTTCCTTGATTGTATTTGAAAAATGGCTGCGGGACAGCAGCTTGTGCCCGCTATATTGTTGCAAAGCCGCTTCGGGCATGCGTTTAGACTCGGCATCGGCAGGATCAAGCACATAGGTTGCGCTGCCCCTTTCAGCAAGTACTTTCAGGCCAAAAGCGCCATCGGCACTCGAACCGGAAAGTAGCATGGCGGCTTTGACAGGAATGCCGGAATAAGCCGCCGATATGAACGTCGCGTCTATTGACGGTCTCGAAAAAAAATCCTTTTCAGAGGCGTCATAGTAGAACCGCTTATCGGGACCAATCAGGAGGTGATAGTCGGGTATGGCGAAATAGATGCTATCGGACTCGATGGGGTCCAGATGCTGCGGTTCACTCATAAACACATTCGTTTTATTTTTAAAAATCCTGGGAAACACAGCTGAGCTGGCTTTTCCCCTGTGCAAAACAAAGACGGCTGCGAAAGACTGCGGGCGTTCAAGGATTTGTAAAACTTCCTCAAAAAGCGCCATGCTCCCGGCAGATCCTCCGAAGAGAACCAGGCTCAGCGGGTTTGTTTTGCCATGACTCATTTGATTTTCTGGTAAATATTCAGTGAACTATCTACAATCCTGAAATAATCTTCCAGTCCCGAGTGGCGCAGCGTTTCCCGCTTTCCGAGACAAAGAAAGCCCAGAACGCTCAAACTTTCATAAAGCAGCCGGAATACGCGTTGCCTTAATTCCAGCGTAAAATAGATCATTACATTGCGGCAGCTGATGAACTGGAACTCATTGAACACGCCGTCGCCCGTAAGATCATGTAGCGAAAACACGATATTTTTCCTGATTTCAGGCGAGATTACCGCTTTGTTGTACGATACGTGATAGTAATCCGATAATGAATGCTTACCGCCTGCGAGCATATAGTTTTCGGAAAATGTTCGCACGCTGCTGAGCGTAAAAACACCCTCCCGCGCCGATGTAAGTACTTTATTGTTTAAATCGGTTGCGTAAATAAGGGAGCGGTCGAGGTATCCCGCCTCTTTCAGGAGGATCGCCATTGAAAACGCTTCTTCACCCGACGCGCAGCCTGCGACCCAGAGTCGCAATGCCGGGTAGGATTCCAGGTAGGTAAATACTTCACTTCTCACCTTCACGAAATAGTCCGGATCGCGGAACATCTCCGAGTAATTGACTGTCATTTCCTGGATCAGATCATATACGATCCCTCCGCCGGGTGCAATGTGCGCGAGCAACTGGTCCAGGTCCATTCGGTGGCTCGTGAGGTACCTGCTCGCTCTTCTTAAAAGCGACGGACGCGCATAACCCGAGAAGTCGAACCCGGATATTTTCCTGATTTCTGCAATCAGAACTTCAAGATCTGAATATTCCATTAGTACCATATTCAACCAGCTTGCAGCCAGACTTTGATCAGCGACAACAGCTTGTCGATATCGATCGGCTTGGAAATATAATCGTTTGCACCGGCTGCCATGCATTGCTCCCGGTCTCCCTGCATTGCTTTTGCAGTCACGGCGATAATAGGTAATGAGGCCCAGCGGCTGTTTTTACGTATCATCCGCGTCGCTTCTATCCCATCCATTTCGGGCATCATTACGTCCATTAGTACCAGCTCAATGTCAGAGAAATCTTCCAGTTTCTGAATCGCCTCCTTTCCATTCGCCGCAATCTCGATCTTGAAGCCTGCATCTTCGAGCACCGCGCTCAATGCGAAAATGTTGCGCATATCATCATCGGCCAGTAGGATCTTCCGGCCAATAAATGCATGTTCCGAGTAAACCACACTACTCTTGAAGGTATCCTGCTTGGGAGGCACGGGGGCTGGCTTCGCCGGCTGTACTTTTTTGAGGAACAGTTTCACCTCATCCAGCAGCCGGTCGTTGGACTTCTTGGTTTTGATCACCACCGGGTGCGAATATTTCATAACCCTGCTGAGATCAGCCTGAGAAAGGTCTTCGGCTGTATTAACCACCACCGGAATGGCTGTAAGTGCAGGGTTCTTCTTGATCTCGTCGAGCAAATCCAGCCCATTCATATCTGCAAGCCGGATGTCGAGAATAATTCCGTCCACATGTTCGCGGGCTAATATCGCCAGCGCTTCCGACGCAGAATAGGCATAGAGTACGAGAATGTTGTTCTGGGCCAGGAACTCGCCCAGGTATTTACTCTGGTAAGCATCATCTTCGATCAGCAGGATCCGCTGCTTTTCAAGGTCTTTGCCTTCCCTTTTGAGCACATTGAAGATA
>NZ_JBHYGF010000175.1:0-5190 GCF_051859145.1 Dyadobacter sp.
TTGATTTCATCGCCTTTACTTTTTTCAGCGACTTGTCACTCACCAGTGCTTCGTACTTAGGGGACTCTCTGCCATAAAGCGCTATTCTTCCTTCGGCATCATTGTGAATGCCCCAACCATACCGCTTGGTGAGCGGCGAGGCGCGCATGCAGGCCTGGCCTTTTGAAAAAAACATCTTCCTTGCACCTTCCAGCTCGGCCTCGGTCAGGTCATTTTTTTCTGCATAAATACGGATCAGCACATCATCAGAAGTGAATTTATATGGATTCTGGCTGACGATATCAAATGCAATGTTCGCCACAGTGCGCTTATCTCCCTTTACCGGCGGCACCTCTCCTCCCGCAGCCGGACAATCCTCGGCCACTTCGATGAATGTGTTTTCGTAGTTGGTGGTATGTACTTTCATATTGATGATGTGGTTTTATCAAAAGTAAAAACGTGGAGTGACAACCCTGTGTCAGCAGGCTTTACATTCAACATTATTCTTTGCGAAAATCAAACACGCCGCCTCCCTGGCGCAAGAGCATTTTCTTTTCCGCCGGGATGAATTTCATTGATAACCCACCGGCTTCGAACTTAAACTTGTCTTTTCCAGTCGGTTCGAGCGTGAAAGAAGGTTGCCCGCTACCCTGGGCCGTAAGTACGTTACCAGTGCGGCTTACTGTGATTTTGATCGGAATCTGGTTGCTTGCATACACGCCCACATACTGATCAAAGTCGGCGGGATCGGGGGTATATGTTCTGAATTCAGGAATGTCAACTGACTTCCCATACACCGCGCTCAGCATCGCAATAGCCACATTGTTGGGCTGAATAACAGATCCGTTGGTAATATAGGAATAGGCGATTTTATCATCAGGAAAATAACCTAACAGTGATCGAAATCCGTCAATTCCGCCCGTGTGCCCCAGACTTTGTCTATCGTAAAATGGAATTTGAAATAACCCCATTCCAAATCCGTCACGCATGGTTCTCATTTTTTCAAGACTTTGCTGCGTGATCAACTTGCCACCAAACAATGCTTCCGCGAATTTTGTCAGATCTGTTGGCGTCGCAATCAGCGCACCTGCGCCAGCGGGAACCGACATATCCGTTTCGGGCTGCTTCACCCATTTACCCTGGTATTCATAGGAATAACTCTCATTGGCAGGATTGATTTTACCGCCCAAGGCGGTGTGCGTAAGTCCGGCAGGTTTGAAGATCTTCTCGGTTAGCAGCGTGGCAAAAGGTTTTTTATTCACCTTTTCCAGAATGTAGGTGAGCAGCAGATAATTGGAATTGCTGTAAGCTGCCTTGGAATCGGGCGTAAAATCGCTGCCGCCTTTGGTTACGATCTCCACCATTTCGGCTTCGGTTTTCTTTTGCGTGTTCCATTTAAGGTAATCTGCGCCATCGGTAAAGTTGTGGATTCCGCTGCGGTGGCTTAGCAGGTGAGCAATGGTAATCTGCGGAGCGTTCTTAATACCGGGAAAATACTTGTCGAGCGTTTCAGTCAGGCTCAGCTTTTTTTCTTCAATGGCCTTGAAAACAAGTTCTGCGGTGAAAGTTTTTGAAATAGAACCAATGCGGTACCGCGTAGTTTCATCTGGTTTTTTCTTCGTTTCCACATCAGCAAAGCCTAATGTGCGGCTGTAAACCACATTTCCATTCTGAGAAATAGCGACGCTTCCCATGAACTTATCGTTTTTTTCAAGCGCATCGAAATATGCGTCAAGCTTCGTTTTATCAATCTGCTGCGCAAATGCGGATATCGACGAGAGGAAAAGGAATGCAATGTAAAATACCTTACGGATCATGGAAAATGGTTTTTGAAGTGTTAAATGCTTTTACCACTAATAATAGGCAAAGCATTCCATCGATCAAAAAGAAGCTTCCAGGATAATCCTTTTGAAGGGATAAAAAACGGGTTGTTTAGGAAATGCGGCACTCAGCCTGTTTTTGTATGCAGCAATGAACTGGTCGCGCGTTTCACCTTCCAGCCTTTCGAGGTAAGGGATCATTGCAGTGCCGGAAACAAACTCGAACAATGCGTTTGCATCCTGCAAAACCATGGGATAAATCTTTTCAAAAACAGTCATCTGCCGACTCCGGTTCTCAAAAAGTAACTGCGCATATTCTTCAATATCAAGTACAGGCGATTGCCTTATCCAGCCGTGCAAAGCACTTCTGAAAGGTTCTTCTGCGGCAAGTTCGTTCAGTATCCTGTTGGAAATGTTGTGGTTTTGCGCCGGCAGCTGGCATTAGAGAAGATGATATCCCACGTCTGCCCAATCTGCAATTGCGCTTCAATGGAGCGATGCTCGAAGCTCAGCTTCGGCCGGCGAAATGCATTGGACATATTCAGCATTTCCGGAGAGGAATCGATACCGAATACATTAGAATTGGGCAGCTTGTCGGCGAGCTTACGCGTAAGCTCGCCGGTGCCGCAACCCATATCGATGGCATGCAGGCCTGGTTTAACCCTCACTAATTCCAACAAATCATAAAATGGGGCAAAACGCTCGGATTTAAATTTGTTGTAGGTGTCGGGATTCCAGGCCATGGTGCTTTAATTATTGTCTGCTCTGCTTCTTCTTCTTTTCGTGGTCAACAATCGCGCCGGTACCCAGACCAACACCCGCGCCGATCAAACTACCTACCAGGGCACCTTCTGCGCGATTTTTGTTAATGATTGCACCTGTTACCGCGCCGGTACCCGCTCCCACCACTGCACCTTTGGCCTTGTGACTCCACCTTTTTTTCTGTGCGACGGTTTGCGGAGCCTGGTTAGTTGTCGCAACCATTTGCTGCTCTTCTTTAACCTGTTCTTCCTGGCGCGCCTGATCTTCTTTTTGTTGCGCCATCACGTTGTTCATGGAGTCGATGATCGCCTGCTTTTCCATTGCTGTTTTTATGGAGTCAATGGTTCTTTGCTGGGCTTTCAGCGCCACTTCCTGCTGCTTCGAACTATTGTTACAAGCAGACAAAACGGAGGCTGCGAGTAACACTGAAACTAACGATTTCATGTTTTTATTGGATGGTTCTACGGGTATATTGATCTAAAATCATGCCACCAATTCAAGCCCGTAGTTTAAGTGACTTAGTAGCGTGCAAAGCCTTCAAATGGCGAATTTCTCCACAAATGCAGCTGCCCGGTCGTAAATTGTACTTTCAATTCTGGTGGTAAGCGGTCTTTTTCTTTCTTCCTGCTGATTAACATCGATATGAGCAAGTCGGAGGAAGTAAAATGAGCAGTAAATGAAGATGTTTTTTATCTTTAAGGTACCAGGCGCCCCATTGCTATCCATTCTTTTGAAATCCGATCAACTAACCATTTCTCTGATGAAAAGGTATGCGCTTATTCTATTACTGGGGCTGATTTTTTCCTGCAAAAAAGAGAAAGCTGACCCCGAAATTCCTGCCGGGGGCTTGATTGAAATTACCTCGGATAACAAGGTACAGACCCGTTTCGAATACGGCGACGGCAAAGTTATCCGAATCCTTGATTATAGTTCCTGCGATACACCTTATCGAATCCGTGAGTTTAATTACTCCCGTGACCGGATTACCTCCATTCGCGAGGGCAGCCGCGGCTTGTATTCTTCATGGAGCGGCGCATTATGCGACCCGAATGGGAAATTTGATTACCAGGACTACACGGTTGAGTACGACGCAGAGGGGCGAAAAAGTAAGATAGTTGGCAAAAACCTGACTGCGGACATTGCATATTCAGGCCGCAATGCGCGCGTTGATGTGCTGTACATAACTGAGAACATAAGACGGACAGATCTGTTCAAGTTTGATGGTAATGGTAATGTCATTGAGCGGCAAAATGGCGCGCCGAACAGCGTGGGAACTTCCAGGTATGAATATGACAATCATCCGAACCCGCTTGCCGGGTTGAACACGAATGTCTGGCCGGATCCTTTCACCTCTCCAAACAATGTACTCCGCGCATTTGACTACAACGGCGACCTGCAATGGGAGCGCAAATTCACCTACGATGCAGCCGGCCGCCCGCTTACCTGCGTTGATGGGAACGGAAATACCTATACATATCATTACCGTTGATTAAACAGCAATCAAAAAGGTTTCATCGTAAGTTTGCGCGTACGCTACGATGCTCATTCATGAAATACCCTATCTGCCTCTCCATTCTACTTGCATTCATTTCAGGCCAACATCATGCCCGGGCGCAGGAACAATGGAAGTTTGTAATAGAGAAAGAAGGTATCCAGGTATATTCCAAAGAAGTCGCGGATTCGAAAATCAAGGCTTTGCAGGTACAATGCAGGATCAATGCCCCTACAACTGAGATTGTGGCGTTGCTGATGGATGTGGATGCAGCAACGGACTGGGTATCCCATACAAAATCGTGCAAGCTGGTGCGCCGGGTATCTGCGTCAGAACTCTACTACTATTCCGAAATAAGCCTGCCCTGGCCACTCGAAAACCGCGATTTCGTAGCAAGGGTCTCGGTTTCGCAAAATCCCGCGACAGGTATTGTGACTGTGGATGCCCCCGCGGTCGGCGGGATGGTGCCGGTAAAAAAAGGGGTTGTGCGGATTTCCAAATCGACCGGAGTCTGGCATTTAACTCCCTTGAACGCGAAGCAGACGCAGGTTCAATACACATTGCAGCTGGATCCCGGCGGCGCAATCCCGGCCTGGCTGGTGAACTCCCTATCGTCACAAGGCCCGATTGACAGTTTTATGAATATGAAAAAGCGACTAGCCAGGACCGCCTCCTCAATCAACTAGCTGCGCAGTCTCTTACTCGCCTGCAATGCCAAATTCCACTTCTCCATCGGCCTCGTAAGTAGCCAGGATCACGCCTTTTGTTGAAACGGCATGTTCAGTCAATTTGAAATTGCCCGGAACCGCTCCGTCACGGAAGAGCTTTTTGCCTTTTCCCAGAATGATCGGATGGATAGAGATATTCATCTGTTCGACGAGGCTGTGTTCCATTAGTGACTGGCTCAAATGGGCGCTGCCCCACATCTGCAGGTCGGGGCCCTCGCTGGCTTTCAATTCTTTTAACTGTTCGATGCTTTTAAGGAAAACTGTGTTCTTCCAGGTGCTTGCTGTACGCGAGCGGCTCGCTACGTACTTGGTTAGCTGATTGAATTTCTCAGCGATTGGTCCCGTTTGAGCAGGCCAGTAAGGTTCCCAGATGTCGAACGTAAAGCGGCCAAGCAGCAGATCATAAGAC
>NZ_JBHYGF010000175.1:5200-8150 GCF_051859145.1 Dyadobacter sp.
CAGGATCTTATCCGAAATATCGTCCGACTTTTTAGCGACCCAGCCACCCAGCTTAAAGCCGTTAGTGGTATCCTCCTCCGGCCCGCCCGGCCCCTGGATTACGCCGTTCAGTGTTATGAATTCGTTGATGATGATCTTTCTCATGGTAGCTGGCAGTTTTAGTTTTTTAAACTTAACAATGCAAATCTAAATGCACTTCCGGGAACACGCAGGCGGGAGAAGCGACATTGTTGCGGGTGTAATGCGACAATGGACGCCAGCAAAATGATTAGTTCAGTTGTTAGCGGCAGTATAGTTTTCTTGTCGACTGTGCTTTGCATTGCGTCGAAGTTGCATCCTGGCTTGCGTTTGTATTGTTCAAAAGTTAGATTGACCGGCTGTTTACCAATTATTCGCGGTGGCTATGGGAATGTCACGGAATTCACTAAAAGTTTTAATTTTGAATTAAACTCGAAATTCTGCCAAGATGAACATAGATACCACATACTATGAACGATGCATTGAAACACTCGAAAAGGCTTACTCACTGCTGCTTGACGCTAACCCGGATGACATAGAGTATGATATGTATCGATCCGCCAGCGTAAAGGAGTTTGAAATCATCTTAGAACAAAGTGGTAAGCTGCTGAAAAAGGTCTTAAAGCCATATTTCCATTCAACAAAGGCAGTTGATCAGCTTCATTTCAAAGACATTTTCCGGCACGCAACTTTGAGAAGTTTGATCGACACTGATACTTGTGAGCGCTGGCTTCGATATCGGGACAACCGGAACAACACGGCACACGATTACGGCGTAAATTTTGCAGAGGATACTTTGAAGCTTTTACCTAAATTTATAGAAGATGCAAACCATTTGGCCACTGTAATCCGCCAAAGTAAATCGCAGTAATATGATACTTAGGAAGAAAGACTTAGAAGTACTGCAACGCATTTTCGCTTCAACGGAAACTCCCTTGGAAGTTTGGGCCTATGGTAGTCGGGTAAATGGCTCCGCGCACGAAGGCAGCGATCTTGATCTGGTAATACGCGGGAAGGATCTGACTAAAATTGATATTGATCTGTTACTGGATTTGAAAGACCAGATAAGGGAAAGTAATATCCCGATTCTTGTTGAAGTGTTAGACTGGGCCAGAATTCCTGAAAGTTTTCAACGCAATATTGAGCAGCATTTCGAAGTCATTTTCGAAAGCAAACCCAGCCTCGGAACAGAGCCAAAGCAGCATAAACCTGGTGTCCTGCATGCAACTCAAAGACATTGACCAATACTTCTGGAACCATCCCGAACCTACCAAAAGCTTTCTCGCCGCGCTTCGGCATTTCATTTTACATTACAAACCGGGAATGACGGAGGTTTGGCGTTATTCGATGCCGTTCTATTTGTTTGAAGGAAGCAGAATTTGCTACATCTGGATCGAAAAGAAAACAGGTCGCCCATACCTTGGCATTGTAAATGGAAACCGCATAGAGCACCCCAACCTGATTGCTGAAAAACGAACCCGGATGAAGATACTCTTGCTGGATCCGGTGGAGGATTTGGCTGTGGATGTGATTGGGGAGATTTTGCAATTGGCGATAAGGTTGAAATAATAGGTATAAGCCTGTTCAAACAAATCACAATAATTTACCCAATCACCACAAATGATTAGCTTTCTATTAAAAGCTCCATCTGAATGTTAGCCCTTTCATACGGCGTCGGCCGACCGGTCACTTTCTTGAATCCAAGCTTTTGATATAAGCTTATCGCCGGCTTCAAAATTGTATTACTTTCTAAATAAAGCCCCTTCGCTCCTAGCGAGTGGGCTTTTTCAATGGCAGCATTGCCCAGTAGCCAGCCGATATTCATCCCCTGCGCTTTCGGCGAAACCGCCATTTTTGCGAGCTCGAAATCGTAGTCGAGATCTTCCATTTTAATTAATGCACATACGCCGACCGGCTCGTTGCGATACAATGCTACCAGAATGCAGCCGCCACGATCAAGTATATACGTTTCCGGATGATCGAGTGATTTGTAATCCGCCTCCTCCATTTTGAAATACTTTGAAATCCATTCTACATTCAGCTCCCGAAATGCGGACTGGTACTTTGCCTCATAAGGCACAATTTCCACAAAGCTGCTCTCCCGCGCCTTCCGCTGCTCCCGCACGCGCTGGAAAAGCGACTTTTGTTCCAGCAAAAACTCCCATTCTTCAATAGCCTTCCATAGATCATTGCTTGCTTCTGCGGATAGTGCTTCCACCGCATTGTTCACATCCTCATACTGGTTCTGAATTTTGCCAATAATCTCTTTTCCCGTAACCGAAAGCTGCACCACATTTCGCCGACCGTCCGCAGAATCCTTTTTCTCGATCACCAAACCTTTCGCCGCCATTTCCCGAACAATCTTGCTCACAGAAGGCTGCGAATGCCCGATCTCCGTCGCAATCTCCGTGATTGTTACATCATCCCTTTCGGAAAGCACATAGAACACAGGAAACCATTTCGGCTGCATGTCGATATTATAGAGGTTGTAAATGGAAGATGCATCATCCGTAAATTTTGCAGTCAGCATTCTCAGGCGGCTACCCAGCGCCATCTTACCAGTTCTTTTGAAAATAGTCATTTGTAAAGTCAATTACATAATCGATTATGCAAATGTAAGACTTTGGTGTGTTTTGACTAATGAAGCTCCCAATATTTTTTACAATTCGTATAAATGCCGCAGAAAAGCCGCAATCAAATCGTACCTTCTGACCCTACTTTTGGTGCAAACAATTTTACAGATGAGCACATTAACAGTCGCGGATCAAATCAGGGCTTTGCGCAAGAGCAGAGGCTTTTCACAGGAAACACTTGCCGAAAATGCCGGCATTAACCTGCGCACTTTGCAGCGCATTGAAGCCGGAAATGTAGAACCGCGCGGCGAAACACTGCGACTGCTGGCGCAGGCGATGAATGTGTCAATAGAAGAGTT
>NZ_JBHYGF010000176.1:0-8110 GCF_051859145.1 Dyadobacter sp.
GTCAAGGATATCGTTGATCACATTGACCAGCGTTTCTCCGCAAGCTGCAATTGTTCTGGTATAATCCTTCTGCTCGTCAGTAAGTTGTGTCTCCGAGAGTAGTGCCGTCATACCAATTACGCCATTCATCGGTGTCCGGATTTCGTGGCTCATCGTGGCAAGGAAAATACTTTTTGCCTGGTTGGCGCGCTCGGCCTCCTCACGCGCCTGCTGTGCCTCTTCGTGCTGCTCATAAAGCTCCTCAGTCTGGGTACGCAGTTCCTCCGACTGTGCCTGCAACTCTTCATTCAATGCCTGTAGCTGGTCGGCTTGCGCGTGCAGTTCTTCGGTCTGCCGCTGCACCACCATGGTACGCTCCTCAACAAGCCGCTCCAATGTGGCCTTTTGCCTTACAATGGACTTCACACGAAGGGTATAGAGCATATAAATAATACCTGCGATCAGGAATATACCCAGCAATCTAAACCACCAGGTGGCCCAAAACGGCGGTCTGACCCTGATGATCAGGCTCTGTTCAGAACTTACCCACTCGCCGGATATATTCTGCGCCTTTACCTTGAACACGTATTTACCCGCCGGAAGATTGGTGTAAACTGCTGTGTTTTTGTTACCTACAAAATTCCAGTCTTTGTCAAAACCTTCGAGGAAATACGCATAGTTGCGACGCGTGGAGATGAAGTCCAGCGCGGCATAATCGAGTGTGATAAAAGACTGGTCGTGTGATAATATCACTTTGCGCGAATCAGAGATATCCCCGTCTGTCACAGGTGTCATATTCATCTCGCCAGTGGCACTTGCATTCCTGTTGAATACGCGGAGATTGGTGATCGCAATGGGGTAAGTTCCGTGATCACGATTGATTGCAGCCGGATTGAATTTGTTAAAACCATTTACGCCTCCGAAATAGATATTTCCATTTCGATCTTTGTAAACAGCCTTTTGCTTGTACTCCCGTCCCTGTAAACCATACTCTACGGAAAATACCTCAAATTTCTCGCGTTGGGGGTCCAATCGGGAAAGTCCGCCCGACGCACTGATCCAGAGCATGCCGCTATTATCCTCCGCAATACCCTGCGTCGCATTGCTGATCAAACCGTTTTTAGTCGAGTACTTTCTAAATTCTTGCGTTGCAGGATCAAAGCGGATCAAACCTTTCAGCGTAGCAAGCCAGAGAATGCCTCTTTTATCTTCGGTAATGCTGTTTATCGCGCCATTGAACAGGTGCTGACCTTCTGAAATGGAAAATCGGGTGAAGGAATCAGAAGCAGGATTGTAGCGGTTAAGCTGACCTTCATCTGTCCCCATCCACAAATTGCCTTTTCTGTCCACAAGAAAGCAGTCTACCGTGTTATCGGAAAGTGTTTTGGGATCGTCGGGATTACTCAGGTAGTGCTTGAAGACCTTTTTCACAGGGTCAAATACATCCAGTCCCTCGCCGTATGTACTTAGCCAAACCCGGTTATCCGCGGTATGTGCAATGGCGTAAACGTTATTGGAATACAATGTGTTAGCTGTATTTTTCTTGCTTCGATATGCTTCTGACCGACCTGTTTTTGGATCAAAAACGGCAAATCCATCTCCCCAGGTACCGATCCATAATTTCTGCTGCTTGTCGGGTACAATCGCCATTACAAATTTGCTGACTGCATTCCTCGCCGAAGCGAACCGTGGATTTTCTACGAATTTCTGGGTTTTAATATCAAAAAGGTTCAACCCTCCCCCATCCGTGCCGATCCACATCTTCTCATCTTGGTCTTCATAAAAGCAGAGTACCGCATTGTTTGTGAGACTGTTCTTGGAAGCATTACGACGGAAGTGGGCAAATCCGTTACTTTTCTTGTAAATGCTAACCCCGCTGCTAAACACTCCCAGCCACAAGTTGTTCTGGCGATCGCGGTAAATGCAATCCACCGAATTCCCCGCCACGCTGCTCAGATCAATTTCGTCATGCAGGTGCGTGGTGAATGTCCAGTCTTCCACATCCAGGATATTCAGTCCGCCATTTTCGGTACCAATCCAGATTTCACCTTCGCTTTCATTGATGCTGGTAATACTGTTGTTCGAGAGGCTGGCAGGATTGCCCGGATCGTGCCGGAAACGCTGGAATGTACCTTTTTCCGGTTGATAAAGATTAAGCCCCGCCTGGTAGGTACCCACCCAGATATTTCCCTTTGAATCCTGAAATAAAGCACGAACATCGTCCCCGGACAAGGAAGCTGCATTTCCACTTTGGTAAGTAAATTTTTTGAATGAATTTGATTTCCGGTCGAGCAGGTTCAAGCCTGTCGAAGTACCAGCCCAGATATTGTTATGATTGTCGCAGAAGACGGTATTCACATTATCTCCGCTAAGGCTGGCTGCATTATCAGGATTAAATTTGTACTGGGTTATCACAGCACCTGTTTCTGTGTCAAAACAGTCAAGTCCGCCTGTGGTAGCAAGCCACAATTTTCCATTTTGGTCAAAAACAATGCGGTTGACAAAATTCCCCGCGATCGTCTTGTTGTTGTGGTAATCAGACAAAAATGATCTGAACTTCTTTCTGCCTTTGTCAAGCACATTCAAGCCGCCGCCGCTTGTTGCTACCCAAATGCGGCCGGCTTTGTCTTCCGCTATACCTGTCACTGCATTGTTACTCAGACTGGTATTATCTCGTTCCTCATTCTGGTAGCTCTTGAATTCATGACCGTCATACCGATTGAGTCCGCCATTTGTTCCTATCCAGATAAAGCCTTTTGAATCCTGAAAAATGCAGTTGACATTGTTATCTGCAAGTCCGCTTTCTGTGTTAAGATGACGGAAATGAATGGGTCTGCCTTGTGTAAATGCCTGCAAGGGAACAAATAATATCAGCAGGGCACAAATTAACGGGCAAAGGCGCAGCTTCATGCTTATAGAGGAGCGTAAAATTACTTTGTATATTTTGTAGAAATATACGGGTTAAAATGAGATTAATCATCGCCTTGCGCCAACACAGTTACTAATTAGAATTGTTCGAAACACCTGATTCACTGCAAGATATTGACGTTTTACTCCAACTGGTTGTAGAAATCGTTGCACAGGTTTGAAAACGCGGGATTTGGGATATAAAAAAGCCACCAATTGTCGGAATTTCCCTTCAACTGGTGGCACATCACTCACCTCACATAACTGAGATTTTTGTCCGACTAGCTGGTTATAAAATCTTTCACCTGGTCGATAAAACCTGAATCAGACTTGATGCCTTGTTCCAGCTGTCCGTGTACCTCCTTATCTGCCGGCGCAAGAACAGGCACGCCGCCCACCGGCTTACCCACCTCAACACTGAACACACCTTTTCCATCAATGGAAGTTCCTTCTGTCCAGCGACCTGACGGCGTAGCAATTCCATCTACCCGGGTGGTAATAAACTTGTATGCAACATCCTGGTTTTGCAGCTCCTCTGGAAAACTGTTGGGGATCGGGTGCCCTTTTTCAAGTCCCAGCTCTTCCAATACGGCCATCCACTGATTCTGGTGCATGGTATCTCTTGCACTCAGGAATGCAAGCATATCCTTCATTCCGGCATCGTCGGTCATTTCATACAACCTGGTAGCGAGTACCCGGCCAGTTGCCTCAGCCATTACATTGGCGTGCATATCGGCTGCGATATTTCCGCTGCTTACCACCCAGGATCCGTTAAAAGGAACTCCGTTTGCATCGCAGGCCATAGCACCAAGTCCGGCCGATAGAATGTGCCGGGGATCACGGCCGCCCATTACAGCCTCCACCATGGGATTACTTGCCGCCATTTCGTCTTTTACAGCTGTTGAGGAACCTTCCAGGTTCAGACATACCGCGGTGGCAAGCATTTCAATGTGGGAAATCTCTTCCGTTCCGGTTTCGAGCAGCATATCTCTGTATTTCTGAGGACCTCTGCTGTTCCACGCCTGAAACAGGTATTGCATACAAACGCGGATTTCTCCTTCAATGCCGCCGATCGCTTGTTGCAGCAATTTTGCAAACTGAGGATTGGGCTTGTCAACCCTTACATGATACTGAAGTTTTCCATCGTGATAAAACATAGGATATAAGTTTTTAGTTGAAGATTGACGCGCCTTTCTAAAAATCGTGCCAACTCACTTCGACTTAACCATACATCACCAAACTCCGCGGCGGGATGGTTAGTCTGATGGATTTTCCGTTCCGGTCTTCCACATTCAATTCTGCGGGAATGGATTCTGACCCCAGCAGTCGGTTCATCCTCGTACCGGAAGCATGCAGCCCGTCGTCGATTGTCACATATACAACAGCTTCTTTCCAGTGGTGTAAGTTGATGACGCACAGGATTTCGCTCGCTTCAAAAATCCGTGACCAGGCCAGTATGCAGGTATCCTGCTCATCTGCTAATCCCGGTAGCTGGAAGTCTGTTCCGTTCCCGGAAATGGTGCGCCAGTGATAGGTACCATGCTGCAGAGCAGGTTGTTTTTGAATTAGTGATAATAATGCTGCTATTTCTTCTCCCCTAACCCTGTATTCTTCGAAAAAGCCCCGGAGTGCGGCCTGATCACGTGCATTGGCCCACAAAGTATCTGATGTAATTTCCATAGCTGGTAAGTTGCCCATTGGCTTTAAAGGTTAATTTGCTTCTCTTAAACGCCGGCTTTGTGTAGCGTGGACCTACTTAAACAACCAGACCAGCCCCATTATCTTATTATCAAAATGAATGTGAGACACTTCCAGCCGGTTTTTGCGTTTTAACGATATGGACTATTTTGTTGAAAAGCACTCAATTGTGCGACAGATTTGGGGAAAGAGCGACACCATCCTCTTCATTTTTGCGGGCGCAGCGGCTGAGTTTGCGCTCAGCAAAGCGGTGGATTGGCTGTACTTCACCAACCGACTTCCATCTGATCCGCTGGGAAGACTCTTTTCAACTGTTTCTTACGCGAGAAAAATTGTCTTCTCTGAAAAGGAATCAGCACATCGGGCAATTGACACCATGGCGGCGATACACGCAGGTGTAGAAGCAAAACGCGGCCAGAGCATTCCCGACTGGGCTTACAGAGATGTGCTATTCATGCTGATCGACTATTCGATCCGCTCATTTGAAGTACTCGAAAGGAAGTTAACCGCAGCTGAAAAACAGGAAGTTTTCAATGTTTTCTACGAAGTGGGCAGCCGAATGGGTGTGCAGGCACTGCCGCTCAACTTTAAAGAATGGCAGCGAATGCGGCAGGAACATCTATCACAAAATCTGGCGCATAGCCACTACACGGATGATTTGTTTAAACAATACAGAAAACACCTGGGTAGCATCCGCTATAAAATCCTCTTAGAAGCACAAATCCTCGTGGTTCCTCGCCGGGTTAAAGAGCTCCTTGCATTCAGACAATTCTCATTACTTAGCCCATTGCTGGGCTTATATCAGGTAAGCAGAAGCGTAAAAATGGACTGGTTTCTGAAAGAGCTGATCCTGCCTGAGAAGTATAAGGCTGAAATCAGGGAACTCAATATGGAGCCTTGAATTAAGATCACTGCCTATGAAAAAGCCTTGCTAATACATTGATCAGCAAGGCTTTTTCATGAATTATTATCAAGATTAAGGTGTAATCTTCGTGAAATACAGTTCCAGCTTCACGCCCGGATCATCGCTTTGCTGATCTCCAAAAACAAGCCGGTTGAATGAGTTGGTAAATTCAGTGTTCTCCCCAGGATAAGTAGGAGTAGCTCGCTCATTGAATGGAGATGTCCGCAGCACAAGGGAACCGATATCTCCTGTTTCACTGGTTAACAGCTCGGTCACATAGGAACTGATATCCAGGAGATAATACTGCTTGTTGGTAAGCAAATCGTTAATGTAAGATCCCTTTACGGCTAACGGCCGCTGATTGGCTGTGGCAAGTGTATAAAGGGGAAGTGGAAAGCCGGAGCCTTCACCTGAGGATTGAAGATAAAACTCATTATTTCTATCAACACGAAAAGCATACAGGGCTGGCGGCGCCTTGAACTGATCAGTCACAGAAAGTCTCTTTGGTGTAATTCTCAGGAATGCCCGGTTTGCCGCTATATATTGTTGACGTCGGAGATCACGAACTGTTGGCAAATCAATGCGCGTCATGATACCCGTACCGGCTTGTATAAATGCATTGTTTCCAGTCTGGGAAGTTGGGTATGAAATTCTTTTTGTAACAGGAAGGTTGGCGATCTGTGTGCCTGTTCTGTCGCTAAGTACCTGATTGTAAATGGCTGAATTCCGTATCACCACTGAATCTTTCCTTATTCCGTCAACTTGTGGTGTATGGAAGTACATATTGACTGTCGCGCTGTCTGTCCTGAAACCGACAATTGCACCTTCATCATTTGCTGCTCCCCTGATCAGTAATCCTTTAACCAGGTTTATCCATTCTGTGTTGGAAGGTATCAGATTAGCTTTGGCTTTGGCAAAAACATCATTTCCCAATACATCTGACAGCCTGATCACCACCCTTTTGCTGGTTAATGGACGCGGCGCAAGCTTCACCTTACCCAAAGGCACCGCATCATAAGGCGTGCTGTTTGTGCTGAAATAGACGTTTTTGTCAAGAATATCCGATTGCAATTTGTGGATACTGAGGTTCATCGGCTTGGTGGTATCGCCGTAGGTGTAAGTATCGTAATACATGGATAGCACCAGCGAATCGTAAACTGCCTCCTGGGCGAAATTCAGCCCATTGTTACTGGCAGGGCGAAAGAAGCTGGCAGCCTGCAGTTTGCCAAAGTAGGGATCAGTGAACCTGCCCACTAGCATGCGTCCTGCCGAACCAGTCATCACAGAATCCGTGATAACCGTAGAAAGCTGCACCCTTGCAGTATCCGTAAAACCTACTGTAAAATCATCGGGGTTGGGCTGTACCAATGCTTCGATTTCACCTGTAGGATCACAGGCAATCATGGAGGCGGACAATCCCAATATAAATAGCAGTGGAGAGGCCTTGAAAAATCCTTTTAAATAACCAGACTTGAATTTCATTGAGAGCAAGACAGTAAAAAGTGCAAAACTACCATATGTGAGCTTATTTACAATATGCGTATGACAATTAGCAGCCGTTATCAAAGTGACCGTGACTTGCAACAAACCAGCGGAGCAGTACGTATTGCTTTTTGAAGGGCTTTTTGATCTATACGCCACAGCCAGAAAAAAAGTGGCAAACCCAATTACAAACGCGATTTCGGTTCAAGCTATTTCAACTAAATGCGCATAAAAGTTGTCACAAGAAAGCCGCTGAACAAGGCTGGCAACATTCCTGAGCGTATCTGCGTTAAAAGTAACTGACCGGTAAAGTTTTGGACAAAAAAGACCCTATTATTTTACTTAGCAGGTTGAAGATATTATGTTTGCAAAAAATTTGTGTAAAAACACCTTTATCCGCGCAGGCACTCAGCCCTGTCAGCTTTTTATTAGTATTCATTTGTAACAATTCGTCAAACTATATTTTTTCATGTTTAATACTTTAAAAAAGACCTCGTTAGCCATTCTAGTTGCTTCACTTGCATTTGCTCAGATCAGCTGTGGGGATGATGATCCGGAGGCAGATTTACAGGGAAACTGGTTCCGTAAAGACCTTCCCAGTTTCGGGGGATCAGGAAGGACAAGGTCTGTAAGTTTCGTGATTGGGGATGTTGGTTATGTGGGAACAGGCTATACGAATGAAACAGTAGCGCGGGTTAAAGATTTCTGGGCGTACGATGCTTCTGACAGAATATGGTCGCAGGTAGCTCCTTTTCCTGGAACAGGCCGTAATGATGCCACTGCATTTGTTCTTGACGGAAAAGCATATGTTGGTACAGGTTATGATAATGTAACAACAATTGACAACGGTTACAAAAAAGATTTTTACCAGTTTGATCCTGCATCAAACAAATGGAAGGCAATTGCTGACTTCCCAGGAACGCGCCAGTACGCAACTTCTTTCGTAGCTAATAATAAAGGTTATGTTGGATTAGGCTACAATGGCAGCAACTACTTCCAGGATTTCTACGAATACAACCCAACCACTGACAAATGGACTGAAATGGCGACTTTCATCGGCGGTAAACGCGCAGGTGCATTCGCATTCACTGTTGGAGGAAAAGGATACGTAGGTTGCGGCAGAAGCAATTCTTCAGTAGC
>NZ_JBHYGF010000177.1:0-8099 GCF_051859145.1 Dyadobacter sp.
GGTAATGGTGTTGTATAGATAAATGTCTTTGCTGAAACCTTTGTGGGAAGTCAGTAATGCCACTTTTTCAGCTTGCAGTTTTTGCTTTAATTCGGCTGATTCAGCTTTGGAAATCTGCGCATTGAATGTTTCGATCTGGTGAAACACATTGCCTTTGTCCCCGCCGATCAGCAGGATGTAGGAAGCGCCGCTTGCCACGCCCGTTCCGGCAGACCATGTGGTAACCTGTTTTCCGTCGCTGATATCGGCCAGTTTCTGCCAGGATTTTTTAACCGGATCATACGTAAAATTGCTGCTGTGCAAGTCACTGATCCCACTCGCTGTCGCGCTTCTTCCGCCCAAAACGTAAACCTGCGATTGCTTGCCATTGTGCTGCGCCACCACCACCGAATGCGACATAGCAACCGGCAGCGCAGGCAAAATTTCCCATTTTGGCGCAGCGTCCGAAAGGTTTAAGGCAAAAAACTGATTGGATGGTTTACCATTGTTCTCGCCGCCCGCTACATAGATTGTGTTACCGATGCTGGTCGCGCCGGCATTGGCCAGCGCAACCGGCATATCCGGTAAGGATTTAGGAATTAATTCGTTTTTTGACGCATCCCATTGCATCAGAACTGCCTTGTTGCTTACGCCATTTTCCTGCTCTCCACCCAAAAACACAATGCCTTCCGCCAAGGATACACTCGCCCCGTAAGCCTTTTTCACGGGCAAATGAGCAGTTTTTGAAGTGATCCACTCGTAAGCATCCTGCTTTTTTTGCAAAACAAAAATCTCATCGCGATACACTTTCTTGCCGCCTTCCCATGGCATTCCGTTCGGAAAATTGGCACCGCCCGCGACGATGAGCACGCCTTTGTGCACGCCCGTGAATGCACCAGCTACGCCCAGCTGCTCCTGGGCGTCAGATGTTGGCGGGAGATCGGTCAACTCCGTCCACACGATCTCATTTGCCTTTGGATCCTGGGCATGCAGGGTTGGTGACCACATAAAATGTAAGCAAAGTAAAAAACAGAGAAAAGGAACCTGGCGCTGCATTAATGAATGGTTTTGACCAGTGACTGGCCTGATTTAAAAGTATCAAAATTCAGCGCAGCAACGTCCGATTGAAATGCTTCAAACTGCGCCTCGCTCATGTTTTTTACCGGCAGGCGAAATGTACCACAATCCATCCCAACAACCTTCATATAAGCCTTACCCACAGAAATTCCTCCATATTTGCCCAATAAGCGGATCATATCAATGGACTGCTGTTGCAAGGCACCTGCCTTCGTCATATCATTTTGTTCAAACGCCTCGATCAGCGCGTGATACAGCGGCGCGGCGTAATTGAACGTACTTCCTACCGCTCCTTTTGCACCCACAGCCAATGCAGAAAGCATGTTTTCATCACGTCCCCAAAGCATATCATATTTGCCATTCTGGAAATTCAGACAAGATTGAAAATCCATAAAATCCTCATGCGTATACTTGATACCCGCAAAATTCGAAACACGACCGTCGATGGCTTTCAGCAAATCAAACATGGGAAAACCTACGCCCGTGAGCACGGGAATGTGGTAGTAGTAGAACGGCATCTCCGGCACGCGCCCGGCAATGGCGATAATGCATTCGGCCAGCATTTCCACATTGGCGGGCTTGAAATAAAACGGACTGGTAAATGAAACCGCGTCCAATCTAATCTCTTGGGCATGTTTGGCCAGATCAATGCAATCTGCAAGACAGGTGCCGCCCAGCAGCGGCATGATGGTAAAATCCTTATCGCCGCCGGCGCAATCTGCCCAAGCTTCGGCTACCTGCTTTTTCTCGGAGACGGTCATAGAAACACCTTCGCCGGTAGATCCGCAGATGAACGCACCATTGACGCCGTTTTGTTTCAAAAATTGATAATAAGCCGGGATCAGATCCAGGTTAAGGCTGCCGTCGGCGCGCATGGGGGTAAACGGAGCGGCAATAAGGCCTTTCAAATGTAAATTCATAATATATTAGTGAAAATCGGATGCTTAATTTGGTCTTGCTGTTTGATAACCCGGTGTCTGTGCCACCAGCGGATCATTGGTCCAGATCGCGGCCTCGATCGGCCACAAAATCCGGTAAGCCTGGGTGGTTTTGTCTAAAACCCCGTAGGGATGGTTTACGCTCTTAAATATAAGCGGTTCAGCGCCGTACTTCATGCGGCGGAGGTCGTACCAGCGTTTTCCTTCGTGTACAAATTCTTTGGTACGCTCTTCAAAAATCGCCAGCTCATTGGCATCTTTTCCTGCATTTTTGAATGGCTTCGGATCTTTCGCAGGCGCAAAGGCGCGGTCACGCACGGGCTGAATGTATTGCGTCGGATCTCCGCCTTCTGCATTCGTGATCTCGGCCAGCATTAAGAGGCGATCGGCTTCACGGTACACAGGCCAGTCGTCGGAGAAATAGCGTTTGTTCGCGTCTATTGTTCCCAGGAATTTTACCAGTGCCGTGTTTCTGATCGTAGTTACATAAGGTTTTACATCGGTATTGACTTTGTAAAAATCATAGAAAGTCGCATTCCTTCTGCTGTCGGCCAGATCATAAGATTGGAACAGCTCAAAAGTGTATGCATAGCGCTGGATCACTTGCATGGAATTGGGCGCGGCCAGTACAAGCGGGTCTACCAGGAAATTCCCGACACCTGCTGTTACGGTTGAATCTTTGTAATGCAGCCCGTTAAAGTTGAAGGTTGAATAGGTATAAGCCGCCACATTGCTCATTTCCGCCTCTCCTACGCGGTAACGGATTGCGAAGATGATCTCGTTATTGTTCTTCTGGTTATAGGCAAAAACATTGGCAAAACTGGAAAGCAGCGTACTGCCTGTCACTGCATTTAATGCCGTTTTTGCCTCGGCCAGATCGGCGGTTGCGCCATACACTTTGGCAGACCACAGCAATACCTCTCCTTTCAGCATCAAAGCCGCATTCGGCGACCATTGACTTTTGTCTGTCACAGAAGCCTGCGCGCCAAAAAGCGAGACAGCCTTGTTCACATCCGCCTTAACAGCCGCCATTACATCTGCCTCAGACGCCCGCGGTTTTCTCAGCTGTACCGCATCCGTTGTTCCATTCAAAACATCGGCTTCCAGCACCAGCGGCACACCGCCGTAAGTTCTCAGCAAATGGAAATAGTAGTAGGCGCGCATTGCATAAGCCTGGCCCAAGAGGTAGCTTTTCCGGGTTTCAGAAAGGAATGTGATGGCTTCTACTTTTTGGATAAATAAGTTGAGCTGCAAAATCGGACCGTAAAATCCGGCCCAGTTGCTCACGCCCGAAGATGTTTCTTCAAGCCGCTGTTCGATCACCGGAAGCTCGTTCAGGGAGGTAGCCTGACGATCGACGGTACTGTAAGTGCCGCCGCGCAACTCGCCCAGGCGCAAAAATTGGAACTGGTTATCGCGGAATTGCTTGTGCAAGCCCACCATAAAATTGCTTACCTGCGATTCATTCTGCCAAAAATTGCTGTCCCCGAAGTAATCCTGCGGCGCAAGTTCAAGCGCGTTCTGGCAGGAACTGCCCAGCACCGAAAGCAGTGCCCAGCAGATGTAAATTCTGATCTTTTTCATCATGTCAAAAAGTGAAGTTGGCTCCGAGAATAAGGGTTGTAGGAATAGTATAAGCGCTGTTTTGCGAGCCAGTGCGCTCAGGCAGGCTCAGCAGTTTATTGGTGACGTAGCCCAGGTTCTGTCCCGTCGCGGTAAATGTTAATCCCGCTATTTTGGCCCGCTGTAAAAGTGAAGAGGGAACTGTGTAGCTCAGGGAAACTTCGCGGAAGGCAAGGTATGACGAGTTCACCCAGAACATGCTGCTTGGACGGTCGAAATTCTTGGAATTGAGCTGGTCCGCCCAGGTATAGCGCGGGTATTTTGCATTTGGATTTTCGGGAGTCCAGGTTTCTTTTACCATTTCGGTTGCATTGAATTCGCCCTGGAAGCTGCCCAGTGACCACATTTGCTGGAAGTCCATTTGTTTATGACCCAATGCAAAGTCCATCCGTGCGAACAGGGAGAGGTTTTTCCAGCGGATCGTTGTGTTAAAACCACCTGTCCATCTTGGGATAGTCCGTCCCAGTGAAACCATATCACGGGTGTCAATCGTGTCATTCTGATCCAGATCTTTCCACATCATATCGCCCAGTTGCGTTGAAATGTAAGTGGCCCTGTTCAGATTTTTGGAGTTGATCAAAGCATTGCTGGCAACCCTTTTTCCGGCGGAAGCACCGTATTGCACCTCACCGGCGGCAATGTCAATTTTATTGTATCTGTCCAGATCTTCGCCGGTGCGGATGATACCATCGCTCACGTAACCGAAAATCTCGCCCGGCTCCTGCCCTTCCTGCAAGCCGCCCGCCCAGATCACATTGCCTGTGCGCGGATCGTAAATGCGCTGTCCACCCTGACGGTTGTTTTCATTACCGTTAAATGGCAGCTTCAATACCAGGTTCTTGTTCCAGGCCGCATTCGCGCCAATTTGCACAGTAAAGTCCTGTTTTTGCACAGCCTTGAAAACACCTTCCAATTCTACGCCGCGGTTGCGCATGCTGCCATTGTTGGTCCGAATGCTGGTTACACCTGCGGAGGTGGGCAGCAACACACTGGCGATTTTGTCCGTCGTAACCCGGTTATAAACAGCTATGTTGGTCGTAATGCGGTTGTTGAAAAATCCCATTTCCACGCCTGCTTCCACCGTGTTGCTTTTCTCCCATTTCAGGTTCGGATTGGCTACGCCCGTTTGCAGAAATCCGATGCTGCCATTGTAGGGAATTTGTGAATTATAGGCACCCTGCAACTCATAAACGCCGATTCCGTTGTTGGTACCGATACCTATGTTACCGTTTTTACCATAACTCGCACGCAGTTTCAGGAAGGAAAGCCACTGCTGGGTGGAGGCCATAAATTCCTCTTTATGCACCAGCCAGCCTGCCGAGAATGCGGGGAAAGTACCAAACTGATTGTCGCCGATCAGCCTGGAATAACCGTCACGTCTCACTGTAAACGAAGCCAGGTATTTGCCGTCGTAATCGTAATTCAATCTGGCGAAAGCTGAAATAATGCGTTCCTGAGTGTGGTAAGAGTCGATACTTCGGGTGTTGGCGTCGTTGATCGTCAGGCCGAGATCCTGGAAATCGTTTGTGGGCGCCAGTCTTCCCGCTGCGGAGAAACCACGCGTAGCCTCGTCGTAATATTCAAATCCGGCCATCGCATCAATGTAGCTTTTGCCCAGAAATGATTTTTTGTAGTTCAAAATGGCATTGTAAGTCTGACGAATTGTGCGGTCGAAGCCTGCGGATGAAGCGCGATCCCGGTTCCAGCCTGTGTTCGGATTAGTCGTGCTCATGATCCCGATGCGAAAATCGCGATTGAAGGATTCCGATTCAGCCTCGTCGTACATTAGGATCCCGCCGACACGCAGATATAAGTCATCGCTGAAATCCACCTTGAATGCTTGTCCAAGAGTGAATTTGTCGGACTGATTTCTTCTTTTAAACTTATCAATGTTCACGCTTGGGTTACCGTCACCTGCATCACGGCCCAGGAGCAACTCACCCCTTGTATTTGTCCCGCGCATTGTCGGAGGGGCTGAAAGCATCCTGCCCCAGTAATTTGCCTCACCGTTCAGCAGCGATTGGTCCCGCCAGTTGGCGCGCGCAAATGCCAGACTGCTTTCCGATTTCAGCCAGCTTTTGATCTTGTAATCGCCATTCAATGTGAATGTCAAGCGGCGATAGAATGTGCCGAGTGAAAGCCCGTCTTCATTATAGTAGCCCAGATTGGCATAGTACCCGCCTTTTTCATTTCCGCCATTCATGCCGATGTTGTAGTCCTGCGAAATTGCGGGCGATTTGAATGCATAATCGCCATAGTTGAAATCTTTGTAGATTAAATCCGCATTCGTCCCATTGGGATCATAAGCGCCAGCTTCATTGGTTTTGATGGGATCTCTCATCGTTTTCCAGCCGTCGTTTGCATTTAGCAATTCGCGGTTCTGGTCGGTGAGGCGCATTGTGCTCCATATCGCGCGTGAATCATAATTACCGTCCAGAATGTTGCCGTTTGCATCTTTATATAGGTTGCCCGTGCCGCGCGGACCTACGCCGCTCAGGAGCGAGGAAGTAGTTACCCCATTTTTAATAGCTTCCACCACGCCCATCCGCGTCCATTTGATATAATCTTCTGCATTAAGATAATCGTAAGGCACATTCAGGAAGTTGATCCCTGTTTTGGATTTAAATGTAATGGAAGAAGAACCCGCCTTGCCTCTTTTGGAAGTGATCAGCACCACCCCATTGCTGGCGCGGGCACCGTAAATAGCTGTGGCAGAAGCATCTTTCAACACTTCCATACTTTCGATATCGTCGGGATTAATGTCGCTTAATGAACCGCGTACCTGGCCATCCACCACGATTAGCGGACTTCCGCTGCCGTCGAAGTTGGTCCCGCCGCGCAATGTAATCGTTGCCACCGAACCGGGGCGACCCGTTGACGTCGATACGCGCACACCTGCAATGGTCCCGGCCAGTGCCTGGGCCGGGTTGGAGCGCATTCCCGTTTCCAACACTTTGGAATCCAGCTTGGCAATGGAAGAAGTGATCTTGGTGCGGCTGGCTGATCCATAACCCGTCACCACGACCTCATTTAAAGAAGAAACGTCAGGTTTGAGAAAAATATCAAGTGTTGCAGCCGTGCCCGCAGGTACTTCCTGGATTACATAGCCAACCATCCTGAACTGCACCACATCGCCGTCGCTCACCTGGATCGAATAATCGCCTTCTACCGAAGTTTCCGTGACAATGCTTTTTCCTTTCAGCAAAACCGTGACATTCGGAAGCGGTTGCTTGTCGTCATCGGAGATCACCCTGCCGGTGAGCAACCTGCCCGACTGTGCCTGTAAAGCCATCGCCAGACAAACCCCGGAAAGGCTTAAAAGCACTTTCAAGCGCGTAATATTGAATTTCATAATAAGGTTAAGTTTAAGAATTTGTATTATGTATGACATAATAAAGGTAAAGGTATCAGGATGTTGATTCCAAGCTTCTTGTGAAAATTATTTTTATTGGTGGTAAATTGATAATAAAAAAATCACTTGCGGATTGGAATAAAACACGCACTTTTGTCATACATAATACGCTATACGCTTCAAATGGACGATATTTTTCAAAGCATCAAGAGCATTGATACAAGCTCACTGGTAGACAAAGTTGAGAGTAACCTGATCGCATTATTCATCGAAAAAGATTTCAAGGTAGGCGACTCCATCCCGAAAGAGCTGGAACTCGCGCAATCGCTTGGGGTAAGCCGGACGGTGGTGAGAGAAGCTATGCTGCGTCTGCGGCTGATGGGACTGGTGGAATCAAAGAAGCACCGCGGCGCCGTGATTACCAGTCCAGACCTGGTGTCCATTCTTGAAAAAAGCATGAACCCGAAGATCCTGGATGGTAATACATTAAAAGAGATCTTTGAAATGCGGCTGTCGCTGGAAATCGGTATGGCCGACTTCATTATGGAGCGCGTTACGCCCGAGGATATCGCTGCTTTGAAGGTTTTGGTTGAAAATGAGCCTTCATCCTCCGACCGGATGCTTTTCCAGATCGAGCATGAAATCGCATTTCACGGGAAGCTGTATGAAATCACGGGGAATGAGACTATGAAGAAATTCCAGCGCATGCTCCTGCCCGTTTTTGATTACGTGCATAAGAGCGGCTTGCTGCGCAAATATTCATCGAATGCAAATTTTGTTTCGCACAAGGGACTTGTCGAAATCATTGAAAACGGCAATTCGGAGCAACGGAGAAACGGGATGCGCAGCCATTTGGAAAACCACTTTGCAAGGCTGGCTATGAAATAGCGTACCCTTTTTATTTCCCTGATCCTGCATCTAAAATGCTTCTCGCATCGCGGTCATCGTACGATTTGATCAGCTCATCGAGCTTGCTTTTCAGCTCGGCGGTAACCTTTTCAAGTCCCGGCTTGCCGTATATGTTGACTTCTTCCGAAGGATCCTTTTTCAGGTCAAACAGCTCCCAGGAGTCGACGCGCTTGTAAAACCGGATCAGCTTGTAGTGGGTTGTGCTCACACCGAAATGGGGC
>NZ_JBHYGF010000178.1:0-8037 GCF_051859145.1 Dyadobacter sp.
ACATTATTTCGGTACTTGAAAAACTGGACGGTACCGGTGACCTGCTCCTGTCGCTTCGAGCCATTCAATCAGCGTTGCAGAACCCGCAGGAACTTCTGACTACCAATGAAAAACTTACCAGCGAACTGTCAAGATTAGCGCTTCCGCTTCAAAGACCGACTGTCATGAAAGTGGACACCTTCTTTCGTACAGATCACAATCAGCTAAGTGACAGACTTATTAGCGAAATCAGCGCAAGCGTGGAGAAACTGATGGTGCTCAACCAATCCAGACTACCCGGCGATTTGCTGCATTTTAAGAAGAGACTGATTGAGCGGTATGGTGGAGAAGAGGTTTCACTTGCGGAAGCGTTAGACGAAGAAGTCGGCGTGGGATATGGTGCAAAATGCTGCGGGGCCAGTTCACCGATGATTGAAGACCTGGATCTGCCAGCCAATGAACCGGTAGTCACGCAAGCTGAAACCTGGTGGCAGCAATTTTTAGCCGATAAGTACTTCAATGCGGTTCAGGCAGGAGAAAACGAGATCAGGTTGACAGAAGAAGACCTCCTGTTCATCTCTAAAAACCGATCGGGAGAGACACGTACAAGGAAGGCAGGCAGCTTCTTTCTGTTTGGAAATCTGCTCGCCGCGTCGAACCAGGCATTGGAGCAAGGTAAGTTTCAATTCAATTTAATCGCTTGCCAGGGAACATCCGCCGTGAACATGATGAGCCGGTTTGCCCAAGGTATCGACGGGCTGGAAGAAAAGCTGCAACACTGCGCGCGCACTGAACAGCAAATGCACCCGGAAGTAATCTTCGCTGAGATCATCCATCATCCTGATAGCAAAGCCGGTAACATCGTAAACAGACCTGCGCTATATAAATATGAAATCCCCTATCTGGGACAGGCAAGTGTAAGTGAAGCTTCCAGAATCCGCGTTAATGACCTGATGGTTTCCGTGGTGAATAGTGAAATTATTCTGCGGTCAAAACGTTTGAACAAACGGGTAATCCCGCGTTTGTCAAACATGCACAACCACCGGAAAGGATTACCTGCTTACCGCTTCCTTGCCGATCTTCAGGAGCAGGATGCAAATCTGAACCTCGTCTGGGATTGGGGATTCCTCGCAAAGCAACCGCATCTACCAAGGATTAGCTTCGATAAGATTATTGTTACCCGTGAAAGCTGGGTGCTGCAAACCAGTGCATTTGCCCAAGTTTCTATACAGGCACTTCAACAGCATTTACTGCAATTGAAGGTGCCAGGCCGGTTTGTGGTAGCATCTGGCGATAATGAACTGCTGATTGATAGTTCGCTGCCCGATTCCATACAGCTGCTTGCTGACATTTGTAAAAAAAGTGAGACCGTCAGGCTGCTGGAATTCCTCGGAGAGTCTGAGCAATGCATTCTTACAAATGGCAATGAAAAGTTTGTGTCTGAACTCGTAATTCCCTTTGTTGACCGGAGCATCGCTCCTATTCCTGGTTTTTCGGTGATAGAGAATGATAACATTTCAACCAACCACATTTTAGGAGATGAATGGTTATATCTAAAGCTCTATACGAATGATAAATCAAACGAATCGCTCCTGATCAGCCAGCTATATCAAACCGTAAGCAAGTTGCTTCGGACTGAAACCATCGATTCATTTTTCTTCGTGAGATACCAGGATCCTGGTCCGCATCTTCGCTTGCGCTTTAAGGGAAATCCTGCCGCTAAATTTCACATTAAGGTTATCAGGATCATCAGAAAGGCACTTGAACCTTTTGTTAAATCGGGCGTGGTGTATAACATGCAGACCGACAATTATCAGAGAGAAATCACCAGGTATGGCCGGCAAAATATAGAATTGTGTGAGCAGTTTTTCCATCTGGATTCGCTTGATACCATGCGGTTCCTTTCTAGCCGGACGTGCGAAGAGCACGAGCGCTTCTTATTTGCCGTGAAGAAAACTGACCTGATTCTCACGCGGTCAGGATTTTCATTGAAACAAAAGCATGCATTGCTGGATAAGCTCAGAGATGGTTTTTTTCAGGAATTCAAAGGAGATACTGCCTTACGTAAAAAGCTGAATGTCAGATTTCAGCAAAGCAAGAATGAGATACATCAAACGTTGCTCCTGGCTGAATTCGATGTTTGCGCAGAACAGCAGCAAATACTGTCCCAACTTACCACGACCGACAACCTTCCCATAGAATCTCTACTGGCAAGCTTGATTCACATGAGTATCAACCGCATTTTCGTCGGCCAGCAAAGAACTTACGAGCTTATTTTGTACCACTGCCTGCTAAAATACTACGACGCACAGATCGCGATCAGAAAACCAGTCGAAAACCGAAATATTCCGATCGGATCACATTGAGTGAGGCTTACGTCCTAGAAGAAATTCGGACGCAACTTTAAGCATTTCTGACTTCTTCAACCGACAAGCCTGTTAGCTCCCGGATAAGGTCTTCATGCATTCCCTTCGCCTTCATTTTCCGCACAGTTTCAAGTTTTGCAAAAAGGATCCCCTCCTTTTTACCTTCCTTCAAAAGGTACTCCGTAGTTGCGTACCAATCTCTTTGTTGTTTCAAACTTGCATCATACGCCATCTTTTCTTCTTTGGTTAAGTTACTGACCTCAGCGATCTCAAACAGTTTTTCAAAAACAGGCTTACGTAAAAACAACGGTAATTTATCCAATTCATTCATATGTTTCAATAAGAACAGCCAATTATCCATGGAGGAACAAAGTTGTTTCTCCTGCTTATCAAACCTGGGAATTTCGACGTAAACAAAGCCCAGCTTTTTATAGAATACCTCCCCTGACGGATATCGCAAACTGATCCTGTGAATGAAATCATGCTCGGCTGCATCATCAAAGCAGAAATCCATAATCCCGATCAGGTAGACTGGTTTTAAAAGATAATCCCATTTGGTTAAGCTAACCGGAACCTGGTCCCTTATCAGCGAAGATACATAATAGAGGCACCTGTCTTTGAAGTACTCCTGACGAATCCGCTGCATTTCAATAATAAATTGTTCCCCATCAATTCCTTTACATAGCAAGTCAAAGATCACTTTGCGGTCACCGGGGAGTATTCCATTCTGCTCAGTTTTGTCGTAAGTCAAATCGGTAATAACGCGCTCGCCAGCCAACAGCGCATTCAGGAAATCGATAAGCAGATCCTTGTTCGGCTCGGAACCAAAGATTCTCTTGAAACCAAAATCGGTAAACGGGTCAATAAATCGGCCAGGTTTCGGAATATGCATCGTCATAGTGTGGTAAGTGCTTGCACAAAATTGCATATTTCTCTCCTACCCGCTCCCCGTTAAATGCAGGTTGTCGCGCCTGATTAGCAGCAGGCTGCACGCGATGTACAAAAGGCAGGTATGAATAATTAAAGCGTTCGTACAATTGACGCATTTCACCCCCAGCTTTGTCACGATCGGCACCCGCAGATTTCGTGAGGTTTTGCCAACTTTGTAACATCATCCATCACAAAAGAACAAGACATGGAAACGCAAGCTCAGAAGGTAACTGTATCAACAACAATCAATGCACCTGTTTCAAAAGTATGGACCTATTTCAATTCGCCGGAACACGTTACACAATGGTGTTTTGCATCTGATGACTGGCATGCGCCCAAATCTGAAAACGATGTGCGTGTGGGCGGATCCTTTACGACCACTATGGCAGCAAAGGACGGCAGTTTCAGCTTCGACTTTGGTGGCGTGTACACGCAGGTTGAAAATGAAAAGTTGCTTGATTACAATATGGCAGACGGCCGGAATGTCAAGGTGATGTTTGAAAGTAAAGGCGATAGTACCACAGTGACAGAGGTTTTTGACGCCGAAAGTGAAAATTCCGTCGAGATGCAGCAGCAAGGCTGGCAGGCTATTCTGGAAAACTTCAAGAAACACGTTGAAGCCAATTAGCAGATACTCACTTCCGTCAAAAAAGCTCTTTCCTGTCCAGGATGGAGCTTTTTTGTTGCTTTAAGCACACGGAACTAACGTAAAATAATACGGGCAAAATTATTTTTAGAAAATAACGTCGTCGCATTTGCTTATTCTAAAACTATAAACTTACTTTGTCTATCAAATTAATAGACTATGGCTTTCAAACCACCTGACAGCCATATTTCAAAACAGTAAATTATTCACTCATGAATGCGATTGTTTTTCAAGACGCACGTCTGGCTACACAGTCGGACAAGGTGGTATTTATTACAAAGCCTGATGCAAAGGCTGGTTATTGTAGCTGCTCCAACGCGTACGTGTCATAATATATATCCGGGAATATCCCTGCTGGCAGTTCGCCGTTGGGAGAAGGTTTTCGGTGGTTGGGAATTTTCCGCCCGACGATCGCGCTGCCGCGGGATATTCCCGAATATCCTTTTACTTTTTCGTCAACAAACTGCCTGCGTATATACCTGTTGGTTTACGCACGCAATTGTTCAAGCTAACACCCGGCAAACAATTCTGTTCACGGAATAAAGGAAGTACATTCAATTGCTTTTCAATGCAAATGCGACGTAACGATCTCCTGACCTGGTTTTCAGCTTCCCGCCGCCACAAGCGATTACTACAAACTGCTTTCCATTAACCATATATGTACATGGCGTAGCATATCCGGCAGCTGGCAACGTGCTTTCCCACAATATCTTTCCGGTTTGTTTGTCAAATGCGCGGATTTTCTCGTCGCGGCTGGCTGCGATGAAAACGATCCCTCCTGCTGTCACAAGCGGACCTCCGTAATTATCGGTGCCAGTTGGCGGTATCCCCTTCCTGGTTAGTTCCGGATATTCACCCAGCGGAACCTGCCAGCGGTGTTGCCCGGTATTCAGGTCCACCGCAGTAAGCGTTCCCCAGGGCGGCGCACTGATCGGGTAACCATTCCGGTCATACCATCGGTTGTATCCTGTATGCTGGTAAGGAATTGCCAGTTTTTGAGAAACAGCTACGTTTCCTGCTGATTCTTTGTCAAACAGAAAGTCCACGATCGCCTTCCGCTCTGCCTGCGAGATATGCGAAAAAGAAGGCATCATTCCCCGCCCCTTTTGCAGTACTTCGTGAGCCTGTGCTGGTTTGAACCGGTTGCCCAATTGCAAGAGAGAAGGATAAGAACCGTCGTGATTTCCCTTTTGATCCGCCCCGTGACAAGCTGCGCAATACAGATTGTACAGTTGCTTTCCGCTGTTACCGCCCCCATTCTTTGCCTTCGGCTCTGCTCTGGGGATCAATGTAGTATATACCGGAATCTCTTTTGCGGGTACGTACATGATGCCTTCGGGATCAGTAGCCGCCCCGCCCCATTGCGCACCACCATCGGTGCCAGGGTAAAAAATAGTCAGTTTTTCAGTCAGCGGAATGTAGGGCATTCCGGTTCTTGCTTTGCGGATCACCTGGATAAGTGAATCTTTATCAGCCACAAACGGGCTAAGGTCCTTTTCAGTAAAAGCCTGCCGGGTAAATGGAACGGGCAAGGATGGAATTGGCTGCGTTGGACTTACCTTTTCCCCTGCTACCCCATCCTGCGGAAAGGGCTTTTCTTCAATTGGAAATACCGGCTTGCCACTTACCCTGTCGAACACAAAGATGTGCCCCTGCTTGGTTGTGATCGTTACTACATCCACTTTTCTCCCATTCCTTGTAATAGTCAGCAAATTGGGCGGTGAAGGCGGGTCTCTGTCCCAGACATCGTGATGCACAAGCTGGTAATGCCAGAGCAGCTTCCCTGTTGCTGCGTCGAGCGCGAGCAAACAGTTGGCGTACAAATTATCACCGTGCCTGTTTCCTCCATAAAAATCATAAGCTGCCGAGCCAGTCGGTACGTACACGATCCCGCGAGGCCTGTCTACCGCCATTCCCATCCATGCATTGGCACCGCCGAGCCGCTCACGCGGATTGCCTGGCGACCAGGTGTTGTAACCTGGTTCTCCGGGTTTTGGGATCGTATGAAATGTCCAGACCAGCTTACCCGTACGCGTATCAAAGGCGCGCACATCGCCCAGCAATGCGGTTTCCCCTTCCGCGAGCCGCCCGCTGGTAATGATCAGGTTTTTAAAAATAGTATTGGGTGTATTGGCAGTGATGTACTCATCAGAGCCCGGACGTTCGATCCCCGTTTTCAGATCAATGCGGCCTTGTTCGCCAAATTCATCAATCAGCTTTCCGGTAGCCGCATTCAATGCATAAAGCCAGCGGCCAGCACCGAAGAAAATGCGTTTATCATTGCCGTCAGCCCAGTAAGTCACACCCCGGCTGAGGGTACCTCCGTTTTCTTGCAGGTTAGTCTTCCATATCTCCTTGCCAGACGCAGCTTCCACGGCAAAGGCCTGAATACCGGCTGAAACGCCGTATAGAACACCATTGATAATAATTGGATTACATTGAATTTGAGTGCGGCCATTCACGGTATCTGCTCCGCCGGAGGCGTAGGTCCAGGCAATTTCCAGTTTGTCCAGATTGCCTGCGTGGATTTGCTGCAATGGCGAATAGTGGCTGCGTGCGCCGTCACCATAATACTCGGGCCAGTCAGAATCAGTTGCAGACTTCCGAAATCCCATTATAAATACCAAAAGCAGCGCTGCTGCAGCGAGTAACATTTTTACCATAAAATCCTGATCAGTTACAGATAATCTGAAATCCCGTTCGGATATGGAAGCACGCAATGTTCTCAGCCTACTGCAATAAGACATTTACTTCGTAGTAAAATGACTTATTTAACGAGTTTGTTACGTAAAACAATGGATAGTCCGACCTGGTAAGGCTTTACCTGGAAGGAGCCTTCTGCATTCAGCAGTTTGGTGAACCCATATTCAAAATAGGGGCCGATATGTAAAGCTGTATTCCGTCCTACCCGCACCTGGCGGCCAATTCCCGCATTAGCCCAGACCATGTTTTTGCCTTCGGTAAACTCCCTGGTAAATTCTGCGCCGAACACTCCGTAAAAAGCGCGCAGTGCAGGCGCGCTGGGCACCACCTGCTTGCGAATTCCCAGACCAACCAGTTGCAATGTACGCTCGGAGCTGATGGAAGCATATTTTCGCCTGGCTTCTGCATTGCTGCCATTTGGAACAATCTCAAATTCATTTCCTGCCACTTCGTAGCTCACCGATTGCCTGTAATGCCCGTAGCTCAGTAGAAACTGCAACCCGTTTTTCTCCACACCTGCATTCAGCTTATAACCCAGCGTTTCGAAAGAAGCCGATCGCGGAAATTGAAAATTGCGGTAAAGCTGCCCCTGATTAGGTAAAATGTTCAGGATCTGGAAAGACTGTAAAGGCGTCACGCCTGCCAATAATGTCCATTCGCTACCTTCTTTCGGTTTTTTCACCGGAGCAGCTTCGAAGTACGCAATGGAATCAGTGATTGCGAGTGCCGGACTGTTCAAGTGTGCAGGAAGGCTGTTCAGATAGGCAATTTCGGCTATTTGAAGTTTTTCGATTGGATTTTCATTGTTATTGATTTCGACAACCGATTCATTCCGTGCGAGCTGAGATACTTCATTTTCAGTTTTCGAGAAAACAGTTGGTTCAACAACTTTGTTTTCAGCAAGCTCGGTATATTGTGCCTTGTTTGCATTTGTAATCGCCTTTTTGTCAAGTACAATCCGTACAGGAACCTGTAAAGCTCGCTTCTTCATTACTGCTAGCGACTTGGCATTTTCGTGAATCTCAATCTTTTTCGGCTCTTCTTTTTTCGCCAAAGTACTGATTGCCTTTCCGGTTGTGCCTGCTTCTGATTTTACCGTTGTTGCTTTCGCAGCAACTGCTTTCCCGCCTATCCCCTGCTTTGAACTGTAAAACAATGTACCCGTAAAAAGAATGGCGAACAGCAGACTTACGATTAACGTACGCTGAAATGCCTGCTCCTGCTGCCAGGTGCGAAGTTGTGCAAAAATGTTCTTCTTCAGGTCAGCGCCGGGCTGCAGTTCGAAGTCATCGAACCGGTTACGCAATGCATTGCGCAATTCGTTATCTATATGATCGTCAGGAGATTTCATAGTGCGTTATTCCTTTTTTTTCCAGTTTCTTGATTAACAAATTCCTTCCCTTGAAAAACTGG
>NZ_JBHYGF010000179.1:0-29041 GCF_051859145.1 Dyadobacter sp.
GAAGACGGGAGTTACATTCAGTTTTCTATGAACTACCACCGCGTAGCAGTACAATTGCTGACCTGGGCACTGCGTTTGGGTGAGTTGAATGGTGACAGATTTAACAATGAAACTTACCGGAAAGCCCGCCAAACGGTTTTGTTTCTGCAAATGTGCCAGGATGATGAAAGTGGACAGCTGGCCAATCTGGGTAACAATGATGGAGCATTATTCTTTCCGCTTACTGAATGCCATTTCCGTGATTTTCGTCCGCAGTTACATGCATTAGCCACACTTTTAAATATGCCCGCTCAATATGGCAGCGGCAGCTGGGATGAAGAGGCGCATTGGTTTGGTATTGTTCCGCCAACTGCCGAGGGCAAACCTTCCTCAGCTATGTCTCCCGCTACAAAAGACTTCAAAGTTGGCGGTTACTATGTGGCTCGGGACGATCAAACGATCACTTTACTTCGCTGTGCCGCTTATCATAATCGTCCATTTCAAGCTGATAATCTACATCTTGACATTTGGGTGAAAGGAAGGAATATTCTCCGCGATGCGGGAACATACTCTTATAATACGGAAGCAAATTGGGCGGGCTGTTTCGCCGGCACTGCGGCGCATAATACAGTTACAATAGGAGAATATGATCAAATGAGAAAAGGCTCGGGCTTTACCTGGTCACATTGGGTACGAAATGCAAACGGAGCCGCTTTTTGTTGCGACGCAACAGTCATTTTAGAAGGAGAATTCACAGGATTTACTTTCCTGAACAAGCCTGTTACGCACAGAAGGCGGATATCAAAAACCATTGGCAGGCTGCATTGGATTGTTGAAGATTGGCTTGAAAATGTGCCCGGGAATATGGTATCAAAACAACATTGGCATCCCGACGATACTTTCCTTAAAAACTACCGGATCACAGCGGTCGGTAAAGACAATAAATCCATTGTTCCTGAAAAGCTACCCGGCTACTTCTCCGAATTCTACGGCAGCAAAACAGAATGCATTGCACTGGCTTTTCCATTTACCGGCAGCTACATCCGAACAGAAATCTCGCACATTACTTGATCATGTATGCATATTTTGTTGATACACCAGTTCTTTCTCAGAGACAATGAAGGTGGCGGGTCAAGGTGGAATGAAATGAGCCGGATCTGGACCGAGCAGGGCCATCGGGTGACGGTACTTGCCGGAAATGTGCATTAATGTGTTCAGGAAATACTTCTGGAAAGAAGTGGTTTACTGATACTACCAATGCGGCTGAGGTGCGGGTAATTCGCTGTTTTGTCTCTGATAAGTATCATTCCGGCTTTTTGGGCAGGTTATTGGGATACTTTTCCTTTGTCCTTTCCGCAATTATCGGCGGTGTTTTCTATGCGAGAGACAGGTATGATGCAGTTTTGGTAACTTCTCCTCCGCTCTTTATCGGTTTTTCGGGCTGGCTGCTGGCTTGGTGGAAACAGATTCCATTTATTATGGAAGTGAGGGACTTGTGGCCTGAGTCGGCGATAGGTACCGGGCTTCTTACCAGCAAGAGCCTGATCAGAGTTTCTTATTTGTTTGAGCGTTTTTTATATAAAAAGGCAAAGTTGATCAATGTACTTACTCCTGCATTCCGGGAGGTTTTAATCCATCAAAAGCATGTAGAAAAGGAAAAAATCTGCTTTATTCCAAATGCGGCAGACTTTGCAGTGGCGGAACAGATTGATGCCAACTTTGATAAAAATGCATTCAGGCAGCAATTGGGGCTCAAAGATGCATTTGTGCTGATTTATGTTGGTGCGCACGGCATTGCAAATGCATTGATACAGGTGATTAATGCGGCAGAGTTACTTACCGATACCCGCGCACATTTCCTGCTAATAGGTGACGGGGCTGAAAAGCAGATGTTGATGAATGAAGTTGAAAGGAGGAATTTGAGGAATGTGACTTTCATTTCGCAAGTCTCCAAAGAGAAGGTATTTGAATACATTCTGGCAGCAGATGCAGGCTTGTCGGTGTTAAAGCGTGCGGAAATTTTCAAGACTGTTTACAGTAACAAAACCTTCGATTACTTTTCTTGCAGAAAACCTGTGCTGATCGCGATTGACGGAATATCCAGGGAATTGGTCGAGCAGGCTGATGCGGGTACATTTGTTGAACCCGAGCGGTCAGAAGATCTGGCAGCAAAGGTCCGGTTTTACATTAAAAACAAGGAACTTGCTGAGCATCAGGGAAACAATGGTTATTTATATGCCAAACAGCATTTCGATAGAAAGCGACTGGCTGACAAATACCTTTCCCTCATTCAAGAATTGATCTTAACAAATGGGAGTTAATTGGCTGAATTGGCGATTTTTACATTAAAATAATTGAACCGAAATTGTAATCAGCAAGTTGTATTAAGGTCTGTTTTCATTCACTTACTCTATCTTTGCAATAGGGTATAATCCCATAATCAAAAACGACTTGTCGACTTACTTTAAAAATATATCAGAAGGAATTACGACCACCATGACAGGATTGCGGTTGACGCTGCAGCATTTGTGGGGTGCGAGAAACAGGAGAAAGCTGGTTGATATCCGTTCTGATGATTTTTACAGTCAGAACGATGGGATGGTCACCATTCAGTATCCACTGGAAACTATCCCCATTCCCGATAACGGTCGGTACCGGCTTCATAATGAAATAGATGATTGCATTGTCTGTGATAAATGTGTGAAAGTGTGCCCGGTGGATTGCATTGAAATTGAGCCCATTCGCGCAATTGAGGAGGTAGGTCGCGCATCGGACGGGTCGCCAATCAGGCTGTATGCTGCCAAGTTTGACATTGATATGGCCAAATGCTGCTATTGCGGCCTTTGTACGACGGTTTGCCCAACGGAGTGCCTCACGATGACCAAGACTTTTGATTACAGTGAGTTTGATGTGCGGGATATGGTTTACAATTATTCCAACCTCACACCGGAGCAGGCTGACGAGAAACGCGCGCTTTTGGAACAATTTCAAAAGGAAAAAGAAGCTGCTAAGGCTGCCAAACCTTTGGAAGCAAAACAGCCCGCAGAGCCAGCAGCGCCACGTCCTGCATTCAAACCTACAATTAAGCCTAAGCCACAGGTTGAAGAGAAGCCGGCAGAAGCAACAGCAAATGCAGAAGAGCCGAAGCCAGCACGACCGGTTTTCAAACCTAAAAAGCCTGTTGATACGAGTATAACCAATGAGAATCCTGCTGCTGAGCCCGAAGCAACAGCAGCTCCAAAACCTGCTTTCCGTCCTACATTAAAGCCGAAAGTAGTTCCTCAGGAAAATATTGAAAAGCCAGTTGTAGAAACACCTGCGGAAGCTGCGGTACCAGCGAAACCCGCATTTAAACCAACAATGAGGCCGAAAGCTGTCGCTAAGGAGAATGTTGAAAAGCCTGTTTCAGAAACACCAGCAGAAGCTCCGGTACCAGCGAAACCTGCATTTAAACCAACCATGAGGCCGAAAGCTGTCGCTGAGGAGGATGTTGAAAAGCCTGCTTCGGAAACACCCACAGAAGCTCCGGTACCAGCGAAACCTGCGTTTAGACCAACCATGAAGCCCAAAGCTGCTGCTGAGGAAAATGTAGAAAAGCCTGTTTCGGAAGCACCAGCAGAAGCTCCGGTACCAGCAAAACCTGCATTCAGGCCAACTATGAAGCCGAAGCCGCCAAAAGAGTAGCAGGTGATTTAACATAATAACAGTATGGAAGCAGCAGCATTTTACGCATTTTCCCTTATCGCGATCTCAGCCGCGCTCTTTATTCTTTTTTCGAAAAACCTGATTTATGGTGCATTTGCGCTTTTTCTGGCATTTCTGGGAGTAGGTGCGTTGTTTGTACTGGCAGGCGCGGATTTTCTGGGCGTTTCGCAGATCATGATTTATGTGGGGGGAATCCTGGTGCTGCTGATCTTCGGTATTATGCTCACGCAGAAGGCAGTCAAAAACAGCGATCCGACCAGGCATAATCGTGTTGAAGTACCGATATCCCGTACAGTTGCGGGGGTAATTGCAGGTGTTGGCTGCGGATTGGTTTTACTCAGGATTATCTTCTCGGCCAATTTCAAAATGGCAGGCGAAGCCGTAGAAAACCGATCGACGATCAAAACAATCGGAGTCGAATTGATGACAAGCCATTTGTTACCTTTTGAAATTACGGCTATTTTGCTGCTGGTAGCACTTGTTGGCGCCGCATATCTCGCCATGAACCGAAACCCTGCCAAATGACTTCCATTACAATCTACCATTACCTGATCGTAGGGGCAATTCTGTTCTCGGCCGGACTGGGTATTGCTATTACCAAGCGCCATTTTATAGGAATGCTCCTGGGTATTGAGTTAATGCTCAATGCAGTTAATGTTAATCTGGTGGCATTCAGCCGGTATGATGGGGAGCGGTTGAGCGGGCAATTGTTCGCATTGTTCGTCATGGTAGTAGCCGCTGCGGAAGTGACGGTAGCACTTGCGATCATTCTGCGTGTGTACGGTCATTTTAAAACTGTTGATCCGGACGATCTCGACGAGCTGCAACAATAGTCGCAAGCTTTAACATATGTTTATTAAAACCTCTAAAATGAACTGGATTTTTCTGGTCCTGGCATTCCTGATCGGCATTTCGAATGCGGTACAATCCGGTGTGAATGTGCAGTTGCGCGAGTCTATCAACAACCCGATCCTGGCGGCAATTATCTCATTTTTTGGAGGGCTGGTGGTTCTGCTAATCGCATATGCCTGCTTCAATCAAAACCCAATTCCTTCATTCAGCGAGATCAGGCAGGTTCCGTGGACAAGGTTTATGGGCGGTGTGCTGGGTGCTTTTTATGTGTTAACGGTGATCATGATCATTCGCCACATTGGTTCTGCAAATATGATCTGCCTCGTGGTAGCCGGACAAATGGCAGCGGTTATGACAATCGACCACTTTGGGTTGCAAGGCTTCGTCGTCCACCAGATTTCAATGCCAAGGATACTGGGAGCAGTTTTACTCGTCGCGGGCGTTTACCTGATCATCAAAAACTAAAAAAGGTGATAGCTGCGGAGCAACTATCACCTTTTTAACTGCGGTAATGCTATTTATGGAATGCGATTGAAGACAAACAGGTCAATAAACACCCATTTATTATTCTCCATTTTTCCTCTCTGAATTACCAGCTGATTTTGTGAGCGTCTTTCGTAAATGATCCTCACTGAAACGTCATCTTTCTCAAACAAAGCCTGGTTCTTTTTTGCTTCGATAAAGTTGTAAGTGTCCGACACATTTTTCTCTTCCAGCGCGATCAGACCTGGCTTGAAATGCTTCACTCTTGCAATCGGGCCTTTTTCACCTGGTTCGAATGCAAACACTTCATATAAAGCAGGCTTATCGTCTTTGATCATCCGGATATAGCCCATAATGTTGTTTCCTGCGGGAGCTGTCCACGAAGCTTCAAGGGGGCCGCCGTTGTAAGTACCAAGCCAGTGGCCTTCCAGAAAGGCAAGATCATTCAGTGTTCCTGTGGTTGTTTGTGCTTTCGCGAAAGTGCCCATAAAAAGAAGGGCGAGTAGTAAAGAGAAGATCTTTGCAGACCAGGTTTTGTTAAAATTCATCATTGGTTACAGGTTTATTTTAGCAGGCAATTTAGGCGAATGCGACGTGTAAAAAAAATAGCCGCCCGGTTCCCGAGCGGCTATGGGTCATTTCATCTTTTATCAGTAAGCTCTTTCCAGCTTCCCTTCATAAGAGTTGGCAAAAGCTCTGTTCACTACTTTGTTACCTCCCTGCGTTGGATAGTTTCCTGTAAAGTACCAGTCTCCCAAGTGATCAGGGCAGGCTTTATGGAGGTTTTCAACCGTTTGGAAGACTACTGAGAGTTCTGCATTCAGATCCTTCGGACGAATGCTTTCTGCGATTTTCTGCGATATCTCTTCGTCGGTAAAAGGTTCATAGAGTGCCTTTACAAAGTTGGTGTGATATGGGTTTTTAGTCGCAATGGAAGTTACACTCCGGGTATAAACATCTTCTAAAAGATATTCAAGATCTCTTTCTTCCAACAACTTGAGAACAGCACGGAATGCGACAAAGTCTTTCATTTTCGACATATCGATTCCGTAACAATCAGGGAAACGGATTTGCGGCGCCGAAGACGCAACTACAATTTTCTTTGGTTTCAGGCGGTCAAGCATAGTTAATATGCTTTTTTCCAGCGTGGTTCCGCGAACAATGGAGTCGTCGATAATTACTACTGTATCCACATTTTTACGAACAACCTCGAAAGTAGTATCGTAAACGCTGGATACCATATCGTCGCGCAGCGCGTCGGCGGTAATGAAAGTTCTGGATTTTACATCTTTCGTTACCAATTTCTCAATTCTCGGGCGGAATGAAAGCACTTTTTCCAGGTCTTCCTCGAAAAGAATTCCCTCCATAATCGCCTGCTTGCGTTTTTTCGCAAGATATTCTTCCAAACCTTCGATCATTCCAAGGAATGCAGTTTCGGCTGTGTTGGGAATGTAGGAGAAAATGGTGTTTTCAAGATCGTAATTGATCTCCTTTAATATTTGAGGAATCAACAATTTACCCAGCTGCTTGCGCTCATAGTAAATATTTGGATCGGTCCCTCTCGAGAAGTAAATCCGCTCAAAGCTGCATGACCGTTTTTCCAAGCGTGGCAGGATCGGGAATTCATTATACTCTCCGTTTTTATCAACGATCAATGCAGATCCCGGTGTGATCTCGGTAATCTGATCATAGTCTACATTGAAGGCAGCTTTAATAGCTTGCTTCTCGGAAGCCACTACAACCACTTCATCATCAGCATAATAATAAGCAGGGCGAATGCCGGCAGGATCGCGGATCACGAATGAAGCGCCATAACCTGTCAATCCGCACATCGCATAACCTCCGTCAAAATCGCGGCACGAGCGATATAGTACGTGCTGCAAGTCTATGTTGTCTTCAATAACATCGGAAAGTGTCGGATTTTCATAGATTCCTTTGAACCTTTCGAACACGCGCTGGTTTTCTTCATCCAGAAAATGTCCAATTTTCTCCATCACGGTCACCGTGTCCACTTTTTCCTTTGGATGCTGACCAAGTGAAACCAGTTTGCCAAAAAGCTCGTCCACATTTGTCATGTTGAAATTGCCCGCCATCACAAGGTTGCGGCTTCTCCAGTTGCTTTGACGAAGCATTGGGTGACAGTTTTCAACTTCATTGGAACCGTGCGTTCCGTAGCGAAGATGTCCAAGCCACACTTCTCCTGTAAATGCAAGATTTTCCTGAAGCCATTTGGCATCCATGGAGCGGTCTCTGTGATTCTTGAGACCTTTGCGAAATTTCTTGTGAATTTTGGAGAAAATATCCGTAAGTGGCTGAGGTTCTACGGATCTGTATCTGCTAATGTATCTTTTCCCGGGTGGTACTTCGATTTTTATGTTGGCTACTCCGGCTCCGTCTTGTCCCCGGTTTACCTGTTTTTCCATCATTACCGAAAGCTTGTGTACAGCGTACAGGGGCGTCTCGTATTTGTCGATGTAGTATTGATAGGGCTTTCTAAGACGGATAAGTGCTATGCCGCACTCATGCTTAATGGCGTCGCTCATAGGAAGAGGAATGCTTTACAAATATGAATGTTTGCAGCTACGCAAAGCGTATTACCTTAATGTTAACATCAACGAATTTAAACCTTGGTTTAGTTCGCTACTTCTTACAAAGGTACAAATCCTTTAGCTCAAAAAATTTCAGATAACGCCGATTTTTAGAGAGTTATTAAACCCTTCAAAACAGCGAACGGTTTATCACAATTACAACGGCAGATAATTATATTGGTGCTTTGCGTTGAGTGTAATGGAAACCTATCTAACGGAAAGATAAGTATTTTTGGTCAAAAAGAATCCGGTATGCTGCATAAAACCAGAGGAATTGCACTGAGCTACATTCGCTACCGGGAATCTTCCATTATCTCGAAGATCTATACGGAGGCATTTGGTATACAGACCTACATTGTAAATGGCGTAAGAAGTTCTAAGTCAAAGTCAAACAAAATTGCTTTGTTCCAGCCACTTACATTGCTGGATATGGTTGTGTATCATAAAAGCAAGGAGGATACCATTCACAGACTGTCGGAGCTGAAATGCTATGCGCCTTTCCACAGTATCCCATTTGATGTGATCAAGTCTAGTCTTGCCCTTTTTGTTACAGAAATTCTTGGTAAAACTTTGAGGGAAGAGGAGCAGAATGAGTTCTTGTTCCATTATATCGAAGAATCGGTTCTTTTTCTCGACAATGCGGAAAGCAATTTTGAGAATTTCCATATCCAGTTTCTCTTGCAGCTCGCCTCTTTTCTGGGATTTGGTATTGAAACAATCGAGGACCTGGAAAACGAGCTGAAAGAAAATAATTACCCGCATTCGGCAGATAGTTCTGAGCATGCAGCTTCCGAGCAATTATTGTATTCGACCTTTGGCACGCGCATCATACTTGACAGGAGCCGCAGGCTCAGAATTCTGGAAAAGCTCATTTTCTTCTATAAAATACATTTGGACGGACTTGGTGAAATCAAGTCGCTGGAAGTGCTGAAAGAAATACTAAGGTAGTTTAATGCCGGGTGGAAGACAGACTTGGCATAATTTTGATGACGTATATAGTGCTAACAAAATCAGTCAAAAATGAAACATATACTTACAACCATCCTGGCTTTGATTTCAATGGTTGCTTTTGCCCAGGATCGCCTGCCGCAGGATCGCCTGCCGCAGGTACCCAAAGGTGCGTGGAAGTCACAGGAACCAACCGGCAGCGCATCAACGCTCATTGTTGCGGATAATTATATGGTGATTGCCTCTTACAGTGTTGGAAACAAATACTTTGAGCGCACAGAAGGCGGTCCATTCACAATGAGCGGCGACCAGATGACCTATACGCCCGAATTCAATTCAGCAGATACAGCTAAGATCGGGATTCCAATTGTTTTTACGGTGACGGTAAAAGACGATATCCTGACATTAAAATATGAAGAGGCGATGGTATGGATGCGTGTCGACGACGCTACGAATGTCCCTATGGCGGGCGCCTGGCATATTACTGAACGAGCGAATGGCGCACAGGGAGAACTTGTTAAGATTCATCAGGAGGGAACACGTAAAACCTTAAAGCTGCTCTCGGCAACAAGGTTTCAATGGTTTGCAATTGATCCTGCGGTGAAAGGTTTTTATGCAACCGGCGGTGGTACTTACACAGCTAAAAATGGTAAGTACACCGAAAAAATCCAGTTCTTTTCGAAAGACAACAATCGGGTGGGAACTTCATTGAGCTTCGATTACAAGCTTGAAAATGGAAGATGGGACCACAGCGGAAAGAGCAGTGAAGGAAAGCCTATTCATGAGATCTGGGAAAAAATTAAGTAACCAAATGAACTTATTTAGATTTGTTCAAAATAATTGTGGACAAAAATTTGAATCATTCTAAATAGCTCTTACATTTGTCTAGGTTATAACTGTCAAGGGGATGAGCGTTTTTGTTTTAAATGAGTGCAGTATGGTATCAGAGCAACGTGATTCGTGGATGAAGTCGGTGATAGGAGAGTCTGAATGCGTTTTTAAAAAATGCTGTGAAAAGTATAAGAAGAAGGGAAAGCACTGCAAAAAATGCCCCAAGAAATAAAGAACAGTTAGCCTTGCAGCTTGTAATACAGTTCATGGTGAATAATTATAAGAGAGGGAATGCCTGGTAGCGTTCCCTTTTCTATTTGCTGCCTGTTCAGACTTTGCGCTTCAATTCGAAATGCTGACCCAGGTAGACGCGCCGCACTACTTCATCTTCGGCTAGTTCTTCGGCCGTTCCTTGTTTCAGGATCTTGCCTTCAAATAGTAGATAGGCTCGATCTGTAATGGAAAGTGTCTCATTTACATTGTGATCGGTGATGAGGATACCGATATTTTTATGTTTCAGTTTGGCAACTATACTCTGAATATCCTCTACTGCAATCGGGTCAACTCCAGCAAACGGTTCATCGAGTAGTATAAACTTTGGATCTACTGCAAGTGCCCGGGCAATTTCTGTGCGCCTTCTTTCTCCGCCTGACAATACCATTCCTTTGCTTTTTCGCACGTGCGCCAGGTGGAATTCCTCGATGAGCTCTTCTACTTTCAGTTTCTGATCATTTCGGGAGAGATCTGTCATTTCGAGTACAGCTTTGATATTTTCCTCCACAGTCAGTGTCCGGAAAACGGAAGCTTCCTGCGCCAGATAACCGAGCCCAAGCCTGGCTCGCTTATACATCGGCAGACTTGTAATATCCTTGTCGTCCAGGTACACTTTCCCGCTGTTGGGTTTCACCAGTCCGACCGCCATATAAAAAGAGGTAGTCTTGCCGGCGCCATTTGGACCAAGCAATCCTACGATTTCGCCTTGTTCTACCTGATAGCTTACATTGTTATTGACGAATCGTGCGCCGTATTTTTTAACCAGGTTCTCGGTTTTCAGTATCATGTCCGTCAATTCAGATTACTGCATCGTTTTCGTGCAGCTTAATGTCTTTCAAAGAGAGTTGTAACGTTTTTTTGTCGCGAAAGTTATTTTCTTCCAGCGAATAGCAGATTGAAAACGGCTTACCCGAGACAAGATCCGGATAAAACTGGGCCAGCCCAAAACCTACTGCGGTATAAACCTGTGAGTTGCCTTGTTTTACATCAAACTTGATGTGTTTTTCTTTCATAATGCTCGGTCTGCCTGCCAGAGTCACCAATCTGGATTCAAAAACGGGCGTCATATTTCCGGGACCGAAGGGGCCCATTTGCCGGAGGATATTATAGAATTTCGGCGAGATTGCTTCAAGATGGAGCAATGTATCAATATTGATCATCGGTACCATTTGGTCCGGAAGAATCCTGCTGCTTACGATTTCATTAAAGCGGGATCTGAATGCTTCCAGGTTTTGGAGCGGCAGTGTAAGTCCGGCTGCAAAAGTGTGTCCGCCGTATTGTTCAAGCAGGTCCGCGCATTCTTCAATTGCTTCGTACACATCAAATCCCGGCACAGACCTCGCCGATCCTGCAGCTTTTCCATGTGAATGGGTTAATATGATTGTAGGACGGTGGTATTTTTCAATGCAGCGGCTGGCCACAATCCCGATTACGCCTTTGTGCCAGTCTTCTTTGTAAAGCACGGTGCTTTTAGCTGTGGAAAACCAATCGTCATTTTCAATCATATAAAGCGCCTGCTCGGTAATGCTGGAATCGAATGTCCGCCGCTCCGTGTTATGCTTGTTGATTTCCATCGCAAATTCCATGGCCTCTTCATCCTGCTCGGAGAGAAGTAACCTAACCGCCTCTTTCGCGTGCTTGATCCTGCCAGCAGCATTGATGCGCGGGCTCAATCCGAATACGACATTCGTAATATCTAAATGCCCGCTCATTCCTGAAACCTGGATCAGTGCTTTGATTCCGGTTCTTGGAGATGCATTCAGCCTCTTTAAACCATAAAATGCAAGTACCCTGTTTTCGCCTGTAATTGGTACGATGTCAGCGGCAATGCTGACAACCAGCAAGTCCAGGTATTCAAACAACGATTCTATATCAATGTGCTGCCTGATGCAAAAAGCCTGCAAAAGCTTGAATCCCACGCCGCAGCCGGTCAGTTCTTTGTAGGGATATTCGCAATCTTCTCTTTTTGGGTCAAGTACAGCTACTGCTTTGGGCAATTCCGCGCCGGGCCGGTGGTGGTCGCAGATAATGAAATCAATTCCTTGTTCTGCCGCTGCTTCTACTTTATCTACTGACTTAACACCGCAATCCAGGGTTACTATTAAAGAAAACCCGTGCTCGCTCGCCCAGTTAATGCTTTGCCACGAAACGCCGTATCCTTCTTCATAGCGATCGGGGATGTAGTAGTCAAGATTTGAGTAAAACCTTTTTAGAAAACCATAGAACAATGCCACTGAGGTGGTTCCATCCACATCGTAATCTCCATAAACCAAAATCTTCTCGCCACGGTCAATCGCTTCAATGAGCCTGTTGACCGCCATATCCATATCCTTCATCAAAAAAGGGTCGTGAATATGTGCGAGTTCAGGCCTGAAAAAATTTCGGGATTGTTCAAAATCGAGAATGCCGCGGCGTACCAGTAAGGATGCCAGCGAAGGGTTCAGGTTCAGGGCAGCGGCAAGTTCTGCAACAGTCTGCTGTTGCTCGGATGTAAATTCAGGATGGTGTATCCAACGCTTGTCAATCATGCCGCAAATATAACTGGATTCTATCACCCCTTTTCAATTCGGATTATCCGTTCGTTCATCGGGAAAAGCTAGTTGAAAGGTCTTATCTTTGCAACCTGTTAACAATCTTTAAGAAATGGCGCGATTACTTGCAATTGATTACGGATCCAAACGCAGCGGAATTGCCGTAACAGACCCATTGCAGATCATCGCGACGGCGCTGGATACGGTACCTACGCACGAATTGAGAACCTTCCTGAAAAAGTATACTTCACAGGAGCAAGTCGAGGCATTTATAATAGGTATGCCTAAAAAGATGGACAATACCGATAGTGAGAATGCGGCCAGGGTTCAGGCTTTTATTAAGTTGATCCAAAAAGACTTTCCAGAAATACCTGTTCACACGCATGATGAAAGATTTACCTCTTCCATGGCGCTGCAATCTATGATTTCAGCAGGGTCCAGGAAGAGCGACAGGAGAGAGAAAGGGAATATAGATAAGGTAAGTGCCACTATTATTCTCCAGTCGTTTATGGAGAGTAGGGGCAATGCAAGAAATTTTAGTAGTCAATAAAGTTAAAAACCAATGATTTACCCGATTGTAGCTTACGGTGACCCGATTTTAAGAAAGCCAACCCGATTCATCGAAAAAGATGAAATGGACCTGAAAAAGCTTTCGGAGGATATGTTCGAGACAATGCATTCTGCAAATGGAGTTGGACTGGCTGCGCCGCAGATTGGTTTGAATGTGAGGGTTTTCGTAGTAGATGCAACACCTTTCGCTGAAAAGGAAGACGAAGATGATGAGCCCGATTTGTCACTCGCTGATTTCAAGAAAACCTTCATTAATCCTGAAATCCTGGAAGAAACCGGAAAAGAATGGGCGTTTGAAGAAGGCTGTCTGAGCATCCCGGGCATACGCGGCGATGTGTACCGACCTGAAACTGTGCGCATCAGATACCGTGACATTGAATGGAATGAATACGAAGAAGTGTATTCAGGTATGGCCGCGCGGGTTATTCAGCACGAGTATGACCATCTCCTCGGCAAGCTTTTCGTGGATTATCTTCCTACCCTGAAAAGGCAGTTTATCAAAAAGAAGCTGACCGATATCTCAAAAGGGAATGTGGACGCGGATTACAGAATGCGCTTTCCCGGTCGGCGGTAGGTACATATATATATAGCCACTTTTAGCAGCGAGGTATTATGGCCGAATTACATGCAGATACACTATCGGTAGCACTGGTGCAGACAGATTTGTACTGGGAAGATGTTACGGCTAATCTCGCTTCGCTTGAAGAAAAGATTGCTGGTATCACCGAGCCGGTAGATGTAATTGTATTACCTGAAATGTTTAATACGGGTTTTACAATGAATACTGCTGTCGCAGAACCTGTTAATCTGACCACTACGCGATGGATGAAGCAGATGGCGGCCCAGACGAATGCATTGGTGATCGGAAGTTTTGCGGTTAAAGAGGAAGGCAATTTTTATAACCGCGTATTTTGCGTAAAACCTGACTCTTCTTTCGTTTTCAGCGACAAGCGTCATCTTTTTACAATGGGAAAAGAAGACCTGGCATATAAGCCGGGCAATAGCAGGGTGACCCTGAACTGGAAAGGCTGGAAGATTACACCTTTGATTTGTTATGATCTCCGGTTTCCGGTTTGGAGCAGAAACAATGCCGCTGATCCCTTTGATGTACTTATATATGTAGCAAATTGGCCTGCCAAGCGAGCGCACGCCTGGAATACTTTGTTGAAAGCGCGGGCTATCGAGAATCAGAGTTATGTTGTGGGCGTGAACAGGATAGGAAAAGATGCGAACGGTTTACATTACCAGGGTGACTCTGTTGCACTGGACTATCTGGGAGAGCCAGCCTGCATGCTAGGCGATAAGGAAGTAATCAAGGTTGTACATTTTTCAAAAAGTGAGCTTGAAACTTACCGGAATGCTTTTCCTGCACTGTCCGATGCCGATCTTTTTACCCTGCATTGATCGGGTTTATTCAATCACTTTTGGCACCATAATGTAGCGCTCATTTTTGAGAGGCGCATTTGCAAGTGCATCTTCTCTGGTCAGTGTGTTGGCGGCTTCGTCGCTGCGCCAGTTATTCACTTCATCAAGAATATGGGTCAGCGGCTCAACTCCCTCCGTATCGATCTCATTGAGCTGGTCCATCCAGTTCAATACGGAATCCATACTCTTTAATGTAGCTTCCTCTTCTTCAGGACGTATTTCGAGGCGGGCCAGGTGGGCTACCTTGTAAAGTGCGTCGCGATCGATTTTCATGGTATTATGAATTTGTTAAGTTGCTGGGGTACCTACTGGCAGAATGTCAAAATTACCTCATTTTTGCCAAACCGCTACTGTGGCAGGATAATTAGGCATGTTTTTAGCATGCAAAATTGCCAAAAAATGGAGCCTGTGCTGATGTTGATTTTTGTCAATATTGGCGGAAAGAGACACTACTCTGAAATGATAGTTTAAAAATTGTTGTTAAGACACTTAGTAGGAGAAAAATAATATTTGCTTTTCTAAGTTATTCTTGAAATATTTTGAAATGCAAAATGCCGGTTTAAAAAACATGTATGAAGACTTTCGCGCAAAGAGTACAAATAACTTATGATGTTGGGAGATAGATATTTTGTTCTTAATCAGTACTAAACTCAGAATTATTAAAAAAATAGTGAGCAAGGCGATCTTTAAAATATTCAATTTTTCAGCACTCAGTTGAAATAAGGAATAAAAAATCTGACCAAAAGCTTGCTTTTTTTTAAAAGGAAAACTCATACTTTTGTAGATGTCGATAACTGAAAAAGCCAATCGAAATTTTATTTTACCAAAACCAGTTTTTACCAAAAATTTTATTTAATTCACAACCAAAATCTCAATTTAACCTTTAAAAGTAAGTCTGATGGAAAAGAAAGCTACAAGTCCGGCACCTGCTCCAAAGCCTGCTGCGGCGGCAACAAAAGGCAAAGGCGGTTTAAACCCGGCATTGGTAATCCCTCTACTATTTGCGATTGCATTATGCGTGTACATTTTCGTTCTGGGAGCTCCCGAACACTTTAAAGATGGTGATCACGAAAAAGGACCAATCGATGGTGATTACTATGGAATCGTTTACAAAGGAGGTCCAATCGTACCAATTTTGATGACCTGTTTCCTAATCGTATTAACATTTACAATCGAGCGTTTGATCACTTTGAACAAAGCAAGCGGATCAGGCAGCATCGATTCTTTCGTTCGTAAGGTGAGAAGCCTTTTGGACAAAAACCAAATCGAAGAAGCTATTAGAGAGTGCGACAAACAAAAAGGCTCTGTTGGTAATGTAATCAAAGCAGGTCTTTTGAAATACAGACAGCTTACTACTGAAACTGCTTTGGATAAAGAACAAAAACTGGCTGCTCTTCAGAAAGAAATCGAAGAAGCTACTACGCTTGAACTTCCAATGCTTCAGAAAAACCTTACGATTATCGCAACACTTGCCGGTGCATCTACTCTTCTTGCACTTCTTGGAACGGTAATCGGTATGATTAAAGCGTTCGCGGCTCTTGGTACATCAGGTTCACCTGACTCAGCTGCTCTTGCAACTGGTATCTCTGAGGCCCTTATCAATACTGCATTAGGTATCGGTACTTCGGCGATTGCTACAATCTCATACGCTTACCTTAACAGCCGTGTTGACGATCTTACTTACAGCATTGACGAAATCGGCATGAGCCTTCAGTCAAACTTTGCTGCACATTATTGATAGTTTAATGAACTATTTAATAGTGTAGTTTCGTTAATATAAAAAAAACTTATATATTTGATTTATGGCAAAGGTAAGACCTAAGAAGCACGCCCCGCATACCGATATGACGGCGATGACTGATGTAGCGTTCTTACTATTGACCTTCTTCATTATGACGGCGACTTTTAAGTCGAACGATGCTGAGATTACTACTCCATCTTCGATTTCTCAGATCAAAGTTCCGGATGATGATATCATGGTCATTAGTATTGACAAAGCAGGTAAAGTGTTCTTTGGCGTGGATGCCCAGCCCACAAGAGCGGCAATGTTGGAAAACATTGGACAATCGAAAGGGATCACATTCACAGATACTGAAAAAGCTAAATTCGCTGTACAGTCTAGTTTTGGGTTTCCTTTGAATCAATTGAAACCCTGGCTGAACATGCCGAAAGACCAAATGACCCAAGTGAAGCAACCTGGTATTCCTGTTGACTCAACTGGTGCCAGCGAATTAGCTGACTGGGTTTATGCGGCCCGTAAAGCAAACAGCCAGCTTCGTATCGCTCTGAAAGGAGATAACCTGGCGAAGTTCCCTGTGTTCAAGGATGTACTGGCTAATTTACAGTCACAGAACATTAACAAGTTCAACCTGATTACAGGTAGTGAGCAAGCGCCTGCCGGCTACACAAACGATTAGGGTGTTATTAAGTAATTCATTTTAATTAAAGCAAGAAATGGCAGCAATTGAAGAATCGGGTGGTGGTGGCAAAGGCGACGGTAAGGTTCGGGGTAAAAAGATGTCTACCCGCGTAGACATGACACCAATGGTGGACTTGGGATTTTTGCTTATCACGTTTTTCATGCTTGCAACAACAATGTCGAAACCAACCTCGATGTCGTTGGCAGTACCCGATAAGACTGATAAAGAAGATCAGGAGAAAACCGAACCTTTAAAAGCATCAAAAGTTTTGACCCTTTTCATGGGTGCAAATGATGATGTATATTATCTGGATGGAGTAGCTGCTGATGATGATAAGGCGCAAGCGTCTTTGAAGACAACACGTTACGGATTTGATTTAAGGAGCGTAATTTTTGCTTCTCAGAAACGTATCAATGCAGCAAACCCAAAAGATGAAAAAGGAAACGATGCCTTTGTGGTGGTAATTAAGCCAACTCCGGTTTCAACATACAAGAATATGGTTGACGTACTGGATGAAATGGCAATTACAAAATCCAAAAGGTATGCGCTCGTTGAAACTTTGACGGATTCTGAAAAGAAGCTGTTGGGTGACAAGATTGTTCCGAAAGACTAATAATTTTAACTAACCTATTAACTAATACGCGCCATGGCAGAACTAGGCCCGAATGCAACACTGGATGATATAGTGTTTGCTGATCGTAATAAGGCGTACGGTGCATTTGAACTTCGTAAAGGCTATCGTGCTGACGTTACGAAGGCCACAATAATCGGAGCTGTACTTTTTGTTCTTGCAATGTTTACTCCGTCAATCATTAACAAGTTGACAGCAGGGCAGGAAGAAGAGGAGGTGATGGTTGAAGTGGATCTAATGAAAATACCACCGCCGCCAATTGACCCGGCAGAACCACCACCGCCACCACCGCCGCCAGTAGAGCAGCCTAAGGTGAACACAGTTAAGTTCTTGCCTCCCGAAGTTAAAAAGGATGAAGAAGTTCCTGAGGAGGTACCACCACCAACAGTTGAAGAGATCAAAGAAGCTGTTGTTGCTGACAAAACCATCGAAGGAGATCCCAACGCAAATGAAATCATTGTAGCTCCCGAAGCTGTTGCAGCCCCAAGTAAGGGTACAGTGGTTGAAGCAGCACCTGAGCCTGAAAAGGTTTTTACAGTGGTGGAGCAGCAACCTGAGTTTCCAGGAGGTACTTCCGAGATGTACAAGTATTTAAGCAAAAACATTAAATACCCAAGTGCAGCATCTCGTGCTAACGTTTCCGGAAGGGTTTTCATGTCGTTCGTTGTTAATACGGATGGAAGTATCCAGGATGTGTCAGTGTTAAAAGGATTGGGTTTTGGTTGCGATGAAGAAGCTATCCGTGTTGTGAAAGCAATGCCGAAGTGGAAACCAGGTAAGCAGTCAGGACGTGCAGTTCGTGTTAAATATAACCTGCCGATCAATTTCCAACTGGAGTAACTCATGAGGGAAAAACCATTGCATGAGAAGATCGGTGATCTGACCTCTGTGGTAATGGCTTTGACATACATAGGAGGAGGGGTCTTTTTGATCCTCTCCTCCTTGTCTTTTAGGTTGTTACCAATCGGAAGCGTAGCAAGGTACGCGTTTGCTGGCACACTTATTTTGTATGGTGCTTACAGAGGATACAGGGTCTGGCGAAGAAGAAATCAGGAAGAATTATGAAATTCAGGTTATTAGGACTTGCAGTATTAGGTACTAGCGGAGTGTTTGGTTTGCTGAATTGCGGGTCTGGGAATGGTAATCTGGATAACCCGCGGCAGGGTACAATCACGGTTGCTTCTGATGAATCTTTCAAGCCATTGGTTAACTCGCTTACGAATGCTTACGAAGGGATTTATCCCAATACGCATTTTAAGATTGACTACAAGCCGGAGCAAGAAGCGATCAGGCAGTTTTTAAATGATAGCGCACGCATCATTTTTGCTACCAGGCAGCTGAATGAGAAGGAATTAGAGATCATCAAACGTCAAAAAGGCAGTCAGAAATACCAGCATATTGCGACTGACGGTTTAGCATTGGTCGTTAGTAAATCCAATTCCGACAGCCTGATCACAATGGCCGAAGTGCAGGCTATTATGGAAGGAAAAATTAAGGATTGGGCTCAGTTGAAGGATGGTAACCAGCAAGGTTTGATTACGCTCGTTTTTGATAATGCCAATGCAAGTAACCTGAATTATATTCTTGAGAAATTTAAGGTCAAGGATATTAGAAATTTGAGGATTATTTCAGCAGGTTCTAATGAGAAGGTCATTGAAGACGTTAGAAAAAATCCTTTACATCTCGGATTTATTGGTGTGAACTGGATTAGTGATGGTCATTCATTGGCATCTGAGGAACTGTCGAAGGGCATTCACGTGTTAGGAGTCTCCAAGAAAACAAATCCGGATTCTTTGTCGGATTACATTCAACCGTTTCAAAGTGGGTTGGAATTTAAAAGATATCCCTTGCATAGGGACCTATATATAATCAGTCGGGAAGGCTACTCAGGTTTGGGTGGCGGATTGATGACTTATATAGCCAGGGACGTGGGCGGATTGATTATTCAGAAGATGGGATTACTTCCTACGGTACCTTACCCGCGTGAACTTGAGGTCACTACCGGGGCGAACTTTTAAAGTAAACAATTTTAATAGATTTGGATTTGTTATTGAAAAAGCCAAATTTTTTATCACTATTTTAACCGGGTAAAAAATGAACAGAAACATGAAAGTGAAATTAGTAGCACTGGTATTTGGATTATTGGCGTTTGTGCAGTTGCAGGCACAGACGGTTCAGGATGGCCTGGCATTGATACACGGAGAGCGTTACAATGAAGCAGGCGAGTTATTTAAAAAACTGGCAGAAGGTACTCCTTCCGGCGATAATCAATACTATCTGGGTTATTATTATGTTATAACTAACCAGTTGGACGAGGCTCAGAAGGCATTTGAAAAAGGTTTACAGGTTGACGATAAATCTTATTTGAATAAAGTTGGTCTTGGTACAGTAGCACTTGGAAAAGGCGACCGCGCGAAAGCAAAGGAGCTTTTTGACGAAGCAGAAAAGAAGAAGAAAAAAGATGCTGAGGTACTATATCGCATCGGTGAAGCTTACACGCTTTTTGAAAAGCAAAATGATCCTGCAGAAGCGATCAGATTGTTGGACGAAGCTGTTAAAAGAGACAAAAACCTTGCTGATGCCTATATTGCAAAAGGTGATGCTTTGATGCTACGTAACGAAGGTGGCAATGCAGTTACTGCTTACGAATATGCATTAACAGCAAAACCAAACTATGCTGTAGCGCACAATCGCATTGGTCAGATTTACCTGCGTGGTAAAAACTATAACCTGGCTCTTGAAAACTACAAGAAAGCGATTGAAGCTGACGCAAACTTTGCACCTGCTTACAAAGACTTAGCTGAGCTGTACTTCTTCGCACAGAAATACAAACAAGCTGCTGAGAACTTCGATATGTATATTCAGAAAAGTGGTACTACTGATCCTGAAATGAAGTTGCGTGCGGCTCAGTTTGCATTTACTGCTGATGATTACGCGAAGTCACTGCAATTGCTTGAAGAGATTAAAGGTAAAATCAACAACCCGATAACATTACGTATGTACGGTTGGTCTTACTTCAAGCAAAATGATCCGGACAAAGCGATTCAGAATCTCGACGAGTTCATGAAAGTTGCGCCGGATAAAATTATCGGTGATGACTATAAATACTTGGGACGTGCTTACAACCAAAAGAATGGCGGTGAGAAAGGTTATGATTCTACGGGAGTACTTTACATCCTGAAAGGTGCTGATATGGATACTAGCAAAGCAGAGGCTGCTACTACCTACAAAGAGGTTGCTGCACTTTACTACGCTGCGAAAGATTATCCAAATGCCGCTGCGGCTTACGAGAAAGGTATTGCACTTGATACTGCCAAAGCAAGCGCAAACGACTACTACTATACAGGTTTGGCGAACTTCCAGAGAGCTTCAAGTTTCGTGGTACCGACTGCTGCTGACTCGAATTATGCTGACAGTGCTAGAATTGCAATGGACAAGAAAAATCTGTTATTAAAAGCAGATTCCATTTTCGCTATCGTTACTCAGAAGCTGCCTGAATGGCCTTATGGATATTATTGGAGAGCAAGTACGCTTTACAATGCCTACGACAGACAAGAGAATATAGACAAAGGTATTTCAGCTCCTTATTATGCTAAGCTTGCTGAATTGGCTGAGAAGGATCCAGATCCATCTAAATACAAATCTTACTTAAGACTTGCATACGGATACCTGGCATTCTACAGCCAGACTACGCAAAAGGATCCTGCGAAAGCGAAGGAATATTGGGAGAAGCTTTTGAAGGTTGATCCTGATAATGCGTCAGCTAAGGAAGCACTCGGCCTTGCTGTTGCGACTCCCGAAGCTGGACAAGGCGCAGGTAAGACGAAAACTGCGACCGCAACTCCAAAGAAGAAATAATAAAGTGAGTTATAAAAAGAACAGCCGCCTGGAAAATCCAGGCGGCTGTTCTTTTTATAAAACCTTAAAAACTACGAAGGAGTAACCCGCGCAAAGCAGGTGTTGAGGACAGGAAGATGCACAGAGGCATAATGATCGTAGCACCACTGCTTTAAACGCTTCACCTCAGCCGGCATCAACATACGAATCGCTTTTTTAAGCTCTTTCTCGAACAATCTTCGATCAAAGCTCACTTTTTGCAGAATAATTTTAATGTATTCAAGCATCGAGGCCATATCATTACTTAATTTTGTGGTTTAGGGAGGCGGAAAATACATTCCGACATAGCAATTGCTAATAAAGATAACGAAATATTTTAATGAGATTATATGCGTTATTAAATATTTATTTGTGTTTTTCTTTTATCTCCTTTGCTCAGGTTCAAAGTAGCGATGCCACTGTTGAACTTGGCCCCAAGAACTTGACCCTCAATCAGCCATTTACCATTTCTGTGGTGCTGAGAGATGCAGAAACACGACCTGCAGTATTGTTCCCTGACATTCGTGACCTGGAAAAACGAAGTAAATCCGCAACGAGCTCTATCAGCACCATTGACGGGAAAAAAGTAGTTATTCAGACGATCACACAGGAATATTACGCTGCAAAGGCCGGCAGCTACCTTATTCCTGAATTTACATTGAACATAAATGGACAAAGGCTGAGATCCGAAGAGACAATGGCGGTATTTTCTGCCCCTGAGGCCGTAGATGATAATACAATAAAGCCTGTTGCAGACTTACCTGAAGCCGAAATCGAGAATTATAATGAAGCTGTGTTTTTGGCTGTACAAACGGACAAGAAGCGGGTGTTCATACGAGAAGGTTTTGCATTGAAAATATCGCTTTATATAGCTGAAAATGCGCCGGTGGATATGGAGTTCTACCGGTTTAATGAGCAGTTCCAGGCTATTCTGAAAATTTTGCGGCCTGCTAATTGCTGGGAGGAAAATGTTGGGATTGAAGAAATTGTTAAAAGAAGAATTACCATAAAAGGTAAGCGGTATACTGAATACAATATGTATCAGGCAAGGCTTTTTCCAATTACTACCGAAAAAATTGTCTTTCCTGCGATTAGGCTAGATATGCTGGTGTCCGACAATAATGCGGCGGTAAATGTTGATAAAAAAGTTGTAAAAACATTCCGTTCGAAATCGGTAACGGTAGAAGTCAGGCAACTGCCGGAACATCCGTTGAGGGACCAGGTAGCTGTCGGACAGTATAGTTTAAAGGAATCACTGTCTGCCGCGCTGGTGTATCCAGGCGAGAGCATTCGATATATGTTTAAGGTGGAAGGTGTAGGTAATATTGCTGCATTGCCCACTCCATTGGTCCTGAGCAACTCTAATCTCGACATTTATCCACCCGAAGTAAGTCAGGTAATCAAGAGAAGTTATCAGAATGTAATTGGAGAAAAGACTTTCGACTACTTTGTTGTGCCCCGGAAAGATGGTACATTTCCGCTTGGGAGGTATTTTCAATGGATATACTTTAATTCGCATCTTGCACAGTATGACACTTTGCGTTCTACTAAGTCTTTGGAAGTAAAAGGAGAAGATTACAAGATTGCGAACCTTTCTCTGTCAGGTTCGTCCGGTTTGTACGACAATATTGAGAGTCTCGACAGCAGTAAGCAGGGAACAGATTACAAGAAAATATTAAAGGAAATAACCAATGCGATTGTCATCATTTTGCTGGCTACGCTGATATGGGTTTTTAGAAAATAAACAATGGGAAGTACTTACGGAAAGATATTCAAAATAGCCACATTCGGCGAGTCACATGGAGCGGGAATCGGGGTAGTGATTGAAGGCTGCCCGGCCGGATTGGAATTCGATTCTGATTTTATCCAAAGCGAATTGACGCGGCGTAAGCCAGGACAATCCCGGATCACAACCCAGCGTAAAGAAGCCGACGAATTTGAGGTTCTTTCAGGCGTTTTTGAAGGGAAAACGACAGGTACTCCAATTGCATTGATCATCCGCAATGAAGATCAGCGTAGCAAGGATTATTCCCACATTGCTACGCAGTACAGACCATCCCACGCGGATTACACTTACCAGGAGAAATACGGTGTAAGAGACTATCGTGGCGGCGGAAGAAGCTCAGCGCGTGAAACAGCTGCCAGAGTCGCGGCTGGTGCAGTGGCGAAGCTGTTTCTTGCAAAAATGAACATCCAGATAACCGGATACGTATCGCAGGTTGGACAGATGAAGCTTGATAAAAGCTATACTGAGCTGGATCTTTCGCTGGCAGAAGAAAATGCAGTTCGCTGTCCTGATCCGGAAATGGCCGCTCAGATGTTTGATTACATCGATAATGTGCGGAAGTCCGGGGACTCTATTGGCGGGATAGTGAGTTGTGTAGTTACAGGTACGCCCGTGGGACTAGGCGAGCCGGTATTTGATAAGCTGCATGCGGAGCTTGGTAAGGCAATGCTCAGTATCAATGCGGTAAAAGGCTTTGAATATGGAAGCGGGTTCGAAGGGGTTAAACTACTTGGATCGCAGCACAACGATGCTTTTTTTGTAGACGAAAATGAAAAGGTACATACCAGAACAAATCACTCCGGGGGGGTGCAGGGAGGAATTTCAAACGGGCAGGATATTTATTTCAATGTGGCTTTCAAACCTGTTGCCACGATCATGCAGGATCAGGAAAGTGTAGATCAGGATGGAAATGTAGTAATTGTGCAGGGAAAAGGCCGACACGATCCATGCGTTGTTCCCCGCGCAGTACCTATTGTAGAAGCAATGGCGGCGTTGGTCTTGGCTGATTTTTACCTCAGGAATAAATCGAGTAAAATTTAATTCAGAGGCGATGTTTTCTGCGTCGCTGGTTGAGGCTTAGCACAAGCCAGATTGTGCCCAGAAATTCAATTAAAAGGCCGGCCAGGATAATAGGATTGCTTACGTGCTTTTGAGAAGTGTTGAGGAATACACCGGTAAGTACTATGATCATACCGGCGAGTAGAATAAGTGCAGCGTTTCCTAATCCAAGTTTCACTGACTATTTGTTTCGTTCCACAATAAGATCGTAAAGGATCTCTTACCGAATGTAAAAAATTGTTTCGGTAAATGCTATCTGAGCTGTGAAGTTTTTCCTGAATTTACTGCCGCAAAAAGGCAACAGACTTAAACAAAAAAATGGCTCCCAAGGAGCCATTTTTTTGTTTGTTCTATTTACGATAAAAATCAGATAACCTGACTTTTACCAGGAATAGCAACCGGATAAAGTCCGTCGGGACCTGGCATAATCTTCGGAGAAGCATCCCAGGCAAGTTTGTCAGGGAACAAATTGATATCTGAATTAAGTGCTTCATCCCACTTCACCATTTTACCGGAGTAAGTAGCCATTCTACCCATAATTGCAGTCATCGTACTTTTTGCTCCATTCTCTGCATCAGCAAATTTGTATTCACCTTTTGCAATAGCGGCAAACAATTCGTCATGTTCTACCTGATATGGGTTTTTGTCGGCTTTGCCATCATGCTGATAAATAACGCCGCCTTTGTAGTCTTTCAGCGCTGTTTTCTTCCCATCAAAGCTGTCAATGCGGCCCTTCGTTCCTACAAATGCTTCGTCAACGCGGTTCCAGGTTCCTTCAAACTGGCGGCACTGGCTTGAAATTACAGTTCCGTCAGCATAAACCAGATCCAATGTATGGTGATCATATATTTCACCGTAAGCTTTGCCGGTACGAACCTGGCGGCCGCCTGTTCCCTGGATTTCAACAGGATACCCTTTTTTTACCCAGTTTGCAACATCAATATTGTGCACATGCTGCTCTGAAATATGGTCACCACAAAGCCAGTTGAAGTAATACCAGTTTCTCATCTGGTATTCCATTTCAGTCTGGTTTGGCTGGCGCTCCTTCATCCAGGGGCTGCTTCCTACCCAGTATACCTGGCCACCCACGATATCACCAATCGCACCGTCGTGAATCCTTTTGATTGCTTCGATATAATTGGCCTGGTAGTGACGCTGTAAACCAACCACTACATTCAGTTTTTTCTTCTTAGCCTGCTCAGCTATTTCCAGCACTTTACGGATACCTGGTGCATCGGTAGCGACCGGCTTCTCCATAAAAATGTGCTTATCATTCTTCACAGCCTCTTCAAAGTGCGACGGACGGAAGCCCGGAGGTGTTGCCAAGATTACCACGTCAACATCTTTCAATGCGATTGCTTTCTTGAATGCGTCAAAACCAACAAATTTGCGGTCGTCGGGAACGTTGACTTTGGTTGCAGTATCAACTGCCTTACCAGAAGCATCTTTGTATTTCTTCGCAGTCAGGTTTTTATATGCATCATCCAGACGATCTTTAAATGCATCGGCCATTGCCACGATCTGCACGTTTTGCGATGTGCTCAGTGCCTGTGCAGCAGCTCCCGTTCCTCTTCCTCCGCAGCCAATCAGTGCCACTCTGATCGTCTCGTTCACAGAACTATTGAAGCCGTATCCTGTCAGCGGATTCAATATCGCACCGCCGGCGATCAGGCCCGATGCTTTTAAGAAATTACGTCTGTTTTGTTCCATTGCAAAAATTAAGAGTTATAGTTGATCAATAGTCTTCGATTAATTTGGGGCTGTAATAAGCTTTGATCTCTTCCGCAGAAGGTGTTTTCAGAGGTCTTACCACTCTGAACCCAACGAAAGAAGCGCTTGTCAGCCACCATTCACTTTTTGGCAATTGCGGGTCGAGTATCTTCCAGTCTGCTTTTGAAGGAACCCTTGCAGCGCTTCTCAAGTCAGCTGGCTCATCATCCCATGATCCCCCACGTACCGAATTCGGGTAAAGCTCTGTAACCGGCGCGTACTTCTCGCCAGCAGGCTTTTTAGCATAATAATCAGGGATGTATTGATCCAGCGTCCATTCCATTACATTTCCATGCATATCATGTAAGCCGAATGCATTTGGTTTTTTCTGACCTACTTTTTTGTAAGCAGCATCGCTGTTACCGCGGAACCACGCATAATCTCCCAGCTTAGAAGCATCGTCGCCGAAAGAGTAAGCCGTTTTAGAACCTGCGCGGCAGGCATATTCCCATTCAGCCTCTGTCGGCAAACGGTAGAATACGCCCGTTTTTTCATAAAGCCATTTGCAGAAGTGAATAGCAGCATATTGCGTCATGTTAATTGCAGGGTAACCTTCGCGGCCCATACCGAATGACATATCTACATAAGGCGGGCTGGGGCGGGTACTTGCGTCTGTTTTTTGCACTGATTTTTCAGGATCCGGGTGGCGGGCTGCCATTTCTTTTTCCATGTTCTTGAAAGAATACAGATCATAGATATCCCAGATCACTTCCACTTTCCCCATCCAGAAAGGTTCAATCTTTACCTTGTGCTGGGGACCTTCGTCGGCTTTGTGGCCTTTTTCGCTTGCCGGGCTTCCCATCATGAACTCGCCGCCGGGAATGGCGACCATTTCATATACCTTTGGGCTGCCCCCGATTTTTTGAGTGTAATTTTTAAAATTAGCGTCTTGGGCTAGTGCATTAAGGGAAAATAGGAGCGTTGAGATTAAGAAAAGAGATTGTTTAGACATAATAATAAAACGAGTCGGTTGGAACCATCTAACTGAATATAAGTGGCAATATTAGCCTATTTACCCTATCAAAACGAATTTTTTCTAAGTTGTTTGATATCTGTCCTAACTTTGCAGACATTGAATTTTAGCTTTAATCATGAATTATCTTTCAGCAGAAAATATAGCAAAGTCATTTGCTGACAAATGGCTTTTCAGAAATATCAGTTTTGGAATCAGCCGCGGCGATAAAGTCGCCTTAATCGGGAAAAATGGAACGGGGAAAACAACTTTTCTCAATATTCTCACAGGTAAGATACCACCTGACGAAGGCGAAGTAAGTTTCAGAAAGGACATTCGCATTGGTTATCTCGACCAAAGTCCTGCGTTCGACGAAAGCTTACCCGTATTAGAAGTTATTTTTTCTTCCAACAATCCCGTAGCACAGGTAGTGAAACGCTACGAACACGCCATTGAAACCGATAACCACGACGAACTTGCCGAGGTAATGGAAGATATGGACAAGTACAATGCGTGGGATTTTGAATACCGTACAAAGGAAGTGCTAGGCAGGCTGGGCATTCATCATACCGATACTCCGTACGGCGCACTTTCAGGAGGCCAGCGTAAAAGAGTAGCAATGGCGAAGGTTTTGCTGGAAGATCCCGACTTGCTGATCCTCGATGAACCTACCAACCACCTTGACCTGGACACCGTAGAGTGGTTGGAAAACTACCTTAATACTTCGAATACCACTTTGCTGGTAGTAACCCACGACAGGTACTTCCTGGATACAGTTTGTAATCAGATGCTGGAACTGGACCACGGTTCGGCTTATCCGTATAAAGGTAATTACTCTTATTTCCTTGAAAAGAAGGCGGAAAGAGAGGAAATGGAAGCTGCCGGCATTGATAAAGCGAGAAACCTGATGCGCAAGGAGCTTGACTGGATCAGGAGACAGCCCAAGGCGAGGGGTACCAAAGCCAAATACCGCGTCGACGCTTTTGAAGAGCTGAAAGAAAAAGCCAGTCAGAAGAAGTTTGATACCAAAATGGAACTGAATGTCCGCACGTCGCGACTCGGCAGCAAAATCAGAGAGCTTGAAAAGGTAAGCAAAGGTTTTGGTGAGCGGCAGCTGATCAAGGATTTTGAATATACTTTCCGTAAAGGCGATAGGATTGGGATTGTTGGTAAGAATGGAATGGGCAAATCTACGCTCCTGAATATGATCACCGGCGAGCTGACTCCCGATCAGGGCTCCATTGTAAAAGGAGAAACTGTACAGTTTGGCTATTACAAGCAGTCTGACCTTGTTTTCAATGAAAATCAGCGAGTAATTGATATTGTAAAAGATGTGGCAGAGGTAGTCCAGCTGGGAACCGGTGAATCGGTAACAGTTAGTAAGCTCCTTGAAGCATTCCTTTTTTCACCTTCAAAACAATACGATTTTATTTCAAAACTGAGCGGCGGTGAAAAGCGCAGGTTGCAGCTATTGCTGATCCTGATCAAGCAGCCCAACTTCCTGATCCTCGATGAGCCGACCAACGATCTGGACATTGCGAGCCTGAATGTACTTGAAGATTTTCTGATGAATTTCCCTGGCTGCCTGATGATCGTATCCCACGACCGTTATTTTCTTGACAGGCTGGTAGAACACATATTTGTTTTTGAAGGCGAAGGTAAAATCAGCGACTTCCCTGGTAACTATACCGAATTGCGTGACTATCAGGACGAACAGGAAGCAGAGAAAAAAGTTGCTGGCTCCAAACCTGCGCCCATTGCCGCCCCTGAGCCGGTGAAGGAAAGTGTGCCCGCTACTAATGTAACTGCCAAAAGAAAGCTGAGCTACAAAGAACAGAAGGAAATGGAGCAGCTTGAAGCTGATATAGCTAAAATGGAAAAGCAGAAAGCAATTCTGGTTGAAAAGCTGAACACCGGCGGCTCGCACGATGAGCTGGCAAGCTGGTCGAAAGAAATTGAGACATTGACCGAAAGTCAGGCTGACAAGGAGATGCGCTGGCTCGAACTATCTGAAAATGCTTAAATTTGAAAGGCTCCATAGAAAGTATGGAGCCTGTTCCTTTATCCTGAAGTTATGAATTCAATTACCGAATTTTTCCAATATATACTCAACTCCGAGGAAATCATTCGCACCGGCGGTTTGCTGGTGATCACATTCATTGTATTTGCCGAGAACGGATTGTTTTTCGCATTCTTCCTTCCCGGCGATTACCTGGTCTTCCTGGCTGGCGTGTTCTGCGGGACGGGCATTCTGGATGTACCGATCGGGATTTTACTGTTATGTATGTTTACGGCCGCCGTACTCGGGTCTTTGGTAGGCTATATTTTTGGCAAATATTTCGGGGGCTATTTTGAAAACAGG
>NZ_JBHYGF010000180.1:0-8022 GCF_051859145.1 Dyadobacter sp.
AAAAGAAAATAATCAGGGTGGATATGTTCAGAGCGCTACTAACTGCGATACTTCTTTTTGTGCTTGTTGCTGCTCGTGCGCAGCCTTCGTCCAATGAAACGTGGATCAGGGAAAACTACACCAAGGCGGAATATGACATTCCCGTCCGCGACGGGATCAAGCTGCATACCATCGTATATACACCGAAGGATGCATCTCCCGATAAAAAATATCCCTTTTTAATGCAGCGCACCTGTTACAGCGTAGCTCCGTATGGTGCCGACAAGTTCCCTATGAAACTGGGTCCAAGTCCGGCCTTAATGCGTGACAAGTTCATTTTTGTGTATCAGGATGTGCGGGGAAGATATATGAGCGAGGGGGAATGGACCAATATGACCCCACATATCGCGCAAAAGAAAAAGAAGTCGGACGTAGATGAGTCCTCCGACACTTACGATACCATTGAGTGGCTGCTCAAAAACGTCCCGAACAACAATGGCAGGGTAGGGCAATGGGGTATTTCCTATCCCGGGTTTTATACTACTGCCAGCGCATTGTCGGGGCACCCAGCTCTAAAGGCATCCTCTCCACAAGCGCCGATTGCCGATTTTTTCTTCGATGATTTCCACCACAATGGCGTGTTTACGCAGGGTTATTACCTTACTTTTCCTGTATTTGGCATTAAGCCGCCAAAGCCAACCACCACTTCCTGGTTTGCCAGTGAAATGATCAGTCCGGAGCCCGACGGTTATACTTTCAACCTGAAAATGGGTTCGCTTAAAAATTTCGATAAGTATTATTCCAAAAACTGGTACTGGCAGGAAACAATGGATCATCCCAACTATGATGAGTTCTGGCAGAAAAGGGATATACTCCGGCATTTAAAAGGATTAAAACATGCATTTATGACCGTAGGCGGCTGGTTTGATGCGGAAGATCTGTATGGTCCGCTAAATACTTACAAAACCATTGAGAAGAACAATCCGTCCGCATACAATACATTGGTTGTAGGTCCGTTCGGTCACGGCCGGTGGAGTGCAGAGACAGGCCACACTATGCATAATGATATTTACTTCGGAGATAGTGTCGCCACTTTTTACCAAAACAACATCGAAGCCAAATTTTTCAAACACTTTCTGAAAGAAGCTGGCGATGGAAAAACGGGTTTGCCGGAAGCCTATCTTTTTGATACAGGTAAAAAAGAATGGAAAACCTATGATAAATGGCCGGTCGCCAATGCTGAAAGAAGGAAGCTCTATTTCCAGGCAAAAGGCAAACTCAGCTTTAATGCACCTGCCGAAAGCAAGTCTGCCACTGCTTATGTAAGCGATCCTTTAAAACCGGTTCCTTATACTTCAAACTACAAGCAAATGTCAGGCTTTACGCCATTTGAATATATGTCCGAAGACCAGCGTTTCGCGGCAGCGCGGCCTGATGTGCTTGTTTTTGAGACTGACGTGCTGGATCAGGATATTACATTGGGAGGAGAAATCAATGCATTGTTGAAAATCAGTTCTACCGGCACCGATGCTGATTTCTTTGTGAAGCTGATCGACGTTTATCCGGGTAATGAACAAAATCATGAATACCTGAAAGACAACAAAACAGTACTGGCGGGCTACCAGCAAATGGTCAGGAGCGAAATCATGCGGGCAAGATTCCGGAACAGCTTTGAAAAGCCCGAGCCGCTGGTTGCCGGACAGATGACGGATATTAAGTTCAGGTTACAGGATGTGCTGCATACTTTCAAAAAAGGGCATAAGATTATGGTGCAGGTCCAAAGTACTGCATTCCCGCTCTTTGACAGAAATCCCCAGAAGTACGTCGAGAACATTTACAAAGCTGCCGATTCTGATTTTACAACTGCCACGCAGACTGTCTACCACCAGGCAGACGCGGCGAGCGCACTGGAAGTTGATATGATCAAATAACACTCCACTTTTATGAAATTTAAATTAATGGCAATGAGTCTAACTGCTGCAAGCCTGAGCCTGTCCGCACAAGAAATCACATATCCGCAGACCAAAAAAGTAGAACATACTGACGAGTACCACGGAACCAAAGTAGCAGACCCTTATCGCTGGCTGGAAGACGACCGCTCTGACGAAACTGCAGCCTGGGTGAAGGCGCAGAATGAGGTTACTTTCGGGTATTTGAATAAGATCCCATTTAAAGCGAAGATTTTCACAGATCTTGAAAAAGCATATAATTACCCAAAGTATTCGGCCCCTTCGAAGAAAGGAGAGTACTTCTATTTCTACAAAAATGATGGTCTGCAAAATCAGGCTGTACTATATCGTCAGAAAGGCTTGAATGGAACACCGGAAGTTGTAATTGATCCCAACAAACTTTCACCGGACGGAACCACCAGGCTGGCTGCATTTAGTCTTTCGAAAGATGGCGGGTATGCAGTAGTTGGTTTGTCAAAAGGCGGATCGGACTGGCAGGAATATGGCGTAATGGATATGAAAACGCTCGCTATGTTGTCTGACAAAGTAGAATGGGTGAAGGTTTCCGGCGCAGCCTGGCAGGGGAATGGATTTTATTACAGCAGGTATCCAAAACCTGACGGAAGTGCATTGGCTTCGAAGAATGAAAACCATCAGGTGTTTTTCCATACAATAGGCACGCCCCAAAGTGCAGACAGGCTGGTGTATGAAGACAGTAAAAATCCGCAGCGTTTTCACACGGTAGGTACCACCGAAGATGAAGAATATGCGATACTAAGCATCAGCGATCGGGGTAAAGGGAAAGATGGAAATGGAGTTTGGGTTTTGAAGAAAGGAGAAACCAGATTCACGCCGATCAAGGAAGAAATCACGGATTTTAGTTACGGTGTAATCGACAATGTAGGTGCTGACTTTTTGATTGAAACCAATGAAAATGCACCTAATAGTAAGGTAATGTTGTTTGAATCCAAAACAGGAAAATGGAAGGCCGTTTTGCCGGAGAAACCCGAACCTTTGCAGGGCGCAGGTACTGCGGGCGGAAAGCTTTTCGCGACTTACTCCAAAGATGTAACAACAAGAGCGTACGTGTATGATCTTTCCGGCAAGCTGGAAAATGAGGTTGTATTACCTTCGCTGGGTTCAGCAAGCGGCTTTGGCGGCGAGCGTGGGGATAGCTTTGTTTTTTACACATTTACCTCATTCAATTATCCGCCAACGATTTTCAGATATGATATCGCCTCTAAAAAGAGCGAAGTATTCCGCGAGCCCGAAGTCGCATTCAAGCCTGCGGAATATGAAACAAAACAGGTGTTTTACCCAAGCAAGGATGGTACGAAAATTCCTGCATTTATTACCTACAAAAAAGGCTTAAAGCTCGATGGCAGCAACCCGACCATTCTTTACGGCTACGGTGGTTTTAATGTAAGTCTGCCGCCATCATTTAGTCCCACCCGCATTCCTTTCCTGAACCAGGGCGGCGTTTATGTACAAGCTAATTTGCGCGGCGGAAGTGAGTACGGTGAAAAGTGGCACGAGCAGGGAATGAAGCTTAAAAAGCAAAATGTATTCGACGACTTCATCGCGGCAGCCGAGTACCTGATCAAAGAAAAATATACTTCGCCGGAAAGGCTCGCCATTCAGGGCGGCTCCAATGGCGGCTTGCTTGTGGGTGCAGTTATGAACCAGCGGCCTGAACTATTCAAAGTAGCTTTCCCCGCAGTAGGCGTGATGGATATGCTGCGGTTTCACAAGTTTACGATCGGCTGGAACTGGATCGCGGATTATGGCAGCAGTGATAATGCGGAGGAATTCAAAGCACTTTACGCGTACTCACCTTTGCACAACATCAAAGAGGGCGGCAAATATCCTGCAACAATGATCACCACAGCCGATCACGACGACCGCGTAGTTCCTGCGCACTCATTCAAATACGCAGCCGAGCTACAAGCCAAAGCCGGCGCCTCATCGAACAATCCATTATTAATCCGCATCGACACCAACTCCGGCCACGGTGCCAGCAACACCAAAAAAGCATTGGAGACGCAAGCGGATATCTATGCATTCATGTTCGCGAATATGGAGCTGGTTTGGAAGTAGGGGAGTAGAAATGTAACTAGTTGTAATTTAATGTCATGATTTCTGTTTAGAAATTCTCTAACTCTATCATGCCATTATGAAAAAACTTTTATCATTCATTCTGTTACTATCTTCTCTCAACACCTACTCGCAGACATTAGAACAAGACCGGCTCGCACTTGTGGCATTCTTCAACGCTGCTGATGGTGAACGTTGGTTTTTTCAGCAAAGACCTTCTGATTATCCCGCGTGGCAAGTTCCTGGTAATCCAGGTGACAGCCCATGCGGTTGGTATGGGGTGGAATGTGAGAACAACCGTGTTGTAAGTCTTTCTCTGGTAGGTGAGGATGTGTCGGGTACCATTCCGGGAGAGTTCGGGAATCTTACTGCATTGAAGTCACTTATTCTTCCGGGAGGCGGTTTTTTTCAACAAACAAGGCCAACCTTGCATGGAGAATTGCCGCTGGAATTTGCAAATCTGGTTAATCTGGAAACCCTGGATTTGACAAACAACTTCTTTGATCAAACGAATTCACAAGTTCTTTTCAGTCTCCCCAACTTAAAATCGCTGTCATTTTCAGCTACCTGGCAAATTCCGTCCTCAATCGGGAATCTGTCAAAGCTGGAAACGCTGGTTATCGACAATAGGGGTACAAATGGCGCACGGGCGAATGTCGGGGCTTTTCCGGCTGAAGTTGGAAACCTGACCAACCTGGCAAGTCTGAGCATTTACAGTACCTCTTTTGCAGGTACTATCCCGGCCGAAATCGGAAACCTGGCAAACCTCACATCTTTGACTATGGACGCTCCTGTTACGGTCGGTACGATTCCATCTGCAATCGGGAATCTGGGCAGCTTGAAATTACTCTCGTTATCTAATATGCAAGGGGTAGGCGCCATTCCAACATCGATTGGCAATCTTTCGAATCTAACCTCACTGAAATTTTCAGACTTTACAGGAACACAGTCCATTCCGGCAGCAATCCGGAATCTGGCGAATTTAACTTCACTAGCCATGGACAATCTTGCCGGAGCCGGACCGATTCCATCGGAGATCGGAAGTATGATAAACCTTACTTCCCTGTCCATTACAGGTTTGGGAAATGCGGGCCCGATACCCTCAGAAATCGGTAACCTGATAAATCTTGAAGAACTGCATTTGGAGGAAAATGGACATACAGGCACCATACCAGCTTCATTCAACAAGCTGACGAACGCTTTTCGTATTTACCTTTCTAAAAACAATCTCACAAGTCCCATTCCGAGCTTAGGCGCGCTGAGGACCAGGCGGATCTTTATCAGTGAGAATAATTTCACTTTTGAAGGTTTGGAAACCAGTGAAAACAGGTTTGCAGGATATGCTTATCAAAAGAAGATACCTGTGACGAAAAGCAATGGAATGTTGTCTGTAAATGCGGGAGGTACATTATCTAAAAACACTTATAAATGGTACAACTTTGGCAGCCTGGTCGAAACAAAAGTCGGAGACAGTACATTCACGCCTGCGGAAACGGGAAATTACCACGTCGAGGTCACAAATTCTGTTGCAACAGGGTTAACGCTGATCAGTGAAAATGTAGAAAGCTCCCTTCCGGTGACGCTCATTTATTTTAGGGGAAAGCAGGAAAAAACCAGTAATGTAATATCCTGGAAGACTGCTTCCGAAACCTCAAACAAAGGATTTGAAATTGAAAAAAGCCAGGATAGCCGCACATTTGAACGTGTAGGCTTCATAGACGGGGGCGGAGATACCCGCGAGGATAGAAGCTATCGCTACATCGATCACACTCCGTTCGGTGTTACTTACTACCGCCTGAAACAACTGGACTATGATGGCAGGAGCGATTATTCCAAAATCATAATGGTTAAGAACGAGCCGGAATTAAGCGTCTATCCCAACCCGGCACGCGACTACATTACAGTTTCAGGGCTGTCAACACATGATGAACTTTCTATTTTCAACATGCGTGGCGAGCTAGTTTTAAAGCAACAATCAGGGATTTTAAAGCCTGTAAATGTAAGCGGCCTACCAGTTGGTATTTACACCCTGAAAATAGGTGATAGGATAAAAAACATTGCGATTTCGAAATAACTACTAAGGATATTTCGCATTGAAATGGTCTGCCTCATCAAAGGGGCAGACCATTTTTATTAACTTCCTAATCTCCCATTAAATCTCAATTTATTTCTACATGCAGGATACAACAGGACGGTGTGGATAGCTAAGTTTTCTAATCTTGTGCACCTTTCCAGAGTAAGAACCGACCGGTTAAAACCTTTCTGGAAAGTGCTATTCACCTCAAATCGACAAAATAATTAACAAAAAATATATGAGCAGTTCTAAAGTGAGCCAGTACCGGTATGTAAGCTATTTGTGGGATGATGAAAAAGCAGCTTCGCTCGGCGACGACCAGGTGGCGCTTCTTCTTTACCGTTCCAACCTGTTGGGAGCAGACCTCCGGCTAACCAACTATGCAGGTGGTAACACAAGCTGTAAGACCATTGAAAAAGATCCTCTTACAGGTAATCCGGTGGAGGTAATGTGGATCAAAGGCTCAGGCGGCGATATAGGTACATTGACAAGAAGCGGGCTGGCTGGTCTGTACGTCGACAGGCTGCATAGTCTTAAAAATATATACAGAGGTCTTGAATTTGAAGACGAAATGGTGGAGCTTTTCAACCACTGTATCTACGATCTGAAATCAAAAGCACCTTCCATTGATACCCCGCTGCATGGTTTGCTTCCGTTCAAGCACATTGACCACCTTCATCCCGACGCATTGATCGCGATCGCGGCCCCTAAAGAGGGGGAGGCTATTACAAAAGAGCTGTTTAACGGTGAACTGGCGTGGGTACCCTGGCAGCGTCCGGGCTTCGATCTTGGATTGAAGCTGGAACAAGCGCTGGCTGAAAATCCTGATATACGCGGAATCGTTTTGGGTGGACACGGTTTGTTTACCTGGGGAGATACTGCTTACGAATCTTACATTAATACATTAGATACAATTGAAAAAGCTTCTGAATACCTGAATGAGAACTACGGCAAAAACCGCCCGGTTTTCGGAGGACAGAAACTCCAGAGCGAGCCGCAGGAGCGTCGTACAGAGATCGCGGGCAAATTAGTCCCTTACCTGCGCGGACTGGCTTCTGAAAAGCAGGCGATGATCGGCCACTTTACTGACGACGAGCGTGTTTTGGAATACATTGCGAGCAACGATCTTGACAAACTGGCGCCGCTTGGTACCAGCTGCCCGGACCACTTTTTGAGAACAAAAATCCGCCCGCTGGTACTGGACCTTCCATTTGAAAAGCTGACTGCAACAGACCAGGAGATTTTGGATCAGATCCGCCCGCAATTTGAAGCTTACCGCGCCGATTACCAGGCTTATTACGATCGCTGCAAGCACGATAACAGTCCGGCAGTACGTGACCCAAACCCGGTTATTATCCTGCTGCCAGGTGTCGGGATGTTTTCTTTTGCCAAAGACAAACAAACCGCTCGAGTTGCAGCTGAGTTTTACATCAATGCAATTAATGTAATGAAAGGCGCAGAGGCGATTTCTTCTTACGTTTCACTCCCTGAGCAGGAAGCTTTTGACATTGAATACTGGTTATTGGAAGAGGCGAAGTTGCAGCGAATGCCGAAAGAGAAATCAGTATCGCGCAAAGTGGCGTTTGTTACAGGAGGTTCAGGCGGTATCGGAAAAGCTATCGCACAGAAACTGTTGCAGGAAGGCGCTTGCGTGGTGATTTCGGATATTGATGAAAAAGCATTGGCTGAAACCAAAGCTGAATTCGATGCCAAATTCGGTAAAGATTTTTCCGATACAACCATCGCCAACGTACTTGACGACGAGCAGATCAAAGCTGCGTTGCACGCAACAAAACTGAAATATGGCGGACTTGATATTGTTGTAAACTGCGCCGGACTTTCGATCTCGAAACCCATTGCCGAAACCACGATCAAGGATTACGATATCCTGCAGGATGTTTTGGTCAAAGGGCAGTTCCTCGTTTC
>NZ_JBHYGF010000181.1:0-8020 GCF_051859145.1 Dyadobacter sp.
CAATGTGGTCTTCTTCAATTTGATAAAAGAGGGATTGCTGCTTATTAAGAGTTGCTTTTCTAACACTGGGATTCGATGGTGAAGCTTCAAACATCTGAGGAAATCCTGCTATAAGTTTGATTACCTTCTTTACACGATAAACAAAGTTCTTAGCTTCTGTTTCGGACCATTCATCTTCCAGATACCGCAGCACTTCTGCAAAGCCGGTTTCGGCTTCCAAAGTCCAGACAACGGGTAAATTCATAGGTAATTTGCATATTTCTGCATTACCTCTTCGTTGGTCATTGTCTGGCCAGTCGCTGCCTGTTTTTGTCCTCTTTTAATACTTTCTCTGACATGTTCGGGCAAGGTCTCCCAAAAGTCCGAGTTTCGCGGTTTAAGCCGGTTTTGTATCTTTTTCCACTCATTCATGGGAATTACAACTGAGGTCTTCATCGTTTTTTCTTTTGACAAAAATTGAACATTCATACCATTCAAAAGTTGAGTATTATACAGATGATCCTATTCCCCGTTCACCAAAATTCGTTAAATTGGATCAGAAATCGTAGTAAAATAAGATATTATACCGTCACCAAATCAGAATGGAATCCGCAACACTTCACTTTCTCAGTCAATTAGCCGAAAACAACAACAGGGAATGGTTTCAGGAAAACAGAGGGCGATATGACGAGGCGAAAGCGGATATGGAAAAGCTGGTGGGTTACCTGATCAGTGAAGTAGGGAAGTTTCAGGATCTCGGCAATTTGCAGGTAAAAGAATGCCTGCTGCGCATCAACCGCGATATTCGTTTTTCAAAAAACAAGGCACCTTACAAGAACAATCTTGCTGCCGGTATTGGTCCCGGCGGGAAGAGTTCGGGTAAGGTCGACTACTATATACAGATCCAGCCCGGCGATCAGACTTTTTTGGGCGGAGGAATGTGGGAGACTACTCCTGAGCAGCTGGCCCGGTTCAGGCAGGAAGTCGATTACAATGCAGAAGAATTGAAAGTGATCATTGAGGAAAAAGAATTCCGCACATTTTTCCCCGAAATCCACGGGGATACCTTAAAGACTACACCCAAAGGTTACCCGAAAGATCATCCCGAAATCGAGCTGCTGAAACGCAAGCAACTTTTTTTTGTGCACCGGTTTACCGATAAGGAAGTGGCTTCCAGGGATTTTGGTAAAACGATTGTAAAAGGTATCCAACTCCTTAAACCTTTTGCAGACTATATGAATTATGTATTGTATGAACAGCCCGCGGAGCATTGATCTGCAATTCTGATTTCCCGCAAAGCTTACTCCATTTAATAATACCCCAGTCCACATGCAATTTTCCCATTTACACTGCCATACCCAATTTTCACTTCTTGACGGGGCGGCTGATATTAAAAAGCTCTTCAAGAAAGCCAAAGAGGACAATATGCCGGCCGTCGCGATTACTGATCATGGTAATATGTTCGGCGTTTTTGAATTTGTAGCGGAGGGAAACAAGCAGGGGATCAAGCCTGTTGTGGGATGTGAATTTTATGTGGTGGAAGACAGGCACGTGCGGCAGTTTACCAAAGACAAAAAGGATGTGCGCCACCATCAGCTTCTGCTCGCCAAAGATGAAATCGGCTACAAGAACCTGGTGAAAATGTGCTCCCTGGGGTTTATTGAAGGAATGTATGGTAAATACCCGCGGATCGATAAGGAGCTGATTGTAAGGTACCACAAAGGTTTGATCGCTACTACCTGCTGCATCGGGGCGATTATTCCCAAAACCATTATCAGGCAGGGAGAGGAAGCTGCCGAGCGGGAGTTTAAATGGTGGCTGGATCTGTTCGGAGAAGACTTTTACGTAGAGTTGCAGCGGCACGAGATCCGTGATCAGTACATTGTGAATGAAGTACTAGTAAGATTTGCCAAGAAGTATAATGTTAAAGTAATCTGCTCAAATGATTCGCACTATGTGGATCGCGATGACTGGAATGCGCATGATATTCTCCTGTGTATCAATACGGGAGATAAGCAAAGTACGCCTTCGGCAAAGGATTTTGACGACGAAAAAGGTATTCCGAAAGGTTCTCGTTTTGCATTCTATAATGATCAGTTTTATTTCAAGAACACCAGCGAAATGATGCAGCTGTTCAACGACTTACCCGAGTCGCTGGACAATACAAACGAGATTGTTGACAAGATTAAAACGCTTGATCTTCGAAAAGATATTTTACTCCCTAACTTCCCGATCCCCGACGAATTCAAGACACATACCTTGTCGGAAATGGTTGGTAAAAAGGAACTTACGGCCGATGTGCTGAATCAATGGGAATACTTGAAACACCTCACATTTGAAGGCGCCAAGTTTAAGTACGGAACGATAACGCCCGAGATTGAGGAGCGGATCAACTTTGAGCTGAATACAATCCGTAACATGGGTTTTCCTGGTTACTTCCTGATTGTGGCCGATTTTATCGATGCCGGACGTAAAATGGGCGTGTTTATCGGTCCTGGCCGTGGCTCTGCTGCCGGATCCGTGGTAGCCTATGCGACCGGGATCACCAATATCGACCCGATCAAGTACGATCTGCTTTTTGAGCGTTTTCTTAATCCCGACCGTATCTCACTGCCCGATATTGATACGGACTTCGATGATGAAGGCCGGCAGAAAGTGATTGATTATGTGGTTAAAAAATATGGTTACAACCAGGTAGCGCAAATTGTTACTTATGGTACAATGGCGGCCAAATCGGCGATCAAGGATGTGGCGCGGGTAATGGACCTGCCTTTGCAGGAAGCCAATGCACTTGCAAAGCTTGTGCCCGACAAGCCTACCTATAATATGACGCTCAACCGGATCTTCACAGCGCCACTGGAAGGCGAGGGGAGTCTGGTCAAAAAAGAAGGGATCGCGCCCGAAGAGCTGGATAATGTGAAGAAAATGCGGCAAATCGCATTAGGTAAGGATTTGCAGGCGAGTGTTTTGCAGGAAGCGCGCAGACTGGAAGGTACCGTGCGGAATACAGGTATTCATGCGGCCGGTATCATTATCGCGCCGAGCGATCTGACAGAAATCATTCCCGTAAGTACTTCCAAAGACTCGGATTTTTTGATTACCCAATATCAGGGAAAGATTATTGAGGATGCAGGGGTTATCAAAATGGACTTTCTTGGTCTGCGCAACCTGACCATTATCAAGGAAGCATTGCGGCTGATCAAGCAAAACCACAATGTTGAAATTGTCATTGACGATGTGCCGCTAGATGATCCGAAGGTTTTTGAGTTGTTTCAAAGGGGAGAAACGAATGCGATTTTTCAGTTTGAATCCGACGGGATGAAAAAGCACATGCGCGACCTCATTCCCGATCGCTTCGAGCACTTGATCGCCATGAATGCATTGTACCGCCCAGGTCCGATCGCATATATCCCCAACTTTATCCGTCGTAAAAACGGGCAGGAGGAGATTACATACGATTTGCCCGAGCTGGAAGAGTATTTATCCGATACTTACGGTATTACCGTTTACCAGGAGCAGGTAATGTTGCTTTCGCAGAAGCTGGCCGGTTTTACAAAAGGTCAGGCGGATACGTTGCGTAAAGCGATGGGAAAGAAGCAGATCGAAACCTTGAACAAGCTGAAAGGCGACTTCATGAAAGGCGGTACCGAGCGTGGGCTTGATTCCAAAAAGCTTGAAAAAATATGGACTGACTGGGAAGCATTTGCATCCTATGCATTTAACAAATCACACTCAACCTGCTACGCATTTGTAGCTTACCAGACAGCTTACCTGAAAGCGCATTACCCCGCTGAGTACATGGCGGCGGTTTTGACGAGCTCGCTGGGTAACATTGATAAGATTACATTTTTCATGGAAGAATGTAAAGCTTTGGGTATAACCGTTTTGGGGCCGGATATCAATGAATCAGACAGGCAATTCAACGTGAACAGCCGGGGTGAAATCCGCTTTGGTTTGGCCGGCGTAAAAGGCAGCGGCGACGCAGCCGTGGAATCTATTATTGAAGAGCGTGCAGCCGGCGGCGCATTCTCGGATATTTACGATTTTATTACCCGCGTCAATTTGAGGACGGTCAATAAGAAAACGATTGAAAGTCTGGCTTATGCTGGTGGGTTTGACTGCTTTGAAGACTATCACCGGGCGCACTACTTCGCTGTTGAAACTGGCGAAAATGGGACGTTTATTGAAAAGCTTATTCGTTACGCAAACAATTACCATGCAGAAAAATCGTCCGCACAGGCTTCTTTGTTCGGTATGTTAGGCGACGGCGGCTCTACGCTTGCGCGTCCGAAAGCGGCGGATGTTGCTGCCTGGGACGATCTCGCAAAGCTGAGGTATGAACAGGAGGTTGTCGGATTTTACATTTCGGGGCACCCGCTGGATACATTCAGGGTTGAACTCGACAATTTTTGTAATTGTACGGTCGACAAGGTAATGGAGATTGCGGAAGGAGAGCGGTCGCCGAAGTATTTTGGTAAGGAAATCAGCGTGGCCGGAATTGTAACGAGCGCGCAGGAAAGAATGTCTAAGAATGGAAGTAGCTTCATGATTTTCAAAGTGGAAGATTATAAAGGCTCACTTGAAATGCTATTAGGTGGCGAGGATTATATCAGGTTCAAGAATTATCTGCAGGTTGGCCAGTTTCTTTATATCAAAGGCAAGGTTCAAAACCGCTGGAAGCAGGAAGATCAATTTGAGTTTAAGATCACGCAAATTCAGCTGTTGCCGGAGATTATGGGTAAAATGTGTAAGAAGATTAAGATCAATCTTTCCCTGGATCAGATTGACGCCCAGTTTATTCACGTATTAAGCGATACCCTCAGTCATCACCCGGGACCTTGCGCGATTAATATGACGGTAGTAGATCCGGATACACGGCTGGAAGTTGAAATGTTGTCGCGTGGATATCGTGTCGCGCCGACCACCGAGCTCTTCAAAGTACTTCGTGGATTTCATGGCGTACAATTCTCTTTGAACTGATTTACATTAGTAATATTCAGGAACTTTTAGGCAATGATAATGCTTATTATATCAGATTTATAAAACAACATTAGACATTTTCAAACATGGGAAAAGCACTTGAAATTACCGATAGCACCTTTGAAGAATTGATCCAAAGCGAAAAACCAGTACTTGTTGATTTTTGGGCAGAGTGGTGCGGACCTTGTAAAATGATCGGGCCTGTTGTAGAGCAGCTTGCCGGAGAATACGAGGGAAAAGCAGTTATTGGTAAAATGGACGTGGATATGAATTCTTCTGTTCCCGCTAAATTCGGTATACGCAGTATCCCTACATTAATGATATTCAAAGGCGGTCAGTTGGTTGACAAAGTTGTTGGCGTAGTTCCTAAAACAACTCTGGAAGACAAGTTGAATGCACAGATCGAAGCAACAGTATAATCTGTTACTTTCCGATAAATAATTGAAAGCTCCCTGCTGGGAGCTTTTTTTGTGACTGCTTGCTTAAAGGTATATTATTGTATACTTTTAATCTTAGTTACACACTATGAAATCCTCAGAATTCCATCGCTTAATCAAACGAAACGGCTGGTCGGTTATCCGGATAAAAGGCAGTCATTATACTTATCAAAAGGAAGACAAGACTTACACCGTAGCTTATCATGGATCAAAGGAGATGGGCGAGGGAATACGCTTGAAGACCATCAAGAAGATGAATTTAAAGGAAATATTATGAAGAAGATTAAGATTATAATCGAAAGAAGCAAGGATTTTTACTGGGCTTATGGGGATAATGTAGATAAGATAAATGGCGGTGGAGCGACAATTGAAGACGTGAAAAAATCAGTGTTTGAATGCATCGAAATCGTTAAAGGTTTTGACGATAAAAATATTCCCTCAGCTTTAAAAGGCGAGTACGAGATTGAATGGAAGCTGGATGTAGGGAGTTTTTTAAAATACTATAAAGGCATATTCAGCCAAACCGGCATTGCGAAAATCACCGGCATCAATGAGAAGCTGCTGAACCACTATGCTTCCGGCATTAAAAAGCCAAGACCTGCGCAAGCCAAAAAGATCGAAGCGGCTCTGCACAAGCTTGGTAATGAACTTTTAGCAGTAAAGCTGTAAGCAATACTGCTAAAAGTTTAGCTACTCATGAATTTCAATTGAGAAACTGGCCGTAAATAATTCCCCGGCAGCGAGCTTCAATATTCCCTCTTTCGTTTCAAAATTCTGGTCAGAATCAGCGCTGTCTGCAATGCCCAGCCAAGGTTCAATGCAAACGAAGTTACCATTTGGCTTTGCCCAAATGCCGAGATAAGGGAAATCACCAAAACGAACAGTAGCTACCTGCGCAGATTTGGTACTTCGCAGACTTACCTGCTTTGATACCAAATGCTTAAAGATCAATGCATCGTTATCAAACAAATGATGATCAAGATGAAGTGTGTTGGTGTTGTCAAAGATCTTCTTTGTCTCATTACCGACAAGCCCATCTTTGGTCAGCAGCCAGGTTGAATCATTTTCAATGGCTTCGAATTCCAGATAATAGTCTGTATAATCCTCGCCTTCATGGACAGGACACTTAAATGCAGGATGCCCGCCAAGCGAGAACAACATTTGCTCTTCACCGGAATTCGCTACTTTATAACTTTGCAAAAACTTGTGCGCATCTAATCGGTAAGTGATCTCAAAATCAAACTCGAAGGGATAGATTTCCAAAGTTTCTGTAGAGGATTTTAAACCGAATGTCAGGCTTGATTCTGTTTGCTCAATAAGTTTTACCTCCGGATTGTTGCGTACGATTCCGTGGCGAGGTACCGCATAGTCTTTCCCATTGTACCTAACGAACCCGTTTTTAATAGCGCCTATAACCGGGAACAAAACGGGTGCATAACTTGGCCAAATGTCAGGATCTGCATTCCACATGAAATCAGTTCCCGTCACTTTCGACTGAATGCGGCACAATTCTGCACCTGCCTGCCTGACGGCAATACGCAAAAATTCATTCTCAATTGAATATTCCATAAGCTTGGTTTAAGAATTCAAAACATTAATAATCACCTTGCAAGCTGTTCGTATTTCTTCCTCAGAAATCACCAGCGGCGGCGCAATGCGCATTGCATTGTCACAAAACAGGAACCAGTCCGTAACCACACCATTTTCAATGCAGCGATCAATTGTATCTTTCAGCTTTTCAAAAGATTCCATTTGCGCAGCCAGCATTAATCCCCTGCCTCTTACCTCACTAATCGCAGGGTGCACAAGCAAAGATTTAAAAAGCGCGCCTTTTTCAATGGCAGACCGATGCAGATTTTCATCCAAAATCACATTTAAAGCAGCCAGGGAAGAAGCGCAGCAAACAGGGTGTCCGCCGAAAGTAGTAATGTGCCCCAGAATCGGATTATTCTTGAAAACGCGCATTACTTCCTGAGAAGCCATAAATGCACCGATCGGCATGCCGCCGCCCATTCCCTTGGCACTCAGCAAGATATCAGGGTAAATATCAAACTGCTCGAAAGCCCAGAAACTTCCCGTTCTTCCAAAACCCGTCTGTATCTCGTCCAGGATCAGCAATGCGCCAACTTCCGAGCACCTTTGTCTCAGCGCAATCATGTATTCTTTTTCAGGTACCCGCACACCAGACTCTCCCCCGATTACCTCAATGATCACAGCTGCTGTTCCATCTGTAATCAATTCCAGGTCAGTAGCATTTCCATGCCTGATCTGGCGGGTTCCGGGGAGTAACGGTCGGAAATTCTGCTTGAAAAAGTCAGCGCCGGCAAGACTCAATGCACCCTGCGTAGCTCCATGGTAAGCATTTACGCAGGATATAAATTCGTGCCGCCGCGTAAACCGCTTGGCAAGCTTCATCGCACCTTCGGTAGCCTCCGTGCCGGAGTTAGTGAAATATACATTATCAATGAGCCCGAAAGGGGAGGGCCAGGGAGGGGTTACTGCCAAAGTCCTTGTTAATGCAGCCGCAAGCTGTACCTGTGCGCTCTGTACGAATTCGCCGTAAACGAGCAAATGCATGTGTTTTTTGAGCTGCTCGTGAATGGCGGATATTACCTTTGGATGCC
>NZ_JBHYGF010000182.1:0-1839 GCF_051859145.1 Dyadobacter sp.
AAAACCAATCCCAAACACATTTTCAGAAATGTCCCATTTACGGCGCAGCATTTCGAGCCACTTTTCATCAATCACCAATGCGCCAAATGCCAGTAAACCGCAGGAAATGGCTGATATCAATGCGTAAATCGCAATTGCATCAACATTCGAATTACGTAACTGGTAACTTCCCCGCAATTGCTCCGCCTGTTCTTTGGAGATCTGGTTACTATCCTCCCAAAACAGAATAGCTTTGTTAACGGTTTCTGCCTCTTTCTTATCTAACTCCATTCCGGTTTTTAGCGTGACTTTTGTACTAAATGTATGCCGATGATATTAACAAGTTCGGCAGTTACAGCATTGTTTTGTACAAAAATGTCAAATTTCTTTCAGGCAGGATTGTTCCTTCAGGGCTAAGTTTGCAGCTTTCGGTTCAATTCGTCGAAGTATAGTTGTTAACCGTCGAAAATTCGGGTTCATTCGACGAATGTTTTTTGCTGGATACATATCCATGTAATTTCCTTAAATAGAAACAATAGCTTACAGTATCCCTCTCTGACAGGTATGATAAAAAGATTGATTTTGATCGGAACAATCGTATTTACCCTTACTATTTTCGGCTGTGAAACACCGCTTGGGCCACGTGCCAATCCACTGGGAAACAGGTCAGACGGGCATTGGAAACTGACATCGCTTTATAAAAACAAAAAACAGATTGATGTCTCTGCTGCAGATAGTTTAGCCTATTTGAAATTAAGTGAATACACGAAATACGATAGTGCTTATCAGACAAATAATATGCACTACGTATTTACATTTGCCTCGCCAGACTTCACAGAGTCAAAGGTTCTTGATGCGATTCAATGGAGCTACTCATCAGGCCCAAATACACCTACCGAAGTTCAATGGTATGCGATATCGAAAGAAGCAGGATTTCGAATCTTATTCCATTTCGTCGAAGGTTCAAATTATTCCTATCAGATGGACGTCACCAATGTGATGAACAGTTCAGAGTACAAAGCTGACCTGGACAGTATCAAATATGTTTATACACCCACAGAAAAGTTTTAAGTCTGTTATAAATAAAAAGGCTGTCTGATTCGATTCAAACAGCCTTTCTAATTTACTTATCGCTTTTATCTTTTTAACCCCGATAAGAATTCAACTACATCCCGGATTTCCCTTTTTGACATAATCGTTCCCATTGGCGGCATACTTGAAGGAACATTTTCCCGTTTGGCAATACGCGCCGTGGCGATTTTGAGCGGCTCGGCTTCGGAAGTTTTCAGGACAAGCTCGTGCTCGTTTTCCTGTGCTAGTACGCCCGCAGCTGTTGTTCCGTCCTTCAAGGTCAGGATCACCATTCCGTAGCCTGGCGATAAACGTGCGCTCGGCTCGATCAATGCCTGCAATATCTGCTCGCGTGAAAGTACGTTACCGATATTCGAAAGAGAAGGTCCAACCTCGCCGCCTTGTCCGCCGATCGAGTGGCAGCGCACGCATTCTGCGGCTGAGCTTGTCAGGAAGTACCTGCGGCCCAACTGTGCATTTCCACCAAATAATGCATCCTGATAATCTGCAACAGTTGCGCCTTTGGAACGCATTGGAGCAAGTTTGGAAATCAATGCAGTCGATTTGGTTGAATCGATAGCCTCTCCAAGATCAAGCGCCAGACTTGGCGGAAGTTTCTTGGCTTCCATTCTGCCGATCAGATCATTCAGGATTGTTTCTGTCTTGGCAACCGGCAAGCTGCCTAGTACTTTGAGCATTTGTTGCTGCTCTCTTACACTTCCTTTTTCAAAAATCTGGTTTGCAATGTCGGTCAATGTTTCCTTTGACATATTCACACTTCCTACCATT
>NZ_JBHYGF010000182.1:1862-8015 GCF_051859145.1 Dyadobacter sp.
GCAGCAGTACGAACATCCGCGTCAGCATCCGACATACCTTTCTTCATTACCGCGTCCATTCCTGAATAATTCAGTTTATTCAATGCAACCAGCATCGCAGCCCGCACTTTTGAATCTTTGTTTTCATTCAGGATTTTGACCAAAGTTTCATTGTTGCCGGAAATGTTCAGGTTGGTCAGGATTTGGGAAGTAGCGATCAAAATAGTCGGGTCGCTTTCCTGTAAAAGGTCTGCAACAATCGGCTGCACTTTTGCTTTAATCGCCGCCGGATCCCTGGTGATAACGCCGCGGTAGCGTCCGTCCACCCGGTCCATTACCGATGGACTTGCCCAGGTGCCCAAAGTAGCCAGTGCTTCCGCTCTTATCTCTTTATCAACATCTTTTCTTTTGGTAAATGCGATCAGATCGTTCAGCTGCGCGTCTCCGCCAACTCTCAATGCCGCGTTAATTGCGCGGCGAAGCAGCGGCTCGGACTTGAACCTCTTTTCGTTTAAAGTACCCGCCAGTGCAGGCAATGCACCCGGGATAGAAAGATCATCATTGATCGCGCGGGCAGCTTCGGCCACGATATATTCGTCTTTATCCTGCAGGAAAATACTGATACCGTCATTTTTCATTCTGCGCAGTACCAGTACAGCAGCAGTACGGACTGATTTCTCGGGATTGCCGGCCAATGCAAGAACAGGTTGGGCTTCGCCAATGCGCGACAATGCAAGTACAGCTGCGTGGCGCAGGTACAGATCTTCATCGTTATTCGCTTTGATCATGCTGATCAGCGGCGCCACTCCGTCTTTGTATTTGATCCTTCCGATCGCCTGCGCGGCATGAAACTGTACACGTGGGTTTTTACTCGACAGCATTGGTACCAGCATCGGGCCGGCTTCCGCAATGCGGGCATCGCCCAGTACCTTGGCAGCCTGGACTGTAATTTCTTCGTCAGAATCTTTCAGTAATGTCATCAATACATTGGCGTAAGATTTGTCCTCTCTTGCCAATTGACCCATTCCCCAGATCCCGTGAATGCGGCCAAACTGATTTTCTTTCTGCGAAATTGCTTTGTTTAAAACTGCCGCTCCTTTGGCACCGCGGGAAGCCAGTTCAAACTGTGATTTCTGCCGGATACGCATATCCTGGTTCGACAAAAGCTTCAACAGCATATCGTCATTTTGCTGTGCATAATCCAGCTGCATAAACTTCTTGGTCTCGGCGCGAAGTGCTTTCAGGTCGTTTTTATCTTCTGTTACATCCAGTTTCCACACACGACCGTAGTTATTGGTATCCCAGCCATTTATCCAGTCAGCTACGTACAATGCGCCGTCGGGACCGAAGCGAATGCCGGTTGGAAGAATTCCCGAGAGGATATTTTTCTCTCCATTCAGCACGAAAGATGCGCCTTTTGGTTTAAGTCCAAAAGCCCAGATCGGCGAGCGGGCAGGGTTACCGACGAATTCTACAAGGAAAAACTTATTTTTCCATTCAGAGCCGAGTGCAGTTCCCGGGTTGTATTGCATTCCGGTTGGACCGTTGTGAAAATTCTGGATAGGAGGGATAATGTAAGCCGCCTGACCTTCCCAGCGCGGTTTGAAAAGCTGCTCGTCCATCCAGACTTTGTAGCTGTTATTCTTCGGGTCGGTATACTTGCCATACTGCCAGTTGGAGCGCCAGCCTGCATCTGATCCTTCCACCACGTGCACCAAACGCTCGCTTTCGCCAGGATGGTCACCGTCGTTATCAGAACTGATCAGGTTACCATATTCGTCGAATACGAATTCGTGCGTATTTCTCAAACCGTGTGCAAAAACTTCAAAATCGCTTCCATCCGGATTGGAACGTGCGATGATACCCGAGTTAGGGTGCTCGTGTTTTACGCCTTCTTTGGTCGTAATGTTGGCACCAATATCCCCGATGTTCCAGTAAATTTTTCCGTCTGGTCCCTCGATCGGGTTGGACATACCGTGACCGCCAAAACCAATATGCACACCATAACCGTGACTAATGGAAGTTTTTTCGTCCAAAACCCCGTCACCATTTGTGTCGCGTAACCTCCAAAGATCAGGCGCAATTGCCACGAATGCATCTTTGGCGCGGATGAGCACACCACCCGCTACGTCGGAAACTTCTTCAAAGAAATCGTCGAGAATGCGCGTCGATTTGTCAGCAATACCATCATTATCCGTATCCTGAATTTTCCAGACTTCGTCTTTTTCTACTGTCAGGTCTTTCCAGTCGTGCGATCCATCGCCATTCAAATCTTTCAGCCAGCTGTTTTCCTTGCTTTTATCAGGTGCAAAAGTGCTGCGCAGGAATGCACGGCGCTCTTCCACGGTTTGCAATGCAATGGAAGCGGTCATCCAGTTCTGGTGCCCACGGATATCAAATTCCGAGTTTTTCTGGCGGTTGGTGCGGTTAAGGTATACAGCACCCCAATCGTCCACTGCGATCGCGACCGGATCGGGAGCAAGTGAATCAGAGGCCCAGAGATCCAGTTTTAGTCCGTCTGCCAGCTTCACTGAGGTTTTTTCACGAATTTCTTTCGCCCTCGCCTTTCCTGTGGCGGCATCTTCTTTCACGACCACAGCAGTGCTGTTGGTCTTGGTAGCTTTACCGAAAGAACCGGACGGCGACATTTTCATGCAAGAAACCACCGCAATAGTGGTCCCGGCAAGGAGTAGTAAAGGTTTTTTTAGTTGGATTTTGGAGATCATTGAGAAAATAGCTTAATGCGGAAGAATGCGATTCCAAAACAGGAAACGCATACAAAGTAACGAAAAAGGGTGAAAGAACCGGATTATACTGGCACCGAGGGTCGGTAACCGAAGGATAGTTAACTCTTAATTCCGGTTGCCAGCAGCTCTTTTACAGTAACTTCAAAGTCGGGCATAACAGGAGAGGCGGAGCAAACGTCAAGGTCAGTGCAGATGCGCACAGTTTTGCGGGCCGTGTATACATATACTACCTCATTTTCAGGATAGATATGCCACACAACTTTCACTGTCGAGTTAAAGTACTCTGCCAGCTTCTCCTCAACTTTTTCAGCATCGTCGGTTGGTGAGATCACTTCGATGAGAAATTCAGGGATAGGTTCCGTTTCAGATTCAGCCGAGTGGTCGATTTGTGCTCCGCTGAAATAAGCAAGATCAGGCCGGCGCATCTGAATGCCGCTGAGCATCACATCTTGCTCCATAATCAATGCAGCTCCTTCTGAAAAAGCAGCTGTTTTGAAGAAAAGCTGTTGTAACTTCCTGATAATGAAAAGATGCTTCTTTTTCAATTTGCCGAATCGTATTATTTTACCATCATTCCATTCATATTTATATCCATCAACTGATTCCCACTTCTGGAATTCGTCCAGTGTGCGTGGAAAAACTGATAATGGGGAACGAAGTATCATAATCGAGACGATTGTTATGGCATTTACTTGATAAAGATGTAAACGGACTAGTATAAATCTAGCAAAACTCTGTGTCACTATCAAAACTATTTAGCATTCAGCTTGGTATGCTGGATTCGCAGATAATGCGGGTGCCTTCAATTTCTCAATGGAACAATTTTTTGTTAACATGCGGGATAAACGAACATAGAAGAAACGTCTACTCCCAAATTAATGGCTATACAGGTTTTAATTACATTGGTGCTCGTGCTGCTCAATGGGTTCTTTGTTGCAGCTGAGTTTGCAATCGTCAAGATCCGGGCTTCCCAATTGGAGCAAAAGGCGCAGGAAGGAAATAAAATGGCGATTTTATCAAAACAGATCGTCGGCAACCTCGACGGGTACCTGGCCGCGACGCAGTTCGGGATTACTTTGGCGAGTCTCGGATTAGGGTGGATAGGCGAGCCTGTTGTTTCTAAAATCCTGATTGGCGCAATGGAGCTGGTTGGTATTTCGCTGAATCCGGAACTTGCGCACCAAATTGCATTACCTACCGCATTCGCGATTATCACTGTTCTGCATATTGTTTTTGGCGAGTTGGCGCCGAAGTCAATCGCAATTCAGCGGCCGGAAGCAACTACATTGGTCCTCTCTTATCCGCTGCACATATTCTTCCTGATTTTCCGCCCGATTGTATGGCTGTTAAATGGGATCGCGAATTTTATCCTGAAAACAATCGGAATTTCACCTTCTCACGGAAGTGAAGTACACAGCAGCGACGAGCTGAGGTACCTGGTTCAGCAGCAGAAGGAAAGCGGGATGATTGAAGCGGCGGATTATGATCTGATTAAAAATGCATTTGACTTCTCTGAGCGGCTCGCGCGTCAGGTTATGATCCCGCGCCCGCAGATTGTGGGCATAGATATCAATGATTTCAATGAGGTTAAGCTCGAAAAGATCATCGAAGAAGGTTACTCCCGGATCCCGGTTTATGAAGATACCCTTGACCAGATCGTAGGTGTACTGCACCTGAAAGATCTTTTGTTAAAGATGCGACAAGGAAAAGATATCGTACTTCAGGAGCTGATCAGACCCATTTCAACAGTCCACGGCTCAAAGCCAATAGGTGCATTGCTTCGCGATTTTCAGGTGAACCGCCAGCAAATGGCGGCGATTGTGAACGAATATGGTGGTATTGATGGAATTATCACCATGGAAGATATACTGGAAGAGCTGGTAGGGGAAATCCAGGATGAATATGACAATGAGGCACCGATCATCAAAAATGAGGGCGATAACAGCTATACAGTACTCGGCTCGATTTCTATTGAAGATTTAAATGAGCGTCTTCCGCATGATTTGTCTAAGGGAAGTGAATACGAAACACTCGCGGGTTATTTGATCTGGAAATTCGGCAGGATACCGTCTGTTGGTGAGAAATACAAGAGCCGGAATTACGAGTTTACTGTCTTGAAAAAACAGCGGAGTACAATCACCCAGGTGAGGATTGCGCAGCTGGATAATCAGAGTGTGATTTAACTTGTTTTCTCTACTATGAAGACTTACCTCGCAGGTATTTTCGCATTATTGATCCTGACTTTCCTTGTGCCAGATACAAGCGCGCAGAAGGCAAGAAAAGATGAAGCGTTTCCTACTTATGAACAGATCAGAGGAAACCGCAAGCAGATTTATGATTATGTAGAGCCAGTACAGTTTTCGAACGGTAATCCGATTGGTGAAGTTGACAAACCAACCCAAACACTTATTTCCCGGCATCATAGTCCATTTAGTTTTCCTGCGGACAGTACTACGTATTATTTAAATGGGAAAAAGTCGAAAAGCCAGAAAGTAGCTGAGGCAGAACTGTTGGAAAAAGCTGGAAATGTAGAGCGCGTTATGATTGGCGAGGTTGATAAAAAAGGAAGGCGTGTGATCGAGATTGATTACGAACCTAAAAAGCCTTAGCTCAGGCTTTGTGATAAAGCTTTAAGACTGTTTCCCTCATTTTGCTCCCGGTTTCGCTTAAAATGAATGCGATACCCTCGGCCATATCTTCCGGCGAAATCCATTTGTTGAAGTCAGCATCCGGCATTGCTTCCCGGTTATCAGGAGTATCAATGATGCTTGGAACTACTATCGACGCTGAAACATTTGTTTTCTTACCTTCCGCATTGATCATATCCGCCATTTGAAAGAGCAGCGATTTTGACAATGTATAAGCAAAACTTGCCGCGCCCTGCGCAGGTACAAGCGCCGGCCTGGCCCCAACCAGAATAATCTGTCCACCGCCATTCAATTCGAAATGTGCTTTAAGCGGCTTGATCAGGTTGAATGCCGTGAAAAAATTCATATTGATCATTCTCTCGATCTCCTGCACAGTTGTTTCTTCCAACTTGCCCGGTGCAAATCCACCCGCCAGGAAAACACCTGCATGGATCCGGCCGGCTTTGGAGATTGCATTGCTGACAAACTTCTCAGCCTGATCAGCATCGGTCAGATCGGCTTCGTAAGTGGAAACAAAAGCCGGGTCAAAGTCACCGGCTTTTGCTGAGTTTCTTACATTGATATGCAAATCATAGCCAAGTCCGGTCAATTTCCCGACTACCACTTTGCCCAGATTACCTGTCGCTCCGCTTACTATGATCTGTTTTTTCATGTTAATTGGCTGGCTTTTTATTTTTCAAGAATGCGGATCAGGAACTCACGGAAAGGCTCTGCAAATTCTTTTCTTTTCAATGCAAACTCGACCGTTGTTTTCAGGTAATCCAGTTTGTCGCCGATAT
>NZ_JBHYGF010000183.1:0-5732 GCF_051859145.1 Dyadobacter sp.
ATATGCCGATGGACGTGTACCTGAATGAATACAAGTCCATTTTCGATACTTACGGTTTGTTAAATATCTTTTTGATTACGCCGCAAACCTCTGAATCGCGTATAAGGCAAATAGATGAGATTAGTGAAGGTTTTATCTACACTGTATCTTCTGCAAGCGTGACGGGCTCAAAATCGGGCGTCAGTTCAGATATGGAGTCATATTTCAGCAGGCTGAATGCAATGAACCTGCGCAATCCAAGGTTGATCGGTTTTGGTATCCAGGATAATGCTACTTTCCGGAAGGCTTCAAGCCAGGCGGCCGGCGCTATTATCGGGAGTGCATTCATCCGTATTTTGCAGCATTCTACCGATTTGGAACAGGACATTAAGTCTTTCGTAAGATCAGTCAAGAATGCGCCAGAAGCTGTCGAGATTTAGCCGACGGTTCATTTGAATTTTCTTCAGGCATCACTTTTTACAAACAACCTCCGAAGGGTTGTTTGTTTTGTTATCTAAAAACTGGTGCAAATGAAAATGAAATTTCTTCTTAGCTCTCTACTGTTTCTCAGTTCCATTCAGCTGTATGCCCAGGTCAAATTGGACTTAGAGGGCGGATTGGTATTGGGTACAAATTACAATAAGGTCAGGATACCGAATGTTGGCGGTACTATCGTGAACCTGCCGGAAGACCTGAGTATCGATCCAAAGGTATTTTATCGGATCAGGGCGGGTTATACCATTGCGAAAAGACACAACATATCACTGCTATATGCGCCACTAACAGTTACTTACCAGGGTAATTTTAACCGGAATATCAATTTCAATAATACAACGTTCCTGGCTGGTCAGCCTGTTAAGGTGCATTACAAATTCAATTCTTACCGCCTTACTTATCGCTACGATCTTATTTCACGTGCCCGCGCGCAGGTAGGAGTGGGGCTTACAGCCAAGATCAGAGAAGCAGATGTGCGTTTTCAAAATGAATCTTTCAATACCCACTTCGATAATCTCGGGTTCGTTCCGCTGATCAACTTTTATGTCGCATTGAAACCGTCTTACCGCTGGTCTGTTATCCTGGAAGGTGATGCGCTTGCTTCCAAACAGGGTCGCGCAGAGGATATCTTTGCGGGGGTTGCGTACCAACTGAACAACAAACTGGGTGTTAAGCTGGGCTACCGGGTTGTGGAAGGTGGCGCGGATGTTGATGACGTTTATAATTTCAACTGGATCAATTACGCCTCAGCCGGGTTATTAATTACATTATAATATCACGGTAATTCACTATATTTCTTCGTTTAAAGCATATGCAGGAAGCTGGTAATTTTTACTTCCTGCATACGTTATAAGTCCACAGTTAGAACGAGGATAGATATGGCACCTTTCACTCCGGCAATGGAAGGCCTGTTGCTGCGCATTCAGGAATACCGTCAAAAATATTATCAAAATCAGTTACTGAAAGGCATCATCTTCTCGCTGGGCCTTTTGCTGACTGTCTTTTTGTTTTTTAATACCATCGAATACTTTGGCAGGTTCAGCTCGCTTGTGCGCGGAATGCTATTTTTCGGCTTTCTGGCTGTGCTGGTATTTTCCATATTTCAATGGGTTGTTCAACCGTTAATCCATTTATCCGGTTTAAAAAAGCCAATTTCTGATGAGGCTGCTGCATTACAGATCGGGCAGTATTTTCCCGAGATCGGCGACAAACTGGTGAATACCTTGCAGTTAAGAAGCTTGTCAGGCAGCCAGTCTGACCTGATTGAAGCCAGTATCAGGCAGAAATCCAATCAGCTGCTTATTGTCCGCTTTTCCGATGCGATACGCTTTAATGAGAACAGGAAACGCATTAAATATGCTATATACCCGCTAGCCGCAATTGCAGTGATATTGCTGTTTAACCCTGCATTTTTCTCTTCCAGCTCTGAGCGTATTATCCATTTTCAGAAAAACTACACCTACGCGCCATTCTCGTTTGTCCTTCAAAATAAAAATCTGAAAGCTTTCCGGAATGAAGATTTTACATTAAAACTGAAACTGGAAGGTGAGGCGCTGCCGGCTGCTGTTTACCTGGTACAAAACGGCTCCCGCTTCAAACTTACTCCGGAAGGGAATCGCTCTTTTACTTATACTTTCAAAAATCTGCAACGTGATGTAGCTTTCTCTTTCGACGCAGCAGGATTCTTTTCTGATGAATACCGCATTGATGTGAATGAGCGGCCTTCGCTGCTATCCTTTGATGTGAACCTGCATTATCCGGCTTACCTGAATAAACCTTCTGAGGGGCTTAACAACGTTGGAAATTTGTCAGTGCCAGAGGGTACTACTATTGAATGGGACTTCAACACTGCATCTACCAATTCACTGGCAATCAAATTTGAAAATGACTCGGCTTTGTACCAGGCAAAAGAAAGCAGCGGTGAACATTTCCAAATCCGCAAGTCAGTCAGAAGATCTGCCCAATATCAGGTTAGTCTGAAAAACGATGAGACAACGAATGCAGACAAAATCGGCTATTTCATCAATGTAATTCCTGATAAGCACCCGGTTTTGACTCTCGAAAATTTCCAGGATACCACGCTTTATAACTACCTCGTACTGGGTGGCTCGATCAGCGATGATTACGGGTTTTCTCAGCTCAAAATGTTCTATACTGTAAACCGGTCAGGGCAAAAGGAAGCTTCTCAACCAAAAGGAATTCCCATTCCATTTAACAAAACCGTAAACACACAGAGCTTTTTCTTCCAGTGGTATGTAGATAGCCTGAAACTTGCGCCTGGCGACAAGATCGAATATTACGCACAGGTTTGGGATAATGACGGTATCAATGGAGCCAAAAGTGCCCGCTCCCGTTCCATTCAGTTTACAGTTCCTTCCAAAGATCAGCTTGAAGCCGAGATCAAAAAGTCCGAGCAGGAGACTGAGAACCAGATCCAGTCTGCAATGAAAAAGGCGCAGAACCTGCAAAAGGACATTGAAAATCTTGATAACAGATTGAAAAGTAACAAGGAACTTGATTTCAAGGAGCAAAAGCAAATTGAGGAGGTATTGCGTAAGCGCGAAGAGCTGATGAAAGAATTGCAGGCTTTGCAGGAAAAACATCAGAATTCGAATGAAAAGTCCCGACAGTTCAACCAACAAAGTCCGGAGCTCCAAAACAAGATCGAGCAGCTGCAAAAGCTGATGAATGCTTTAATGGATGAGAATACCGATAAGCTCTATAAGGATCTGAAAAAGCTTTTGGAACAAAAACAAAGCGAGCGAATGTCCAGCCTGATGGAAAAGCTCAAAAACAAGGAGAACAACCTTGAAAAGGAATTGGAACGAACCATGAAGCTTTTCAAGCAAATGCAGCTTGAACAGAAAATGGAAAATCTGGTAGACAAGCTCAATGATCTGGCGGAGAAAGAAAATATGCTTGCCGAAAAAACCGAGCAAAATGATAAGAATAAAAACCAGGAAGATAAGGCAGGGAAAAATGAGGAACTGAAAAAAGAGCAGGAGAAACTCAAGGAAGAGTTCGAAAAAGCGCAGGAAAATGCAGGTGAGATCGAGAAACTGGGAGAGGAACTGGAAAAACCTGTAGATACCCAGGAAGAAGCGCAAAAAGAAGCCGCTCAGCAAATGGAACAAGCAAAAGAACAGCTTTCCAAGCAACAGAATAAAAAAGCTGCCAGCGCGCAAAAAAAAGCCGCAGAATCGATGAAGAAAATGTCACAGTCTATGGAAGAATCTATGGAGGCTGCGGAGATGGAACAAATGCAGGAAAATATGGATGACCTGCGTGACATTCTTGAGAACCTAATTACACTCTCTTTCGATCAGGAAGCATTGATGAAAGATTTTAAAGGTGTAAACCTGCAAGATCCGCGGTTTGTCAAACTTGGTCAGCAGCAGCTGAAATTGAAGGATGATGCAAAAATAGTAGAAGACAGTCTCTATTCGCTGGCAGGTCGCGCCGAGCAGATCCAGGCATTTATAACCCGGGAGCTCAATGATATGAAATCCTACATGGATGAAAGTGTGAAAAGCATTAAAGACAGGCAAATCAATTCTGCAACATCGAAACAGCAATCTGCGATGACTTCGATGAATAACCTGGCATTGATGCTAAGTGATGTTTTCAACCAGATGCAGCAGCAAATGGCCATGGCAATGCCGGGGTCGGGTAAAGGAAAAAAAGGTAAGCAAAAGGGCAACTCTCCGGGCATGGGAGAAATGCAGGAAAAATTAAATGGACAGATCAAGCAACTTGGCGAAGGTAAAGAGGGGCAGGGTAACAGTTCTGAAAAGCTGGCAAGAATGGCGGCTGAGCAAGCGGCGATCCGCAAGATGATCCAGGATCTGATGGAATCTCAGAAAGGCTCGGAAGTTGGAAAGCAAATGGGCAAAGAGCTACAGGAGATTGCGGACAAAATGGATGAGACCGAGACAGACCTCGTGAACAAACGCATTACACCGGAACTGATCAAGCGTAACCAGGAAATTACGACGCGCCTGCTTGAATCTGAAAAAGCCATGAAGGAGCAGGACGAGGATGAACAGCGCAAGGCGCAAAGTGCGAAACAGCAGCCGCGCCAGCCACCTGCTGCATTTGAAAAATACATTAGGGAGAAGGAAAAGCAAACGGAATTGCTGCGTACGATCCCGCCTACATTCTCCCCATTCTATAAAAGAGAGGTGGACACTTACTTCCGCAAATACCAGGCAAAGAACTGATCAAAGGCGGTTCTTGTTGAACCAGCAAGCGAGGTTTTTAACACGTTTTAAGAAAACGCTGATGACAACCGTAGCTTGCTGGTTCATTTGTTATAAATATCCTTCCTATTTTTGTAAAATATTTATCATCAAATCTTTACGTTGAAGCAAGTAACCGGTAGGTCGGTTATGTTTGACAAAGTTTTCAAAAAAGCATGCTGAATTTCTTCTCCGAAGACGTTGAATTTAACCTCCCACGTCCTCTAAAAACCAAGAAATGGTTGAAAATTACCTCAGAATCAGAGGGTTATGTAATCGGTGAATTGAATTATATATTTTGCTCCGACGATTACCTCCTGGAAATCAATAAAGAGTACCTCAACCACGATTACTATACAGACATTATCACATTTGATAATAGTGAAGAAGAGAAGCAACTGGATGGTGACATATACGTCAGCCTGGACAGAGTGAGGGAAAATGCAGAAACGTTTCAGGTGGATTTTGAAACAGAACTAAGGCGCGTACTCGTGCACGGATTGCTGCATTTAATGGGCTATGGCGACTCCAATGAGGACGAGAAGGCTTCGATGAGAGAGAAGGAAAATCAACACCTTACAAGCTTCTAATTAAATTTCCACGTGGAACACTTTAACTAAAGTGGTTTAACAAGAATACAAATTATGTTTCAAGAATATGATGTGATAGTAGTAGGAGCGGGGCACGCGGGATGTGAAGCTGCAGCGGCTGCGGCTACGATGGGCTCCAAGGTACTGCTGATCACAATGAACATGCATACCATCGCGCAAATGTCCTGTAACCCCGCAATGGGCGGAGTTGCGAAAGGACAGATCGTCCGTGAAATTGATGCATTGGGAGGCCAGTCTGGTATTGTAAGTGACAAAACCATGATCCAATTCCGGATGTTGAATTTGTCCAAAGGCCCTGCTATGTGGAGCCCGCGTTGCCAAAGCGATCGCGCACTCTTTGCAACCGAATGGAGGAACATTCTCGAGAATAATCCCAATGTCGACTTCTGGCAAGATACCGCAAAGGAGC
>NZ_JBHYGF010000183.1:5742-7987 GCF_051859145.1 Dyadobacter sp.
GCTCATTATTGAAGATGGTACAGCACGAGGGGTGAAGACGAGCCTTGGAATTGAGATCAAATCCAAATCAGTTGTACTTACCAATGGTACATTCCTAAATGGACTGATCCATATTGGTGAAAAGAACTTTGGCGGCGGCCGTACAGGAGAGAAATCTGCTACCGGCCTCACAGAGCAGCTTGTTCAACTTGGATTTGAAGCGGGACGAATGAAAACGGGAACGCCGCCGCGCGTTGACGGCCGTTCACTCGACTACTCCAAAATGGAGGAGCAGCCTGGTGATGAGAAACCCGCCAAATTCTCTTACACGGATACAAAGCCGCTTGCTAAGCAACGGAGCTGCTGGATTACTTACACCAATCAGGAAGTACATGATGTTCTGAAAACCGGCTTCGAAAAATCGCCTATGTTCTCAGGCCGCATCAAGGGACTTGGACCGAGATATTGTCCGTCAGTGGAAGACAAGATCAACCGTTTTGCCGATAAAGATCGTCACCAGATTTTCGTAGAGCCGGAAGGGTGGGATACCGTAGAGGTTTATGTAAATGGTTTCTCAACCTCCTTACCTGAGGATGTTCAATATGCCGCCTTGCGGAAAATTCCAGGATTCGAAAATGCAAAAATGTTCCGGCCAGGGTATGCAATCGAGTACGATTACTTTCCGCCGACACAGCTAAAATCAACCCTTGAAACACACCTGATCACGAATCTGTTTTTTGCAGGGCAGATCAATGGAACTACTGGCTACGAAGAAGCAGCTTGTCAGGGTTTGATGGCCGGGATCAACGCGCATCAAAATGTAAACCAACTGGAACCATTTGTACTGAAAAGATCGGAAGCTTACATTGGTGTGCTCATCGATGATCTGATCAACAAAGGCACCGAGGAACCATACCGAATGTTTACCTCCCGTGCTGAGTACCGGACATTGCTCCGCCAGGACAATGCCGATATCAGACTAACTGAAAAAGGCTATCAAATCGGTTTGGCCAGTCAGGACAGATTTAATGCGGTTCAGAAAAAACAGCAGGAAGTTGCCGCTATCATTTCAACGCTTTCTCTAAATAAGGTTACCCCGGAAGAAATCAATGACGCGCTTGAAACACTCGGTACTGCACAGCTCAGAGAAAAAGTGGCTGTTGCACAACTGCTGAAACGTCCACAGATTTCCATTGAAAAGTTGGCGGAACACAGCCCGGTTATCGCGGAGCTGATCAAGGATTTCAGCCTGGATTCAGTTCAGCAAGCCGAAATAAATCTTAAATACGATAGCTATATAGAAAAGGAAATGCTGCTGGTTGAAAAGATGAACAAGTTGGAAAACCTGAACATCATCGACAACTTCAACTATGACGTGGTTACCTCGCTATCCTTTGAAGGCCGTGAAAAGCTGAAACGCACGCGTCCAGCGACAATAGGACAGGCTTCCAGGATCAGCGGCGTGAGTCCATCAGATATATCCGTTTTAATGCTTTACATAGGTCGATAATTGGAAAGATTAGATAATTGCCCGGTTTGCCAGAATACCACCTTCCACGAACATTTAACCGTGGTGGATTATACCGTTTCGAAGGAAAAATTTCAGATTCAGGAATGCGGATCGTGCCAGTTCCTCTTCACTAATCCACGACCGGCAGAGCAGGATATAGGCTCCTATTATCAATCTCAGGACTATATTTCCCATCACGATGATTCCAAAGATCTGATGAGCCGGGTATATACATCGGTGCGGGATTATACCATTCAGCAGAAAATAAAGCTGATCAACCAACACTCCCGACAGAAAGGTACATTACTGGACATTGGTTGCGGCACAGGCAGCTTTGCTAAGTCCATTCAGGATAATGGTTGGAAGGTATTTGGAACCGAACCTGATTCAGGCGCAAGAAAGGTGGCAGCAGAGCGGATTGGAGCTACGGTTTACACCGACATATTTCAACCAGAAGTCGGCGCTCAAAAGTTTGATACCATCACGATGTGGCACGTTCTGGAACATGTTCACAAGCTGAATGAAACTATCAACTGGCTAACTGAGCATCTCAATCCCACGGGAGTACTTGTGATTGCAGTACCAAATCCCGAATCCTATGACGCGCAAAAATACAAGCAGCAATGGGCAGCTTACGATGTACCGCGGCATTTGTACCATTTTACCAAAGGCAGCATGAAACTACTAATGGAAAAGCACGGAATGGAAGTAAAAGAGACACTCCCTATGTGGTTTGATTCGTTTTACGTAAGTATG
>NZ_JBHYGF010000184.1:0-7975 GCF_051859145.1 Dyadobacter sp.
CATCCAGTCCATCCTGATTAGCGTCGCCTATTGCGATAGCAAAGCCGCTTTTGGAAAGCATTTTGTGCAATGCGGCAGTTTGTTTGAAATCAATAAAGTTGGACTTCTCATGTTTGAAGTCAATTTTCAAATCTTCCGTCACATCCGTGAAAAGAGGTTCTGCTACCGCTTTCATCTGTTGAGGAAGGTCAGCCGCGTCTTTTTGAGCGAGCTGCAAATGCTGGTTTGCGGCTACTTTATAGCGTTTTTGTGACCTTCCACCCGGCCAGGTTACCAGCAAGCTGTCAATCGCTTTACTTTGCCCCAAACCGAAATGCAAGCCGGTACCCACTGAAGAAATAAAGCCGCGCGCGACGAACATTTCAGCGTACTGCACCTGCTCTCCCTGCCAGATCGTAACACTGCTGCCGATACCCGCGAGATTTCCTTTATCCCCTTTTAATGTGATTGAAAGATAGTTGCCACCCGCTTTTTCCCGGCTTTGATTTTGGTAAATGAATGGTTCAGAATCAATGTTATTGACAACAAGATCAAGGTCTCCGTCTCCGTCCAAATCCGCGTAAGCGGCTCCGTTTGAGTAGGATAGTTCATCCAGTCCCCACACTTTGGATGTGTTTTCAAATGCCAGGTTGCCCGCATTTTTATAAGCGTAGTTCGGGATTTTCACCTCGGGTACTTTTTGTATCAATTCCAATGCATTCTGCTGCTTGAAATTGTTGGTGCCAAAACTCGAAAAATCTTCTTTGAACTGGATAAAATCACGATCGGTCACGTCACGACGATAACCGTTTGTGATGAAAATGTCTTTCAGCCCGTCGTTGTCATAATCGGCAATGAGCGGCGCCCAGCTCCAATCTGTTTTGGAGATCCCCGCGACCAGGCCCACTTCCGAGAACTGCGGCGCGCCACTGGCTTTATCCATTGTTCCCAGGTTCAATTGGAGCATATTCCGCATGTATTGCAGCTGGTATCCATATTGTTCCGAAATGCTCATTTCCTTGCGATCGTAATCCTGGCCAGCCAGCATCTTCTTCTGTCTCAGGTTATCTTCCGGCAGCATATCGAGCTGGAAAATGTCGGGGTAAGTGTCGTTGTTAATGTCAGCGATGTCCACGCCCATTCCGAACAGGCTGGTGTGTGCGGTAGCTTCTTTGATCACATTCTGAAACGCGGGATTTGTGCCGGAGCCTGCATTTAAATACAGCATATCGCTGCTGATGAAGTCGTTGGAGCAATAAATGTCGGGGTAACCGTCTTTATTCAGGTCGCTTACCGCCAGCCCAAGTCCCAGCCCTTCGTATTTGACACCTGCTTCGCGCGAAATATTGGTGTACCTGGGCAGACCATTTTCACCAATACCTTCATTGATATAAAACTTGCCTGTGCTAGGGTAGGAGCCGTCGTGATAGGTTTTTCGGATGAAATTCGGGTTTTGTAAATCAGGCGCGGTGTTCATCAGGTACGCGTCGAGGTCACCGTCCAGATCGGCATCGAAGAATGTAGTCTGCGTGGTAAATGCATTGTCATTCAGCCCATAAGCTTTGGCTGACTCTTTGAAGGTTGGTATTCCATCGGTCCCGTTTCCCTGATTGACAAACAGCAGGTTTTCAGAATCGGGCATTTTCAGGTGTCGCGCTACGCTGATGTAAATATCCAGCAGACCATCCTGGTTGATATCCACCATAGAAATACCACTGCACCAGCGGCTGGTAGTCACGCCGGCTTTTTCAGTAATATCCTCAAAAGCCCAGTTTTTCGAGACAGTATCGATCTTACTCAAATACAACCTGCTGCTCACCTGATTGCCGGCAAAGAAAATATCCGGCTTCCCATCCCCATTCAAATCCCCAATCCCAACGCCCCCGCCATTGTAAAAGTTGGTAAAAGTAAACGGGTTAATGGAATCGTTGGGTGTGAGTTTGTTAATGAAATGGATGTTGGTTTCTGTGGGAGTGTGGGATAGAAAAAGCGTATCCTGCTTCTTGGAACAAGCGCCAAGAAGCAGGATGATCATGAAGTAGCTCGCGAGGTTAATACCCCGGGTTCTGGTCTTTTGCTTCAATCTTTGCATTGTTATCTACTTCCTGTTGCGGGATTGGGAGCAGTTCGTGTTTGTTGGCCTGGAAATAAGCAATCGGCTCGGATTTCAGCTTTTTGTTTTTCCGCCAGCGAAGAATATCGCGGTTACGGATCTGCTCGCCGCTGAGCTCCACGCGGCGCTCGTGCATAACCGCTGCAAAAACCTGGTCTTTGGTACCTACCGGATATTTGGCAGTAGGGTAGGCGGGCATGGAAACACTCTTGCGTGCGCGTACCATATTCAGGTATTTCACTGCATTCGGAATGTTGCCCAGCTCGTTTTCAACTTCTGCCAGCGACAGTAATGTTTCTGCAAAACGCATAATCCGCTGATTAATACCGCCTGTGAGGAAAGATTCGTTCATTTTGTACATCAGCGAATATTTCTGCCAGCTTACCTTCTTGGTTACACCGTCAACTACCGACGAGCTTCCGTTCTGCTGTCCGTCAGTAAGCGTCGAGTTCCCATTGTTATACTTCTCGCCGGTGAAATAAAACGAATCGTCGTAGCGCGGGTCGGTCTTGGCATCTCCTTTGGTTGTTTTTTCAAAATCATTGAGCAACTCATTGGAAGGGATAATATTCCGCCAGCCTATTGCAGAATATTCCTGCGTACGCACAGTTTCAGTACCGGCTGTTGCGCCATTGCCGTCACCATCCCAGTTGTACACCCCGCCAGAAGGATAGAAGTTCACCTCGAAAATGGATTCTTTGTTGAACTCGGTTTCTTCCAGGAAGTTGTCGTTGTAGTTATCAACCAGCGCATACACATTGGAATCATACACTTTCATCAGCTCCGTTTTTGCATTGGCATAATCGCCCTGCTGCATGTAAACACGGGCGAGCAGCATTTGTGCCGCGCCTTTGCTGGCTCTTCCCTGGTTTGCTGCATTATAGGTAGCGGGCAGTTGCCCCTGGATTTCCTGCAATTCCGCAATCAGGTATGCATATACCTCGGCTTCGGTTGATCTTGGCAAGCTACCGTCCACCGTTTGCACATAGTTTTTATACAAAGGCACACCGCCCCACATACTCACCAGTTCGTAATATGCATATGCACGAAGGAAGCGGGCTTCCGCCAGCAGGCGCGCCTTGTCTGCCTCTGCAATGTCGGCTACCGCTGTGGAGTTGTCGACCACGGAGTTGGCGCGGTGGATCAGGCGGTAGTAAGCCTGCCAAACCGTACCCGCGACCGAGTTACCACTGTCGTGTGTACCAATCAGGAGCTGGTTACGTGGCGTTTCAAGCTGGCCGCCACCTGCTGCCGCATCATCTCCCCGCAAATCATGCAGGAAAAACCATTCACGTGCAACCAGGTTATTGGATTTGAGCATGGAATACACGCTGGTAACCCCGCTCGTGAGTTCTGCGCCGTTTTTGTAATAGTTATCGACGGTCACGCCATTCGGGTTGGTCTTTTCCAGCACATCTTCGTTGCAGGAAAAAGTGATTCCGATTAACAGCAGTGACGCAATGATGATCTGTTTTTTCATTTCAGTGCTTTTCAAAAGTGATTAAAAGCCAAAACTTAGTCCTACCTGCAAGGTTCTTGGCTGCGGGTACATGCCGTAGTCGATACCGTTGATCAGCTGCGTGCCGGTTGCCGTGGATGAACCATTGGCGCCGATTTCAGGATCCAATCCGGAGTACTTCGTGAAAGTAAGCAGGTTGGTCGCCGACACATATACGCGGGCTCTTGTGATGGTATTCCGGGTTAGTGCAGACAGCCCTTTTGAAGGAATGGTGTAACCAATGCTGAAATTCTTGATCCGCATATAAGAACCATCTTCGATAAAGCGGTCGCTTGTTTTGCTGTTGTTGTTCGGATCGCCGCTTACCGCGCGGGGTACGTCGGTATTGGTATTCTGAGGTGTCCATGCATTGAGCACGTCGGTTCCTGCATTGAATAACCGTAGCATTCCCTGCTCGATTACTTTGGTACCATTGTAAATTTTATTACCCTGAACCCCTTGCAGGTACAATGTAAAATCAAATCCCTTGTAGCTGCCTCCGAAATTGCCGCCATAGCTGAACTTCGGAATAAAGCTGCCGAGGTACTCGCGGTCGCTGCCGTCGATTACGCCATCGCCGTTAATATCTTTGAATCGGATATCACCCGGTGCAGCCGCTGCCTGGTATTTGGTCTGGTCGTTTCCGTCCAGCGCATTGGCCGCGTCAATTTCTCCCTGATTCTGGAAGATACCGTCTACTCTCCATCCGTAAAATGATTGGATAGGGTGGCCGGCTTCTGTTTTAGTGATATCAAAACCGCCGAAATCGTCATTTTTTCCAGAGAAGATAGTAGCGCTTTCTGTAGCGAGACTGACAACTTTGTTTCTGGTAATATCCAGGTTGACAGATGCATTCCATTTGAAATCTCCATCGTTTTTGTTGTAACCCAACTGGAATTCATAACCCCAGTTCTTCATTTTGCCAATGTTGGACAATGGGGATGAAGAGTAACCCAGCGAGTTAGGGATCGGTACTTCGAGCAAAAGTCCGTCGGTGTTGCGGTTGTAGCGCTCCGCCGTAAATGTAATGCTGTTGTTGAACAAGGCCAGGTCGATACCCAGGTTGGTCATCGCTGTGCTTTCCCATTTCAGCTCGGTGTTACCCAGTGCGCTGAAATACGATCCGAGCAGCTTGTTTCCACCAAAATAGTAATTGGAATTATCCGCCTGCACCAGTGATTGCCACGCGTAGCTGCCGATTCCATTGAAACCTGTCTGACCGTAGCTCGCGCGGACTTTCAATTCAGAAATAGCCGGAACCGATTTCAGAAATTCTTCCTCGCTGATCCGCCAGCCGAGTGAAACCGATGGGAAAGTACCCCATTTATTGCCTGGCGCAAACCGCGAAGAACCATCCCGACGCACCGAGGCACTCAGCAGGTACTTGCCTGCATATTCGTAGTTCAAACGGCCGACGTAGGAGATAAGCGCACTTTCATCCAATGAGCTGCTCGCATTTGGGTTGGAAATACCCTGCATCTGGTCAATGTCATTGTTTGGCCGATATCCGGAACCGTTGACTGTATTGGTACGGAAAGTTTGCTTATCAACGATCGCTGTGACATTCAGCAGGTGTTTGCCAAAAGTTTTGTCAAAAGTCAGCTGGTTGGTCACCACAGGCGAATAGTAGCTCGTCCGTCCATTGCGGATTTCGAATTGTGTCCGCGACTTATAGCCGTCATTGTAGATCGGGAACTGCTCGTTCGACAATGCGCTCACCACATCAGCTCCGAAACTGAACCGGTACCGTAAAAAGCTGGTGATATTCAACTCGGCGAACAACGAACCAAGCATTTTAATGCGCTGATTGCGCGTAATGTCCATTTCGGCAATGCGAAGCGGGTTATCCGGGTCACTTCCGTCGGCCGCAGTAGGAGAGCTGTAGCCGCCGACTTTGGTAGGGTCAGTTACTGGCCAGTAAGGCAGGTTACGTATCGCCTGCATCACCAGGGTACGTCCACCGCCAAATCCCTGCTCGCCGCGATTCTTATCATAAGAAAATGTAAGCGTCTGCCCGATTTTCAGGAATTTGGTTACCTGATGATCTGAGTTGATGCGGAAGTTGGCGCGTTTGTAATTGGTACCCACTAAAATACCTTCCTGATCAAAATAGCCCGCAGAAGTAAAGAACCGCGAAACGCTGTTACCCCCGCTCACTGAAAACTGGTGCTGCTGAATAGGCGCATTCCTGAATAGTACGTCCTGCCAGTCGGTGTGCGTTTGCGCGAAAGTCTGCGATGCACCCTCGTATACAGGTTTGTTAAGATCCGAAAGGCGGCCTGGCATTGCTATACCTGCATTCCCCAGCAAAGCAGTCGCATACTGGATGTATTGATCGGTATTGAGCAAATCCAGTTTTTTCCACGCTGATTGTGTACCATAATAGGTATCCACATTCACGTGCAGCTTTCCGTCCTGAGAACCTTTTTTTGTTGTAATAATAATCACCCCGTTGGAAGCACGCGAACCGTAAATGGCCGCCGAGCTCGCATCTTTCAGTACTTCAAGCGACTCGATATCTTTCGGATCCAGGTTGTTGAGGTCGCCGGAAGGAATCCCGTCAATTACGTACAGCGGTCCCGAGGCATAGTTAATGGAGCCGATACCACGAATGCGGACGATCGGCGTTTGTCCGGGGCTACCATTGTTGACCACACGCACACCCGGCACGCGGCCCTGCAATGCCTGCTCGGCACTTACCACAGGAAGCGCAGTCAGTTCCTTGGGCGAAACCGACGATACTGCGCCGGTAAGCGACGACTTCTTCTGGGTACCATAGCCAATCACGACCATTTCTTCCAGTGCCTGGTTCTCGGTGGCCAGCTTTACATCAATGCGGGTTTTAGAACCCACTTCAATTTCCTGTCTGCCATAACCGATAAAGCTATAAACCAGCACGCTGCTCTCGGAAGGCACTTGTATGGAATACTCCCCATTTGCATTTGTGCTGGTACCCACATTTGCGCCCTTCAACGTCACATTCACACCCGGCAGGGCTTCACCATCTTCGGAAGTAACCCGACCTGTGACCTGCTTGTCGGCTGCCCGGGCGAATGCCATGTTCACGGATGCATTTACACACAGCATGAACATCACCCACAGCCTCACTTTCTTTAAACACGATTGTACATTGTTTCTCATAGGATAATGTATATGGACTAAAAGAACAAAAACTTGTATTAGTCAAAGGTTGTACGATTTCAATGAAATGTCAACCCCACACTTAACCTATGTCACTATAAGTTGATCAAATTGAACATTTGTTATAGTAATTCTCACAAAATTGCTGAATCGGAAGAAGTCGCCGGTAGGGGTTTTCGCTTGGCGTGAATGTATTCCGTGGGCAGCATGCCGAATTTGAGCTTGAAAGACTTGGTAAAATAGTTGGGTGAGGCAAATCCGGCAGCATAGGATATCTGGGAAACGTTCAGGTCGCTCTTCTCGGCCAGCAATGCCGCCTTTTCAAGCTTGATGGTTTTGATAAATTCAATGGGTGTTTGTCCTGTCATTTCCAGGAGCTTGCTGTATAATGTACCCCGGCTCATACCAAGTTGCTTGCTCATTTTTTCCACACTGAGCTCTGCACTGTTTGTCAGGTTTTTGTCTATATAAGCCAGGATATTTTTCATCAGCTTTTCAGTCCCGGAAACGATCTCAGGCTCTGGTTTCGAAATGTCGATCTGTTTGGAATAGGTACTTTTCAAAAGCCTGTTAAGCAGCAGCAGGTTGTTGATCTTGGCATTTAAGATCTCGAAATTGAAAGGCTTGGTCAGGTAATCGTTGGCGCCTGAGCTCAATCCGCGCAGTTCGTGCTCTTCTCCCGTGGAGGCGGTGAGCAGGATTACGGGTATATGCGCAGTACGTTTGTCAGATTTGATCTTCCGGCTTAGCTCGATCCCGTCCATTTCGGGCATAGCAATGTCGCTGATGATGATCTGCGGATGTTGCGCAAGCGTTTTCTGCCAGCCGTCCGATCCGTTTGCGGCTTCAATGATTTTGTAATTGATTTCCAGGTTGCTTTTAAGATAATGCCTGAACTCGTCATTGTCTTCAATAATAAGAATGTCAGCAGGTTGGTCCGGCAGCATTTTCGACATTTCGGGAGGTGCGATTGAAGCTGTAATCTCCGGCAGATCCACATTCGTAACTGCGGGTGTAATGATTTCGCCGGTTGCAGTGATGATCGTGTTTTTGCAAGGCAATTCCACCGTAAATGCGCTGCCTTGTCCGAGTGTACTCTCCACTTTGATAAACCCGCCATGCATTTGCACAAATTCCCTGACAATGGACAGGCCGATCCCGCTGCCCTGGTTTAGTACCGTGGAAGAATCGTTTTGGTAAAAGCGCTCGAATATCTTTTCGAGCTTGTTGCCCGGAATACCCAC
>NZ_JBHYGF010000185.1:0-7952 GCF_051859145.1 Dyadobacter sp.
AATGTCTGGAACCTGAACAGTACAGCGGCTGAATCACAGAAGTTTGAAGCCGCCAGTTTTGCGCGTGAGATTGCAGTTGGTACCGGGTTTGGAATCCGTTATGATTTGTCCTTTTTTATCCTGCGGTTTGATTTCGGGATCAAGGTTTATGATCCTGCTGTTCAGAAATTTGTACTCGACGAATTGCAATTCAACAAGCTGTTCAACAAAACACAACCTAATTTCCTGAACATCAATCTGGGTGTAGGTTATCCGTTCTGACCTGCTTTCCGCCGGTCACATTCCATGACAGTTTGTCAGTTTTCTTCCTTTTCTTGTTATATTTGTAATCTTTCAGCTGCTGTTTAATGCGGTTAAAGATCCTGTTTACTGCTTCAAGCAGATTTAAAAAAGTGTTTTAAGAACCCTACCAATGGAGCAAAGAGTTGCCAATTCACTGAAAATTTTGACGGACGCGGATAAAGAGGCTTGTGAGACTGTCCGTATTTCAGAAAACGAGCCTGCGTCCAATAAAAAGAGGCTTTTTATAGAAAGTTATGGCTGCCAGATGAATTTTTCTGACAGCGAAATCGTGGCGTCGGTCATGCGGGATGCAGGGTATGCTACTACCTCCGATGTGGAAGATGCCGATTTGATATTCCTGAATACCTGCGCGATCCGCGACAATGCCGAGCAAAAAGTGCGTAACAGGTTAATGCACCTGAATTTTATCAAGAAAAGAAAACCGGGTACACTGATCGGCGTACTGGGGTGCATGGCAGAAAGGTTGAAAGCGCAGTTGCTGGAAGAGGAAAAAATGGTGGATATCGTGTCCGGCCCTGACGCTTACCGCGATCTGCCACGGTTGGTTATGGAAGCCGGCAGCGGACAAAAAGGGGTAAATGTGTTTTTATCAAGAGAGGAAACTTACGCCGATATCGCTCCGATCCGCCTGAACTCCAATGGCGTAACTGCGATGGTATCCATTATGCGGGGATGCGACAATATGTGCAGCTTTTGCGTGGTACCATTTACGCGTGGCCGCGAGCGCAGCCGTAATCCTTTTTCCATTGTAAAAGAAGCGGCTGACCTGTTCCGCGACGGGTACCGCGAGGTGACTCTGCTCGGCCAGAATGTCGACAGCTACAAATGGGAGAACAGCGTCAACTTTGCGCAGCTGCTTGAAATGGTTGCGCAGGTTCACCCGGATTTAAGGGTCAGGTTCAGTACTTCTCACCCGAAAGACATTACGGATGAAGTTCTGTATACCATTAAAAAGTACGATAACATCTGCAAATACATCCATTTGCCCGCTCAAAGCGGCAATAGCCGGATTCTTGATTTGATGAATCGGACGTACGACCGTGAGTGGTACCTGGGCAGAATAGACAGCATTCGCCGGATACTCGGCGATGAATGCGGGATTTCGCATGATATGATCACGGGCTTTTGCACAGAAACTGAGGAAGAGCACCAGGATTCGATATCCCTGCTGGAATACGTTCAATTTGATTTCGGGTATATGTTCTCATACTCCGAACGTCCAGGCACCTTGGCCGCCAAAAAATTTGCAGATGATATACCTGCCGATGTGAAACAAAGAAGACTGGCGGAGATGATTGACGTTCAGCAGCGCATTTCATTGGAAAGAAATAAAAGACTGATCGGTACGGTCCAGAAAGTGCTCATTGAAGGAACATCCAAACGATCCGCAGAGGATTTTTCGGGCAGGATCGACCAAGGTAAAAAGGTGATTTTTCCACGGGAAAACTTTAAAAAAGGTGATTATGTACACGTACTGATCACGGAATGCACGGCTGCCACTTTGAGAGGAAAAATCGTGGCCGAAGTGGAAGCCGTTTTATAATTATTACAAAGCCGGACAAGCTCCCGGCTTTTTACCTTAATAGCCAGGAGCCAGTGGCTATTGCGAACAGCTATTTGAATGAATCCTACTGAAATACAATCCATTAAAAACCGCTTTGGTATTATCGGCACGTCGCCGGGACTTAACCACGCTATCAACGTGGCGATCCAGGTGGCAGCCACCGATCTTACCGTGCTGATAACAGGGGAAAGCGGAAGCGGGAAAGAATCCTTATCTAAGATCATACACAGTCTCAGCTCGCGCAAACACGGTCCATTTATTGCGATCAACTGCGGGGCTATCCCGGAGGGAACAATTGACTCTGAATTATTCGGGCACGAAAAAGGAGCATTTACAGGCGCATTGGATGCACGTAAAGGATATTTTGAAACTACCAATACAGGTACCATTTTCCTGGATGAAGTAGGCGAAATGCCGCTGGGGACACAGGCAAGATTGCTTCGCGTGCTGGAAAACGGCGAATATATACGTGTAGGTTCGTCGAAAGTTTTGAAAACGAATGTGCGCGTGGTCGCGGCCACAAATGTAAACCTGCTGGATGCAGTGAATAACGGGAAGTTCAGAGAAGATCTTTACTATCGTTTGAATACTGTTCCCATTTACGTTCCGCCGCTACGTGACCGTGGCGAAGATATTTTGCTGCTTTTCAGAAAGTTTACAAACGATTTTTCTGAACGCTACCGGACAAAACCTGTCAAACTGGATGCAGATGCAAAAGATGTGTTGCTGCAATATGCATTTCCAGGGAATATCCGGCAGCTCAAAAATATTGCCGAGCAGATCACGATTCTTGAAACAGACAAAGAACTGCCGATCAGCACGGACCGACTTAATCATTACCTGAATCCCGTTCAGCCTTCGAGTCGGAAGGCGCTGGTGACTTTACGCAATGGTGAAGACTCAGCAAGCTCATTTTCGGAGCGGGAGCTGTTGTATAAAGTGCTTTTCGATATGCGCCGGGATATGACGGAGTTGAAAAAGCTGGTCAGGAATGTACTGGAAAATGAAAAGTATGGCGGTGATATTTTGAAAGACCATCAGGAGTTGTTCAGCTCGATCAACAATATGGAGCCAACTATTAACACGCCGACGATTGAACCAGCGCGCCTCCTTTCGCCTCCCCCGCCCCGCACTGTGGACCTGGACCGCTATTCTGACGAACGCAGTGAGATAGAAGATGTGGTGCACGTGTCTGCCGAGGAGGAATCTCTTTCGCTGGAAGACAAGGAAAAAGAAATGATTATCAAAGCATTGCGGAAGAACAACAACAAACGAAAATATGCAGCCAATGCATTAGGCATTTCCGAAAGGACGTTATACAGAAAAATCAAGCAGTATGATATTGAAGAATAAGGCTCGGCGCGGTAGCGTGGGCACAGTGAATTTCAGGAAGGTGCTGGCCGTTTTGTTGGTATTACACAGCTCGTTTTTCCTGTCAGGTTGCGGCGTGTATTCGTTTACTGGTACCAACCTCTCTCCTGACATTAAGACATTTAGCATTCTCAACTTCACAATGGGTACAGCGGGCGGCCCATCGGATCTGCCGCAAAGGTTGACGGAAGATTTGAAAGAATATTTTCAGCGGAATACCAGCCTCACCAGTCAGCCCGGCGGCGGCGACCTTGTTTTGGAAGGCTCCGTAGTAGGATACGATGTCCTGCCGGCCGCTCCAACAGCAAATGACCAGGCGGGATTGAACAGACTTAATGTGACTATCCAGGTTCGGTATACCAATGCAAAAGACGAAACCAAGAACTTTGATCAGTCTTTCACTTACTATGCCGATTTCCCTCAGGATCAGACATTAAACCAGAATGAAGCGCGGCTTTTGCCTACGATCCGCGAAAACCTGGTGCAGCAGATTTTCAATAAATCAGCCGCCGACTGGTAAGAGCAGGTCGATTTTACTTAATTTCAGCCCTCCAAATCTAACAGAGTAGCCGGTTATGGCCATTATTGAGAAAGATACATTCAACCGGCTTGTTAAAGAACCCGCACAAACTGGCAGCGACCTGATCCCGGCGCTGGAAGCGACGATCAAGGCATTTCCTTACTTCCAGATCGCGCATTCACTTCTTGCAAAAGCGACTGTAGGTTCTGAAAAGCTGGACGAAACCCGGCCGCGCGCTGCGGTGTATGCATTGAGCCGCATTGCATTGCAGCAGCTGATCGAAAATGATACAGATCGCTATGAAGCTGCTGTTACAGTTCAGGAGCCCGCTGAAATCCCCGAAATCATTGAGCCGCAAAACGGTGAAGATATTTTGATCTCAGATGTGGAGCAGCAAGCCACCGCAGCATCTGTCTTAAAGTCGGAAGAACAAAAGCGGCAGCAATTGATTATCCAGGGTTTTATGAAGAAAAACCCGCGGATCAACAGGCAGGACAATAACCTCGAACCGGTAGAGATTGATTTAAGCGGCAGAGTCGCCGAGTCGTGGGAAGGAACCATTGAGACCGAAGCATTTGCAAAAATTCTGATCCGCCAGGGCAAAATCGAGAAAGCAATTGATATATACCAAAAATTGATCTTGAAAAAACCGGAAAAAAGAAATTACTTTGCGAAAAAATTAAGCGAACTGTATACGATGTCGTAAGGAGTTTATGAGTTCAGAGTTTATGAGTTTCAGTTCGTCATTTGATATACAGGCATAGCACACATTCAGTCATTCAGTCATTCAGTCATTCAAAATTAAAAAAGCATGTATTTGGGTTTGATTATTCTCGTAGCGATCGTCGCGGTGTTATTGATTCTGGTGGTTTTGGTTCAAAACTCAAAAGGTGGCGGACTATCGAGCGAGTTTAGCGGTGCCGGTACTACGCAAATGTTTGGTGTAAAGAAAACAACCGATTTGCTGGAACAAATTACCTGGGGACTTGCAAGTGCAATTATCCTGATCTCTCTTGGCTCCTACATTGTAATTGGAGGTAATCAAAGCGCAGGTGGAATTAACAGCGTGAATGTAGACAGAGCTCAAAACGCAGTAGTACCAGGCGGAAAAATTGCTCCCACACCGGGAGGTGCGGCACCAGCAGGTGCTGAACAGGAAGGTGCCGCAACGGAAGGTGCCGCTCCCGCTGGTACAGCACCAGCAACTCAGCCCGCTACAACAACTCCTGCTGCACCAGCTGACACAACAAAGTAAGGATTAAGATTTTATGGAAAAGGTCATGATTTGAACATCATGACCTTTTTTGTTTTGGGACAAAATCCAACTAAGCGACATTGATTTCCTTCATTACCAGCTTCTTCGCCACAGGCAGGAGTGTTTCGTGCAAAGGATAATCATACCGGGATTCAATAACGTAAGTCGCAGGATTCGGCAGCGACTTGTTCTTTTTAGTCAGATCTACTTTGATCTGCGGAACTGTGTAACCTATTCCGATTCTAACCGTTTCCAGAAAACGCGTTTTGAGCACGCGCTCCTTCATTTCATCAAACAATGCAACCTGGTACTGAAACACACTGACTAGCGGCTGAAAAGTATGCAAAAACAGCAGGTAACCTTCCTGTAAACGCAGCGGCACGATTCCCACAGGTGAAATCTTGACATTTCCTGATACTTCTGTAAACCGCTCGGTACCCTGGTCAATGGTTTTGGATAACCTTGGAATAGCAAAGTCAAGAATGTAATTCAGATCTTCCATATATGGATCGTCCTGGTGCGTCTCTTCGTATTTGAGCTGCCACGTTTTCAGGTCAATGCCGGTCAGATTTTTGGGAATGGCGGTTTTAATGGAGCTCTTGTTGGTGCGGATACTCAGACAGGCATCGAAATGAAATTTCAGGTCCGGCAAATGCGGGTGCAGCCTGTTAATATCGAACTCCCGGTTAATCTGCTGTAAATAAGCGAGCAGCACGTACTTTTTGTATTCAAAATCAAAAACACCTTCGGTCAACCAGTTCTTTGGGAGGTTTATCATAGCGCGTTCTTATTTGGTGCCGATAAAATTTAGGCATTTTCAAAATACAAAGCAATCATTCACTTTTACTGACACCCGAATAGCATTATAATTATATGCGCCCGCCGATGAATACAAATTTGTCACATTCGCCGGAAAAAATGTCAGAGCTGAAATGCCTGGCACAGATTGTGCTTACCGGTAGTCAGTCAAATCTATTACTGACAAATCTCAAAAAACAAACGTTTAATATTTATGTCAACTTTAGCAGAAATACAAGTGAACGTACAACCTTTGGCTGATCGTGTTCTTGTAGAGCCAGCGCCAGCAGAAGAAAAAACTGCATTTGGTATCATTATCCCTGATACTGCAAAAGAAAAGCCACAACGTGGAACCGTAGTGGCAGTTGGTCCGGGTAAAAAGGATGAACCACTTACAGTGAAAGTAGGCGATACTGTATTGTATGGCAAATACTCAGGTACTGAATTGGCATATGAAGGAAAAGATATCCTGATTATGCGCGAATCGGACATTTACGCCATTATCGGTTAATCTGCCCGACATTATTATTCATTAAGTTTCTCTTAAAGTTTTTTCAAATTATTAACTGTTATGTCTAAGAAAATATTTTTTGACACAGAAGCACGCGACAAAGTAAAGCGCGGTGTGGACACATTGGCTGACGCCGTAAAAGTTACATTGGGACCTCGCGGTCGTAACGTGGTAATCGACAAAAAATTCGGTTCTCCAAGCATCACCAAAGATGGTGTTACTGTTGCCAAAGAAATTGACCTGAAAGATCCTATCGAAAACATGGGAGCTCAGCTGGTGAAAGAAGTTGCTTCTAAAACTGCTGACTCTGCGGGTGATGGTACTACAACTGCAACTGTTCTGGCACAAGCGATTTACTCAATCGGTGTGAAAAACGTAGCAGCTGGCGCTAACCCAATGGATTTGAAACGTGGTATTGACAAAGCTGTCTCTATCATCACAAAAAATCTTGAAGGACAGAAAAAGGTTATCTCTACTTCAAAAGAAATCGCTCAGGTTGCAACAATCTCTGCAAACCATGACGAGGAAATTGGTAATATGATCGCTGAGGCGATGGAGAAAGTAGGTAAAGAAGGTGTTATCACTGTGGAAGAAGCGCGTGGTACTGAAACAGAAGTTAAAACTGTGGAAGGTATGCAGTTTGACCGTGGTTACCTGTCTCCTTACTTCGTAACCAACACTGAGAAAATGGAAGCTGAGTTGGAGCGTCCATTCATCCTGATCTCTGAGAAGAAAGTTTCTTCAATGAAAGAACTTCTTCCTGTGTTGGAAGCAGTTGCTCAAACCGGCCGTCCTTTGCTTATTCTGGCAGAAGATGTTGACGGAGAAGCACTTGCTACATTGGTAGTAAATAAAATCCGTGGTGCATTGAAAGTAGCTGCTGTTAAAGCGCCTGGTTTCGGTGACCGTCGTAAAGCAATGCTGGAAGATATCGCGATCATCACTGGCGGTACTGTTATTTCAGAAGAGCGTGGTTTCAAATTGGAAAACGCAACTTTGGAATACCTGGGTACTTGCGAAAAAGCGATTATCGACAAAGACAATACCACTTTGGTTAATGGTTCAGGCAACTCTGAGGATATTCAGGGCCGCGTAAACCAGATCAAAGCGCAGATCGAAAACACAACTTCTGACTACGACCGTGAAAAATTGCAGGAGCGCCTTGCTAAACTTTCAGGTGGTGTAGCTATCCTTTACATCGGAGCTGCAACAGAAGTTGAAATGAAAGAGAAGAAAGACCGCGTTGACGATGCATTGCACGCAACACGTGCTGCTGTTGAAGAAGGTATCGTAGCAGGTGGTGGTGTAGCCTTCATCCGTGCAACTGCTGCTCTGGAAGGTGTAACAGGAAACAACGAAGACGAAACAACTGGTATCAACATCATCCGCGTAGCGCTTGAAGCTCCTTTGAGAACAATCGTTTCTAACGCGGGTGGCGAACCTTCTGTTGTAATCAATAAAGTGAAAGACGGACAAGGTGCTTTCGGTTACAACGCGAAAGACAATGTGTACACAGATCTTCTGGAAGCTGGTATCATTGACCCTAAGAAAGTTTCGCGTTTGGCTCTTGAAAACGCAGCATCTATCGCAGGCTTGTTGTTGACAACAGAATGAGTAATAGATGACGAGC
>NZ_JBHYGF010000186.1:0-7945 GCF_051859145.1 Dyadobacter sp.
CTCGTAGCCTTTCGCTTCCTTTCCTTTTTCCTTAAATGAAACAGGTACCGTAATAATCCGGCCGTCAAATTCGGGTATAGCCACATTCATCGCGGTATCCAGCGGGTTCAGTCCTCGGGCCGACGATTCCCAGGGTCCGCGCGCCATGCCGCTGGTAATTGCTTGCAGGATAGGCACATCGAGACTGGTAAGTGCGGCAACCGGTTTGCTGACGGCACCTGCGGGTTGTATATCCGTAATTGCAAACGAAATGGTATTGATCAAAACATCCACCCGCACAGGCGCTTCAAAGAATTGAAATGCGAAGGGCCGGCCGCTTCCGGGATCAATGGATTTCAGGGACGAGGTAAAAACCGGCAGCGCATTCAGCCCCCGCTCTTCCAGCGACCTGATCATGGCATCCACAAATCCCGTATTCCCACTGATCCAGTGCGCCCGGTAAAAGGTAATTGCGACGGTTGCTTGTGCGGGATTATAAAACTTTAACCAATCGCCCATATCCGCATTCTCGGGCAGGTCGGGGTGGTAGATGCCGTGTTCAGGCAATGCAGCTGCCGGCTCCGCGCCGAAGCCTGTCATCAGCAGATGGTCCGACAAGTAGAAGAGCAGCGAGGCCAGGTTGTTGTACCCGCCGGCTTGCAAATAGCTCAGTGTATCTTGCAAAATCGCGGGCGAAACCGTAGATACTGCTGCAAATTCAGGATTCAGCTCGCCCGTGCCGCTGACCACAATCAGGTGCTGCTGCCGCTTTTTGGCAAGATTCACCAGCTCGCCGAAACCGGGGATACCGCTCAGCCGGCCGTGAATGCGGATTACGATAATCTTAGCTTCCGCGATTTCCCTTTCGAGCAGCTGCGCCATTTGCGCCTCACTTTTGATACCCATCAAACTCATTCCCAACGTTTTTGGAAAATCGTTGGGCAGCAGTTCCATTGCCCGGTTCAGCGCGAGCAGGTCGGTATCTGCGTGGGTGAGGAATACGATTCCTTCTGTTGGCAAAGCAGTTTCACCAGCTATTGTTGCATTTTCAGAGCCTTTCCAGGTATAAAATTGGAATACATATTCAGCCAGGTCAGCCGGGGGCACGAGGTACCTGTCGGCTTTGACCATGCTCTCAATGTAATCGAAAATCGCGACGATCTGCCAGTCGTTATTGATCGAATGGAACCATACTGAATGCCCGTCAAAAAGCAGGGTCGCCACATTGGCGAGTGTGCACGGGCCGAGACAGCCGCCTTTGGTCAGGTGAACAGTGTTGCGCAGCTTACGTTTCAGCCATTCGCTTTTGTAGAGTTCAACCGGTATAGCCGCATAGCCACGGTCAACCCGGCCGCAGCAGCAGGCATTGTAGCAGTACGACAAATGTCCCCGGCGCTGTACCAGGTTAATGGATTTTCCGTCTGAGCGTGTGACACGCTGGCGTTTGTGTGAAATCATTTTTTGGCTATCGGCTTTCGGCTGTCGGCTGACGGCTTTCTTTTGCTTTGGTGACTATGTTTTTTATGAAGCTTGCCGTTTCGCCCCAGTAAATGTGCATGTAGGTAGCGAAGGTGTTGTTTTGCCGGTAGAGCTTTGTTTCTGTTTCAATGTCTCTTGCATTCGTGATCAGCGCATTGTCGGTGGTCAAACTGTTGTTTGTAAATCCCGAATAATGGAATTCGTGACCTTTGAACTGCATTTCGTCCCAATTTCCGATACGATAACCCAGTACCATTTTGGAATGCAGCATACTGGTGCTGCATGGGAGTGCGCCTGCCATTTCAAATGTATCACCCTGCGCATTCGTAAGCTGCTCGCCCAGGTACATCAGTCCGCCGCATTCCGCGAAAGTCAAACCGCCTTCATCACAATAAGCTTTGATACTCGCCCGCATGGATTCATTTTCGCTTAGCTCAGCCGCGTGCAACTCGGGATAGCCGCCCGGGATATAGAGGAAATCAGTTACGGGAAGTACAGGGTCGCTGATCGGGCTAAACCAGGTAATATGACCTAAACCAGCCAGTACTTCTATATTTTGGTGGTAAGTAAAAGTGAATGCTTCATCACGCGCGATGGTAATTTTCAGCTTGCTTTCCGGTTCTTTTGCTGGTACAGGTGGGCGGCTTCCTTCATGATTGATCTGAACCTTCGTTAATTCCAGCAGCCGGTCCAGGTTCACCGTTTGCTCCACTGCGTGAGCTGCATTTTCGATGATCTGTTCATAATTTGTGTCCGCAGAAATATGCAAGCCCAGGTGTCGCGAGGGGATAGCCAGTGCGCTGTTTTTAGACAAATAACCAAGCGCCTCAACGCCCGCATCGGCACAGGCATCCTGCAAAAAGCGATAATGTGATTCTGTTCCAACGAAGTTGAAAATCACGCCTGCAATGGAGATGTGCGGGTAAAAGTTTTTGAAGCCAAACAGCAAAGCCGCAGCCGAATACGCCATTGACCTGGCGTCAACTACCAGAACAACCGGTATACCCAGCAGTTCTGCAATCGCCGCACTGCTGCCGTCCATTTTCTGAGCACCATCGAAAAGCCCCATTACACCCTCGGTCACAGCCACGTCGGAGTGAGCCGAATACGTTGCGTAAAGTGCCTGCACGTGCGCATTGGAAGACATGAATGTATCGAGATTGATACTCTGGTTCCGCGCGGCTTCGGTGTGGTGAATGGGATCAATGTAATCCGGTCCGCACTTGAAAGGCTGAACTTTCAGGTTGCGCCTGGTAAGTGCGCGCAGTAAACCCAGCGTAAGGGTTGTCTTACCCGAGTTGCTTGCCGGGGCAGAAATAAGAAAATGAGACTGGGCCATTGATTCCGCTGCTAACACCAACCCTGTCCGGCTGCACACGCATTCGTGTCCATTCGTGCATTCGTGGCAAAAAAAGTTGATAGCCCCCGCTATATCTCACAATACGATCGACAGGAAAAAAAAAGAAAAATACAGGAAGAATGGATTAGGAAAAACCCAATGAAGAGCACAGGGCATTAACCCTGAAACGCAATATCCAGATCAGACTAGCTTCATTCCGCGAAAGCATTGTCAACAAAGAAAAGGCAGGTTTTCTGACTCGTAACGTTTACATCGAATTCGATACGTTACTTACAGTTGCGCGACAGCTCGTGATTCTCACACGATTCCCCTATTAATTCACTGGTTAGTAAAACCTTTCCTGTTGGAAAAAGATAGCAAAGAACTTGTTTGTGGCAAATGTAGCACGATTTCGCAGAAATCCAGGAAGGCAGCGCGACAGACGCACATTTTTTATCAGTAAGGAAATTTTTACCTCGCAGCATTTAAAAACATATAGCTTTGCGCCTCATTTGGTTCACGCCGCTGGTGTGATTAAAAGGGAATCCGGTGTAAATCCGGAACAGTACCCGCTGCTGTAAGTTCATAAACCAAGCATTGACATTTGGCCACTGGAAGGGCAATGATTGAATGATTGAATGATTGAATGATTGAATGAGTGAGTTGTGAGTTAGTGAGTTAGTGAGTTAGTGAATAGTTTTTAGTTACAGGTTTATACAATAATTATTCACTAACTCAAAACTCGCTAACTCAAAACTAAAATTCATTCACTCATTCAGTCATTCAATCATTCAGTCATTCAAAATTCATCACTCTTCCGGGAAGGCGTTAGTTGCTGAACGAGTCAGAAGACCTGCCGTTTGAAAATATCCGTTTTGCTTTCGGGAAGAAAGGCGAGAGGATTTTGGCAGGCGGCTTTGCGTCTTGCCTTCTTCCCCTGTTTCCCAATTCCAATCCGGATAAAATCAATCAGCCTGCGCTTGCAGGGTTAAATTTTATTCGATGATCAATTTTCTGCTTATTGACTCCCTGCTCCTAGGTGTGCAGCATTCCTTTGAACCCGACCACATGGCGGCCGTTTCTGTCCTGGCTACGGATGAAAAACGCAGTCCGGGCCAGCGGTGGAAAATGATCTGGCGGTCGTCGCACTGGGCGCTTGGGCATTCTTTTACGCTGATTCTCTTTGCAGTGCTGGTGCTGCTGCTCAAATCCACCTTCTCGCTGGAAGTTTCCGGTAAAGTGGAACTGCTTGTCGGACCGCTGATGATATGGCTGGGTGTTATGGCGATTATGCGTAATTTCAAAAAAACAGCTTTCCAGGCACCTGTTGTCCATTCTCAAAAGTTCAGCCGCTCTTTCTGGGTAGGTATGGTGCACGGACTGGCCGGTACCGGAGGTGCCTGCGCAGTAGCATTGACGCTCGCCGCAAGTGACGCCCGCACAGCAGTTTGGATCATCGTTATTCAAAGTGTTGGCATTATCCTCTCCATGTCCGCCTACGGCTATTTTTTCGCATTCTCCATCAGTAAATTCGTCTCCCACCGCGAAACTTTCCTGCGCATCGTCAACTACCTCGTAGGCGCATTCTCCATCATCATCGGAGCAATCACGCTGGCTGGTTCGCTAGAATTGTTCTATTGATTAATTATGTTAATTTATTTTAAATGAGGTACTTATATTTTCGTTTTTGCAATTGGAATGCTTTGCATTCGCTTTGCCATGCTGTTTTTTCGCTTTGTCATGCTGAGCGCAGTCGAAGCAAAGTAGCGTCACGCCATTGCCCTTCGACTGCGCTCAGGGTGACAAAGGGCGAAGTACTGGCAACAAAAGGAACACGGTTGACAAAGGGCGAGGTACTGGCAACAAAAGCAAAAACACTGGCAACAAAGAGGTACGCACTGGGCCTTCTCTTCTCCCTCCTTCCGCTTCTCACCTCCGCACAAACACCCGACACAACCCAGCAAAACACCCTCAACCCCGTCGTAATTACCGCTACGCGGTTTGAGACTAAGATGGAGACGATTGCGCAGAAACTGGTTTTGATAACGAAAGAAGATATTCAAATGACGCCGGCTGCCGACCTGACTGATATCGTGCGAAAAACGGCTGCTGTGGATGTAATCCAGTATCCCAATTTGTCTTCCGGTATCGGGATAAGAGGTTTCCGTCCGCAGTTTTCGGGGTTGAACCAGCGGACTTTGCTTTTGATCGATGGCCGGCCTGCCGGGGCTACTAACCTTTCTCAGATCAATTTGAATGGAGTAGAGCGGATTGAGGTGCTGAAAGGCCCCGCTTCTTCGCTTTATGGCTCGCAGGCAATGGGCGGGGTGATCAATGTTATTACCGCACGTTCGAAAGGGGACACCAGGGGGGCTGCATTCGCCGAATATGGTAGCTTCCAGGCCGTCCAGGCCGGGATGAATGCAGGAGGTAACCTCACCAAAAAGCTTGATTACGACCTTTCTTTCAACTATCTGGAACGTGCAAAGGATTATAAAATCGGCAAAAACAACTGGCTCCGCAATGCATTTAGATTCCAGGATGCGCAGAAAAATTATGCTTCCGGCGGGACTGAAAATGTGGATGAAAGTCTTACCGACGGACAAAGAAGACCTTTCACGAAATTACATTATTACTCCGGCAGGCTGCGGGCGGGATACCAGCTGGCTGCAAACTGGCGTGTGGATGTGAGCGGGGAGACTTTCCAGGCCAAAGATGTGGAGTCGCCCGGCGAAATATCTTCCGGAAGTTCAGAGGCCAGTACCAAGAATGTGGACCGCGCTGCCGTTGATTTGTCAGTTTCCGGCAAGATAGACGCGCACAGTCCGTCGCTGAAAGTGTTTACCTCCGAAGAAAACACCCGCAATTTTACCCTGAATGTATCCGGCAAGCCCGTGGTACCATTCCGCTCGGCGGAGTTAGAAAATGCATGGAAAGGTTTACAGGTAAAAGATGTCTGGAAGCTGGGCAACCACGCGCTGATCCTCGGCTACGATTACCTGCATGCAGCTACCCAAAGCAGAAGATGGACAAACGATACCACCGAACGCGGACCCACGCAGCCGGCCTATGCGATTATTTCCTCCGCATTCTACGCACAGGCACTGCTGACCTTCAACAAACTCACATTGCAGCCGGGAATACGTTACGACAATATCACATTTGATGTGCGCCAAACCGCCCTTTTACCATCCTATAAAGCCGGTAAGAAAACAAACCCGTTCACCAGTCCAAGCCTGGGTGCGACTTACCAGTTTTTGCCATTTCTACGGATTAAAGGTGCACTCGGCCGCGCATTCGTGACTACTGATGCTTACAGTGTGGCGGGTTACAATGAGGTGCGGGATTCGAAAGGGAGGATTGCAGTTACCGCCGGGAATGCCGACCTGAAAAATGAAAGCAGCCTCAGCTGGGACCTGGGCCTGCATTATACCAAACCCAGATCAGGCTTCTCTGCCGGTGTTACCTATTTTGCAACCAAAGTGGATAACCGCATTGCCAAAATCATCAGGACAACCAGCGAGCCGCTGGCAAATGGCGACGTGATTGTATCCCGGGCCACCTTTGTGAATGCGGCAGACGCGCATATAGCCGGACTTGAAACCGAAATCTCGTACGATCTGGGCGCATTGAATGATTTCAGATATGCATTGCGCGCCTACTGGAACGGTTCGTCGATCTTCAAAGCGCGGGAGCTGATCATCGATACAGACGGTAAAGCGACAAACCGCGATATCCAGAATGTGGCAAAAAATACATTCAACTACGGTCTGGAATATGACAACCGGAAGTGGCTGCGCGTGCGGCTCTCGGGAAGGTCGGTAGGAACGCGGAAAGATATAGATTACACAGATCCGGTCAACCCGGAAATTGAATACCCGCAGTACATGGTACTTGACCTCGCCGCCTCTTTCAGGATCAATGCAATGCATTCGTTGACCATGAAAGTTACCAATGTAACGGATGAGAATTATTACGAAAAAAGAGGCTATAACCTTCCGGGAAGAGCAGTTTCGGTTCGGTACCAGATTATGTTTTAACAAACAAAAAGGCCGGAGATTGCTGCACTACATCTCCGGCCAGCTTACATTCCTACAACAGTTCAAGCGTTTGCTGGGCAATTTCCAGCTCCTCATTCGTAGGCACCACCAGAATTTTCACGCCATTCCCTGCCTGGCTGATTTCACGAATGTTAGCACCGCGCGTATTGTTTTTTTCTTTGTCAAGATGAATGTTGAGGTACTCCATTCCAGTACATACTGCCTCGCGGATCGCGGCGTCGTTCTCTCCTACTCCGGCCGTAAAAACAATGGCATCAAGTCCATTCAAAACAGCTGCGTATGCGCCAATGTATTTTTTAATCCGATAGGTATACATATCCAGGATCAGCCTGGCCGGGCGGCTGCCCTCCTGCTCCATCCTGCGCACGTCTCTCATATCATTGGACCCGGTAAAGCCGCGCAGCCCCGACTGCTTGTTCAGGATGTCGCTGATTTCATCCGGTGTGTACGTTCCATTATCCATTAAATGCAGCAGCACCGACGGGTCGATATCCCCGGAGCGGGTGCCCATGATCAAGCCGCTTAAAGGTCCGAACCCCATACTTGTATCCACAGAGCGGCCACTATCCACTGCGGTAATGCTGCAACCATTACCCAGGTGAATGCTGATAATTTTGGCATCCTGCTTCCCGAGCCACTGCATCGCTTTTTGCGTCACGTGACTGTGGCTGGTGCCATGAAAACCATAAACGCGCATTTTATCCTTCTCATAAAGCTTCTCGGGGATCGCATACCGGTATGCTACTTCCGGTATGGTCTGGTGAAATGCGGTGTCGAAGACTGCCACTTGTACCGCTTTCGGGAAAGTGGCTTCCGCTACTTCAATGCATTCCAGGCTGACGGGATTATGCAGGGGAGCCAGGTCCGAGAGCTCTTTGATTTTCTCTTTGATCCCGGCTGTAATGCGTGTAGCCTTTGAAAAACAATCCCCTCCATGCACAACGCGGTGCCCTACTGCCGCGATCTCGTCCGGGTTTTGGATTAAACCGTCCGCCGGATCCGAAAGAAGCCGCAGTACCATATTTAACCCAACTGCATGATCGGGGATATGTTCTTCGCTTTCCAGCACCTTTTCGGTGCCGCTATC
>NZ_JBHYGF010000187.1:0-1885 GCF_051859145.1 Dyadobacter sp.
TGGGTCTGTATTAAACTCGTTTCTAATGGAGTCCAGGGCTTGGTCGGGATCGTCAAAAAGCTGAATGCGTGCACCGGGAGCGACATGGGCGATCATATACTGGCTGACCATGTTATTGACCGGGTCGTCGTCTACAACGATGAATTGCGTGTATGACTTCATAGGACAGGATTGTGGAGCAAATCTGAGCCGAATTCGATGTTGAATTCAGTGCCCTCATTAACACGACTGCTTATACTGATCTTTCCTCCAAGCATTTCCACCTGTGTTTTCACCATGAATAATCCTAAACCTTTTCCTTCAACGTGGTTATGAAAGCGCTTGTATAAGCCGAAAATCTGGGCGCCTTTTCTGTCCATGTCAATTCCCATGCCATTATCACGGAAGGAGATTTTCAGCCGGCCTTCTTCCACACTGCTGGTAATGTGGATCACTGGCGGCCGATGGGAACTGCGGTACTTTATACTGTTGGTAATCAGATTGTAGAAGATACTATACAGGTATGTTTTCAGTGTAAAAAGTTCGTTTACTGCGCTGAAATCCGTGATGATACTGACCTGTTCTTTTTCCATCATGTTCAGCAGGCTCGACCTGATGTTATCGGTCAGGTTTTGCAGATTTACCAGCTCCTTGTTCTCGCCGACTCCCTGCTTTACCTGTAAAATGGTATTGAGGTCGGAAATGACATTGTCCAGTCTTTTTACATTCACTACAATCCCTTCCAAAAACTGTTCTTTCACCTCCGGCGGATAGTCGGTCTGTGTAATGAGCTCGCCCAGTCCGATGATATTGGCGACGGGTGCCCGCAGGTTGTGCGATACAATGTATGCAAACTGGTCCAGCCCCTTGTTCGATTCCGTCAGTTCATTCGCATAATTTCTCAGGCTCTCATTCAGCTCCCGTAGCTGTGCTTCCGATTGTTTCCGCGGGGTGATATTCTTGAAATACGCAGACAAACCATTGGCAGAAGGGTAGGCGGTAATCTCGAACCAGGTCCGGTTGCTTTCATAATAATATTCAAAGTGCTGGATCGCATTGTTTTCCACTGCCTTGTGATAGGAATGATAAATGGGCGTATTGACAATATCGGGAAATGCTTCCCAAAGATTCCTGCCGAGCAATGCCTCTTTCGGGCGGTTCAGCAGTAATGCGGCTTTTTTGTTCCAGTAAGTTACTACCCAGTTTCTGTCAAGTGCATAAAACCCGTCGCCAATACTTTCAAGAATGATATTTCTTTCCTGAAGTGCCTTAATTACTTTTTCGTCTGCCAGCTTTTGTTCGGTCACATCATTCAAAACCCCGAACAAACTGACGGGTTTGCCCTGATGGTTGAGTTCCAGATGCGTTTGGACGTGCAAATGTCTGATCTGTCCGTCTGCCCGGATAATGCGATGGTGATAATCGGCGGGCTGCATCGAAGCAAAAACCTGCTGGTTCTTTTAAACTACATAGTCCAGGTCGTCGGGATGGACAAACGACAGCCACGATTCTGCGGACTGGATGTTATCGCCTTCCGGCAAGCCGTAGATCTTACATGCTTCGTCGGACCATAAGCTCATATTCGTCACCAAGTCTGTTTCCCAGCTGCCTAAATGCGCAATAGCCTGTGCCTGACGTAATCTTCTTTCCTTATGTCTGAGCTGTTCATCGGCGATCAGTTTCAATCTTTCCTTTTCGAAATGATCCAGTGAAAACGATATCCCCAATGCGGCTTCTTTCAGCAATGTAATTTCGGCGTCGGTGAAAGTGTCTGTTTCCGAACCGTACAGGCTAAACGTGCCGGTAACAATCCCCGATTTTTTAATGGGCAGGATCATGCAGGACTGGTACCCGGCAGTCGCCGCAAGTGCTTTCCAGCGGCCGGATATAAAACTTTCCCGGGTGT
>NZ_JBHYGF010000187.1:1895-7942 GCF_051859145.1 Dyadobacter sp.
AGTAGGGCCGGGAATCGAGCATGGTACGGAGCAGGTGCTGTTCTTCTGTGGCGCTGGTAAAGCCCGTCAGGCACCCGGCAGACATATCCTGTTGCTCCAACACGTTTACGCTATTGTCATCGGCAAACATGCCGATCCAGGCAGCTTCAAACTTCCCCGTCTCACAGGCAATGCGGCACACTTCTGTGAAGACCGTCTGCGCGTCGGGCGCGTGTACAAGTGTGTGGTTAACCTGGCTTAAAAAAGCATAGAGCCTGTTCAGGTGCAACAGGTTTTCCTCACTGACCTTCTGTTTGGTCACATCACGAAAGTTATCAACAATCCCATTGATAGCAGGCTCATGTAAAAGATTGGTCACCGTTGCTTCGATCCAGCGCCAGGTACCATCCTTGTGAAGCATTCTGCCGGTATGTCCGGGCATCGCCTTGCCGGGATTGGCAGACACTTTGGCCATGGTTTCGTACAGGCCGGTCAGATCGTCGGGGTGCGCTTTGGTAAAAATGTCCATATTCATCACCTCTTCGGCTGTATATCCCAGCACATTTTTCACGGCCAGGGAAACATAGGTTGGCTGCGCATCTTTATTAAGTATCACCACCGCGTCGGTACTATGTTCGATGAGGGTGCGGAATTGCTTTTCCCGGTTGCTTAATTGCTGCAAAAGTGCCTGCTGCTCCCTTTTTACGCCATATGCTTCCAGCGCCTTGTGAATAGCAAACGGCAGCCTGCCCACCTGCGACCAGGCTATGTAATCCTCAACACCCATTGACAGCAACTCCCCGGCCATATCGTCGCTTACCGCGTCAGAAACAACAATGAAGGGAACCATTACCCCGTGCTCCCGCAGTATTTTCAACGCCTGGGAGCAATCAATGTCGGGCAGCTTGTATTCCGAGAGTATAATATCGGGAGGTGATTTTGTAATTACGTTAACAAATTCTTCGTATGTAGCAACCACCTGAATTTCAGCGTGTAGTTGCGCTTTTGAAAGTAACTGTTTCACAATATCCTCCTGCTTCCCTGAATTTTCCAGTAATACTACGCTCAACATACGCTTCATTTCAAATGCATGGGATATTGTGACAACGGACCATTCTACAATGTAATAGTCGGCTAAGTTTTACTCTAATGCAAATGTTCAACCGTTCAGGTTTTAATAAAATAGCACTGGTTGTCGCGTATCTTTTTTCCGCATTCTTAACTGTGAAGGATTTGGCATCGTGTGGTGTTTTTGGGGAAGGAATGTATCTTGCGGAGTAAGTTTTCTTATATGAATAGTATCAGCTTTGAAACGGTGCAGCCCGTTGCGGCATTGGAAACCCTCGTGGAGAGTTTTTGGATACTGACGAACGAAACCGACGGGCAGAAGCCCGCTATTGTATTGCCTGACGGCCGGCTGGATGTCAGCTTTCATTTCGATGACCGGCAGTACCTGGGTTTACACGGCCTGGAAACGCGTCCGTCACAGGTGGAAATCGGTCCGCGTTTCAGGATGTTCTGCATCAGCTTCCGACCTCTTGCAGCGGAATATCTGTTCAAATCCTATTTGCCGCTTCAACCCGACGGCGTCACGTTGTTACCTATTGACTTTTTTAATACAGATATCGGGCAATTTGAAGATCTCAGGCAATTCGCCTCACTACTGACAGATGTACTTCTGGCCAGGATTACTGCCGATATCGACCCACGTAAGAAAAGGCTTTTCGATCTGATATATGATTCTCACGGCGCTATGAGCGTTGCGGAACTTGCTGATCAATCGGGTTGGAGCAGCAGGCAGATCAACCGCTACTACCAGGATACATTTGGCTTGTCGCTTAAAACCTACTGCAACGTACTGCGTTTCAGGTCATCCTTCGGGCATATCAAAGCAGGCAAGCTTTTCCCGGAGGAGAATTATACCGACCAGTCGCATTTCATCCGTGAGATCCGCAAATATGCAGGCGTTATTCCCAAAGAGCTGGCCCGAAACCGGGAAGACCGATTTATACAATTTTCGACCCTGCCACCCGCGTAGTTTTGTTTTGTAAAATCAAACAAGACAAAAACATGGTCATTGAAAATAAAGACATTGCTATCGTCGGCGGCGGGCCCGGCGGTTTAACACTCGCGCGCCTGCTCCAAACGCGCGGCGCCCGGGTTAAAGTGTATGAGCGTGATATCAATAAAGATGTGCGCGTGCAGGGCGCAACGCTCGACCTTCACCAGGAATCGGGGCTGGCGGCATTGCGCGAGGCGGGGCTGCTCGATGCATTCTTTGCAAATTACCGCCCCGATGCCGGCAAACTGCGCGTTACGGATCAGTACGCGCACATTCAGTTCGACGATCACACGTCAGAGTCACTAACAGAAGACCGCCCCGAGATTGACCGCGGCCCGCTGCGGCGTTTGCTGATTGACTCGCTGTCTGATGATACGATCGTATGGGACAGCCACTTTCTGTCCATGGACAAAAGCGGGGCAGGCTGGCTTATGCATTTCAAAAATGGCACAAGTTCCTACGTCGACATCGTGATCGCAGCAGACGGAGCCAATTCCAGGATACGATCTTACATCACCGACATTCAGCCAATCTATTCGGGCATCACGATCGTGGAAGGGAACGTGTACAATGCAGAGAAGAATGCGCCGCGTTTGCACCAGCTGACGAAAGGAGGGAAAGTTTTTGCATTTGGCAATCAACAATCCCTGATACTGAGCGCAAAAGGCGACGGGAGCCTGTCATTTTACACGGGCTGCAATTCGCCGGAGCATTGGGTAAAGGAAAGCGGGATTGACTTTGGGAACAAACAGGAGGTACTGCAATGGTTTAAAGAAGCTTTCAGCTCCTGGGACGGGATTTGGCAGGAGTTATTTGAAAGCGACGAGCTATGGTTCGTGCCGCGGCCGCAGTATCATTATCCAACAGATCAACAATGGGAGCCGCTGGCTAACCTGACGATGATCGGCGATGCTGCACACCGGATGCCGCCTTATGCCGGCGAAGGCGTGAATATGGCAATGCAGGACGCGCTGGAACTGGCGGCGCATTTAGCCAGCGACAGTTATTCGACCGTCAAAGAGGCTATTGCCGCATTCGAACAGCAAATGTGTAAACGCGCCGGTATTGTTACCCAGATAACACTCGAATCCACCGGGATGCTGCATTCGGTAGATGCTTTGAGCAACCTGTTAAGTATGTTCCAAAACGCCGGGCAGCATGGTATCGAACAATAGCGTGCTGCCCGGCTGAGGCGCGATTTCCATCAAATCTCGACTGCTACCTTCCCGGTAAAGCTTTCCTCTTCCACCATCTGATGTGCGGGGCCCAGGTTTTCCAATGCAAACGTTTTGGAGACCTGGGGTTTGATGACACCCGCTTCAATGAGCTTGGCCAGTTGGAAAAGTTCTTCGGAATTCGGTTTCACTACAACCAGTTTCATGCGTTTTTGAAATACCATATCAATGGCCGCGTCAACTACGCCGCCCAGACTGTCGGCTCCGCCACGGGTTGTAACGAAAAGGCCCGTGTCGGTGAGACTGTCTTTGAGATCAGAGATGGTGAAATGGCCGCTGGCATCAAAAATGAGGTCAAATTGCTTCTCTGCCGGGATTTCCTCTTTATCGTATATAATAATGTGGTCTGCGCCGATCTGTTTTGCGAAATCAGCGTGGGATTCACTGCAGGTACCTGTTACCGTGTTGCCGAAGTGCTTGGCGATCTGAACAGCGATGTAACCAACGCCGCCGGTACATCCGGTTATCAGAACATGCTGTCGCGAAAGCATTTTTCCGTTATCCATTAAACCTTGCCAGGCTGTTAATCCTACCAGCGGAATGGAGGCAGCTTCTGTGAAAGAGATGTTTGCAGGCTTGAAATGCATGTTTTCTTCCTCAGCTACGAGCATTTCAGCATAGGCGCCACCTTTTACAGCACTCAGCATTCCGTACACTTCCGAGCCTACATTGAATGCGGGGTTCTTAGATTCCATAACTACTCCGGAGAAATCGGCGCCTAAAACGTGCTGGCCGAACAAACCGGTAATCAGCCGCGTCTTACCTTGCCGCACGAGCGTGTCTACCGGGTTTACAGAAGATGCTTTATTCTGGATCAATACCTGGCCGTCTTCAATTTCAGGCGTGGGCAGATCTGCCATTTTGAAAACTTCGGGGGAACCGTATTCGGTGATAATTGCGGCTTTCATGATTTTGGATGAAATGTTCAGGCAGGGTGACTTAAAAAGTTGTGCCCTGACACAGACTTAAAATCCCAAAGGATCTCATCAATGTGGGAGCCTGTTCCTGAGACAGGCACAAATGCAACTTTAATCGGCATTAACTAACTGTGCGAAGCCTTAAATGGAGGATAGGGAACGGATTTCCGCTCGGGTCTGTGGCAGAGCGGCCTGCTATTTCAAAACCCATTTTCTTGTAAAATTCTAATGCACCCGGATTATCCTCATTGACATCAACCCTGGAAATGCCGAGTTCCCTGATAGCGAAGTGACACAGGCTTTTGCCCAGACCTTTTCCGAAATCGTCCGGGTGAATAAAAAGCATCCCGATTTCATCACCAGTTATCCCGATAAATCCAGCCAACTTTTCAGGGTCCCTGTAAATGCCGAACAGCGAAACGCAAGGAAGATATTCTTCCAATATCAGCGGCTTATAAAACTGAATATCAGCCCTGGAAAGAAAATGATGTGTGGCGGTCACAGAAGCCTCCCACACCGATATGATTTCGTGATAGTGTTTTTCAGATAGCGGCAGGATTTGCATTTGTTTCTTTGATTACTTTCCAGCGTTCAAATTGCTGGCACGAATAATAATTTTCCCAATCGTGTGCCCGGTTTCCATCTCTTCGTGTGCTTTGGCCAGATCTTCCAATGGATACACTTTCGATACATTTGGCTGCAATGTTCCGTTTTCGACCATTTCAACCAGTCTTTTCAGGATAATGTGCTGCCGGTTTTGAGACGGGTTTTGTAACGGCCCGCCCATGAACTGGTAGCTCAATGTGATGTTTTTCAAAAGCAGCCGATAACCTTCCTGCGCATCGATTGACACGGGCAGTATCGAGCAAATATGTCCATTATACGCGGCATAATCAATGCACTGGCTGAATGTGGAACCTCCAACCGTATCCAGGATCAAAGCAGCACCTTCTCCATTGGTCAAATCCATTATGGCGGCTTTTACGTCATCCTGCCGGTAATTTATAACATAGTCCGCACCGAGTGTGGTGCTACAATATTCCATTGATTCCTTCCGACTGGCTGTGGTGACCACTTTACAGCCCACGTATTTGGCAAGCTGTACTGCAAGATGTCCAACCCCGCCCGCACCTGCGTGGATCACGACGAGGTCTCCACTTCGGATATGCAGCCTGTCCAGCAAAGCTTCGAACGCGGTTATGCCAACCAGCGGAATGGCGGCTGCTATCTCGTCGGGAAGATTGCCCGCCAAAGCGCAGGAGCGGTAATCCACGGCCGCATACTCCGCATTCGCGCCGTTCCGGAACGGGGTAGGAGACCCGATTACCCTGTCTCCAATCCTGAATCCTTTTACATTACTTCCCATTCCAACTACCAAACCACAAACATCAAAACCCAGGATCAGCGGAAAGTTGCGCGGAACGGAAGCTTTGTTCCTGATCCGGCAGTCGAGCGGATTTACACTAGTAGTCAAAACTTTTATAACCAGGTCGTCGGCTGTGGCAATGGGCTCCGGCATTTCACAAAGCGCAAAGACTGTCGCTGCCGGACCGTGCGCTGTAATTACATTTGCTTTCATGCGTGTTGGTCAGGATAAAGCATTTCGTCCTGAAAAGATCTGTGCATTGTTAATTGAGACTTTACTGCATTTTCAATGGCACAAAATTGAGAAACGCGTGCATTCGGGGAAAGGCAGAAGTATTTCAAATGCTTGGAATCAGCTGTGAAATGCTGATTATTTGGGTTGAATTGTGCCGGTAAATGTTAGCGCGGCTTTGTTTCCCCGAGCGCAGTGTAGAAGCCTACAATGTATCTTGCATTATTTGCATGAACAATGCCATTGTTACAATTCTT
>NZ_JBHYGF010000188.1:0-700 GCF_051859145.1 Dyadobacter sp.
GGAATCACCGCAAAAAAGGCTCAGGCACGAGCAGATCCAGTACATTGAGTTTCTTTCCCGCGATCTGGCTGCGGCTAAAAAGTTTTACTCCGAAAGCTTCGGCTGGAAATTCACTGATTACGGTCCTGAGTACACCGCATTTGAAGGCGACTTTGTAGATGGCGGCTTCACCACCGGCGAACCTGTTAACGGCAGTATCCTGGTGATCCTGTACTCCGAAAACGTAGTTGCTACAAAAGATAAGGTTATAAATGCGGGCGGTAAGATCGTCAAGGACATTTTCGAATTCCCGGGCGGCCGCCGCTTCCACTTTACTGATCCTGACGGTTACGAGCTGGCAGTCTGGTCTGAGTAGCTCTTTTCCTTGTTTTCTTAAAACTTTGTTCAAAGCCCTGCTTTCATTCGTTTTGCAGGGCTTTGACCGGGTTCATCAATCCGGCCTTGATACTTTGGAATGAAATGGTGAGCAGCGCAATTGCAATCGCCAGCACGCCCGCCAGTGCAAAAACCCACCATTTGATGTCGGTACGGTAAGCAAATTCCTGCAGCCACTTTTCCATTGTGTACCACGCGATCGGTACCGCAACCACAATGCCGATCAGTACCAGTCTGATGAAATCTTTGGCCAGCAACCCGACGATACCCGACAGTCCAGCGCCCAGCACCTTCCGCACACCAATTTCCTTCCGCCGCGTTTGTG
>NZ_JBHYGF010000188.1:710-7928 GCF_051859145.1 Dyadobacter sp.
ACAAGCCCAGACAGGAAAGAAGAATAGCAATGGAAGCAAAAATGTTGAAAAGCGTACCTGTTTGCTCCTCCGACCTGTACAATGAATTAAAAGCTTCGTCCAGAAAAGCATATTGGAACGGAGTATCTGCATTGTACTGTGTCCAGGATTTTTGCGCCGCGGCAATCGCCTTTGCTGCATCTTCTCCTGTCGTTTTAATATATATCCGGGCCATTTGATTGGGTGCATTCTGGAAAATGACAGGTTCGATCTTCCGCTTCATCGAGGCGAAGTGAAAGTCTTTGACCACGCCGATAATTGTTCCCTCCGTATCCCAGAGTTTGAATCTTTTACCAATCGGATCTTTAATGCGGGCTGTTTTTACAGCTGTTTCATTGAGAATAAAGTGGCTGGAATCGGCCGGTGTATCCGAGAAGTTGGCGCCTGCGGCGAGCTGCATTTTGAAGAACGGGATAAAACTCTTGTCAACGCTCATGAACCGCATCATCATCGTTTCGCCGGGTTCTTTCCCATCCCAGTCATTGCTGCCAGTCTGTCCGCCAATCATCACGACATTGAAGTTGGATCTTGTAACGCTCGTTACGCCTGGATTCCCCATTAAATCTGCCTTCACCGCATCATAGTGGCCGGCCATTTTTCCCATTGCAAATGAAAGCACGTGCGCTTTGTCGTACCCCAATGATTTGGAGCGGATGTATTGCAGCTGGTTGTTGATCACCAATGTACCGGCAATGAGAATCACCGAAACTGTAAACTGGATCACCACCAATACTTTACGGAACAGTACTTCATTCAACCCGGCCGATACTTTGCCTTTCAGTGCTTTAAGGGGCTCAAACGACGACAGTAACAATGCAGGATAGATACTCGACGCGAGCAGCGTAGCCAGGATAGTACCCGCAAGAACCTGCCAGATCTGGTAATCGGCCAGATCCAGCACCAGTTTTTTCCCCGAAATTTGATTGAAAACAGGTATAAGCAGGATCATCAGGATAACCGCCATGAAAGCGGAAATCAGGAAAACCAGGACCGTTTCGACGAGAAATTGCGTGAATAGCTGCGACTTGTCGGCACCCACGATTTTTCGCATACTTACTTCCTTGGAGCGGAGCAGCGAGCGGGCGGTCGACAGATTTACATAATTAATGCAGGCTACTGCGAGGATCAGAAAGGCGATAATGCTGAAAGTACGCACGGTTTCAATACCTTGTCCGGTTCCATCCGACTTATACAAATGGACATTTGTTAAAGGTTGCAGCAGGTAAGTAAGGTCGGTATCATCGGGTTTGTTCCGCAAATGTATGTTCCGCAGTCTTTCAGCCAGGTTACCTACGGACGTACCTGGCTGAAAGAGCAGGAATGTGGTGTAGTCAAACTCATGAAAGTCGTTCTCACTGTTTTTACCATCGGTACGGTTGCTGTAAACGTCTTTGAAGCGCAGTGAGATCGGCAGGAATACATCAGCTTTGATGCTTGAATTTTCAGGAAAATCGTTGATTACACCCGTGACTTTGAATGGAACCGTGTAGCAGGTAACCACCTTTCCAAGTGCACGCTCGCTGCCGAAATACCGTTTTGCGGTGCTCTTGGTGACTACAATGGAATAGTTATCCGGAAACGGATTTCTCGCATCACCTTCTATCAATGGAAAATCAAAAATGGAGAAAAGTGCCGCGTCCGTGAAGTACGATTGTTCTTCGCTGAAAAGCTTGTTTTTGTATCTGAAGACGTTATAGAAACCGTTATAGGTCAGTCGGGCAGCATCCTTGATTTCTGGCAGCTCTCTTTTGGCGAAGCTGGCAATGGGCGCCACCGTACCCGACCATATCTGCTGGCTTGCACCTGTACCCACCCTGTTTTCGAGTTTGTAAATGTTTTCGGCCTGCTTGTTGAAGCGGTCGAAACTGAGCTCATCCTGCACCCAAAGCAGTATTAAAATACCAATTGCCAGACCGACAGACAATCCGGTACAATTAATAAGGGCATAAAACCGGCTGTTAGAAAGGTTTTGCCACGCTATTTTCAAGTAGTTGCTTATCATATTTCACCAGGACGATCAGACTTCCCGGGTTCAATGCCCTAAATAGTTTGCCAGCAAGGCAAGCGAGCCTAAACCGGCTCTGAGACAGAGATTTGGCTTAACTCAGCCAAAGAAGTAATGTTCGATAGCGAACAATGTTTGTTCGGTTGTGAGGCTGGGCTATTTAACAGAAGCGTAGGATAATCCAACCAATAGCTTGTATATTGCAAGTTCTACACACATTTAAGACAAACAGGTATGGAAAAGAATCGAATTAGCTGGTTTCGGATTGAAAATGAACAAGAGTATGACGTGGCACTAGCTCGTTATCAGGAAATCAAGCAAACAAACGGTCAATCTGACGAGCATAAAGAAAAGCTCTTACTGGCGCACCTAATTTCTGAGTTTGAGGAAAACACGAGCGATCTTCCTGAGGTTGTGCCTGTTGAACTTATTAAAATCAAAACGGAGGATTCTGCCCACTAGCTTCATTTCCGCTTTCTCCCAGAAACTCGTCAGTAAAGTGCCGGTGGCTTTGCTGCTGGGCGAATTTGCCTTCGTTGTACTTTGACGATTGGTTGCGCGGGATCGAGAGACTTTCCCATTGTTCGCCGCGCAGCATTTTGCAGATAAAAACGATCTGGCCGACGTGATAGGAATAATGCGCGAGCTGGCGGTTTAATGCTTCTACCACCGTGTGGCCTTCATTTCGAATGTAAACAATGCTTTCCAGCTGCGATTCAGAAAGTGTTTCGATTGCATCAAATAACGTTTGCCAGCCGCGCTCCCAATGCGCCATTAACCCGCTTTTATCCGCAAATGCATTCCCGAACTCCGCGTCGCGGTCTCGCCAGGGTTTTTCTCCGTCGGATGTCAGGAAATCTGTGAATCTCGAAAGCATATTGCCGGCCAGGTGGTTTATAATTACAGCAACACTATTGCTGTCCTCATTATACTGCCAGGACAGTTTGTCTTCCGGCAACTGGGCTATTGCCTTTTCACCCAGGTATTTGTAGTACCGGAATTGTTTCAGAATACTGGTTAAATAGCTTGATTCCATATATTACAGCTGAATGAATGCATTTACAAATTGCGAAAAATTTAATAAACACTTGTGCCCGAAATTGCTGCAGCATCAAATTGTAGTAAATCCAGCATTCCGGTAAATGCGGGCTGGAAAGGGGCGCGGATTTGCTGGCGACTCCCGAGAACAGGATGCGTAAACGAAAGTTCAGAAGCGTGCAGCATCATTTCCATCATTTCAAATTCCTCCTTGAAGTACCTGTTTTGCTTGTTGCATCCGTAAGGCCGGTCGCCGATGATCGGGTGGAAAATGTGCGCCATGTGCTTGCGAAGCTGGTGCATTCTGCCTGTGGTAGGTTTTAGCTCAACCACTGAATAGCGTGAAGTGGGGTGTTTCCCGATTTGAAAGCCGACTTCTGAATGCTGCAAAGTCCGCAGGGAAGTAAAGGCCTCCTGCACTGTACCGTTTTCCTTTTTCAGCGGATAGTCAATATCGAGCTGCTCCGGTGTGTAGCCGCGCACAATTGCGTGATAGATTTTGTCGACCAGCCCGTTCTGAAATTGCTGCTGCATCAGGCTGTTTACTTCCTCAGATAATGCGAATAGCAATACGCCGGCTGTTTTCCGGTCGAGACGATGTACGGGATAAACATGCTGCCCGATCTGGTCGCGCAGGATCTGCACTGCAAACTGGTCTGTATCGGCAGCAATGGAAGACCGGTGCACGAGCAAGCCGTGCGGTTTGTTGACAGCAATCAGGAAGTCGTCCCGGAAAATGATTGGAAGCTCGTCCATTGAAACAGCTTAAAAGATCGATAGCTGCTTATCTGTTTTTTCGGTCAGTACAGCATAAGAACTGGGCTTGATCCCTCGCAAGTATGGAAAGAGCCGCAGCAATGCATATTTGGCCTGCGTGATATAAAATGCCGCTTTGTTGTTTTTGTAAAGCAGCTTCAAAACATCATCGTGATAAAGGTGACAGATATCTTTTTTAACCTCAAAGCTCTCGGTTGCCAGCAGAAAGCGGAATAGAGCAGGTGTGTAGATATTGATATGCCCGTAGGAAAGGAAATGTTTTACCTTTTTATCAACATAAAATGAAAAATCAATGGGTACTTCAAAGATCTGGTATTTGGATACTCTTTTAATTTCTCTCAGCAATGTGCGCTCGTGCTCCACGTGTTCCAGTACATGCGAGCAGATAACCAAGTCAAAATGATTATCAGGATACGGAATTTTATAACCGTCAAAAAGCAGGATATCACGCAGGTTGCGGATGTTTTTCGACTTTATAAGCTCTATACCGCTTTCGGAAATCTCTACGCAATTCAGGTCCTGGCTGAAATTCCATTCGTCCAGCCATTTCAGGATACTCCCCTCCCCTGCGCCCACTTCGAGCACATTCCTGAAAGTAATTCCCCTGGCAAGCTCGACAATGTTCAGCGCTTTGTATTTGGCGCCGGTATTGCGCCATGCTACCGTGCCCTGGTCGTACTGGGAAGAGTAGGATCCTTTTACATTTTCAGAAATCTGCATATTTCAATACGAACAGGGTTTCTTGGTAAGGCTAGTCGAAAATCACTGGTGTTTTTTGTTGTACCTGATCCTGAAACGGATAATTCCCCAGAGTACCAGATATAAAATCCCGAGCAACAAACCGATCTCAAAACTGAATACCAGTGCAGTCCGGTCCATGATACTCTCGATCAGGTTGGTAACGATCAGCCCGGGCTCGTGAATGATATCCCAGCTGTTCATCCTCCGTACCCGGCCCAGGTATACGCCGAATCCGGCAAGCGGAAGACAGATCAGCAGCGTGATATTGGATGCCCGTTTTTCAAAAGCCCGTCTCCATGCCCGGTGAATCCAGTACAGGGAAACTAGTCCGTTGAAAAGGCTTACTTCGGCATAGAAAAATAGCATTATGGTATCATGCCAGGTCAGATCGCGCTGGTAATCCACCGACAAATGCGCCAGATCGGTGATCATGTAAGGCGCATTAGGGAAAAAAGCCAGCCAGGCTACGCTCAGCAGCGAGAGCCCGATGGGAATCTTGGTATATCTTTTGGTAAGACTGTCGGCAACAAATGCGATCAGAAGTGGAATCCAGCTCAGGAACAGGTTCCAGTCCATTGAAAAATCAACGGGCGCATTGAAAAGAATACGGATCAGGTGAAAAAATACGGCCGCCAGACTCAAAACGAGCAGCAGTAGCAGCGAGAACAAACCCTCCATGGTGATGATAGGAGGATCGGCGACGCTAAACTTGTAATTTCTTATCCAATCTATTAAACGGTCCAAACGTACTTAGTTTAAGTTCATGCTGTCGATTATTAGGCAAGACAAATGAAAGGGAAAATTGGCAACCTGTGGTTATATCATTGTTTTCATTATAAGGAACATTGGTATAATCACAGATCTGCGTTTCTCTTTCGCTTAACACCCGACGAACGCTGAAAACAACTTATGCCTGAGAAGGGTTATTATGTTCTTTTTTGGGTTTGCGGCGCTTTGGTCTGTTGCCGGAAGATTTCCCGGACCCCTCTTTGCTGCCCGACGGCCGCTTTCTGCCACCAGCCGAAGGCGCTCTGTGTTTTTTGGGTTCAAAAGCAGGAGCTTCGCCCAGGCCCAGCTCATTTGTAACGGATTTTTTCTCTAATTCCTTTTCAAAAAGACGTTCAATTTTCAGTACATATTTTTGGTCCTGCTCATTGATAAAAGTAATCGCCGTTCCCTTGGACTCTGCACGGGCCGTACGTCCAATCCGGTGAACATAATCCTCAGGATCACGCGGTACATCGTAATTAACCACGTGGCTCAGGTTATCAATGTCAATCCCGCGTGAAAGCACGTCGGTAGCGACGAGTACCGGGAATTTCCGGTTTTTAAAATTCCTCAAAACAATTTCACGGTCGGCCTGCTCAGAATCCGAGGAGATACCATGTGCTTCCATTCCCAGCTTCCGCAGTGATCTCACAATAGGCTCCACCGTCGATTTACGCGAGGTGAAAAGTACCATGCTCGTGCTCTGTACCTGGCTAAGCAGGTGAATGAGGAGCGGCAGCTTTTGTTCGTCTTTAGCCAAATAAAACTGTTGGTCGATCCGGTCAGCCGGACGGGACACAGCCAGTCTGATTTCCTCTGGTTGTTGCAGGATCCTTTTCGCAAGCTCATTAATTTTCGGGGGCATTGTTGCCGAGAACATCAGCGTTTGCCGTTTCGCAGGCAGGTAGCTCATGATTTTCAGGATATCTCCCAAAAAGCCCATATCCAGCATTCTGTCTGCTTCGTCAAGTACGAGGTGTTTGATATCACTGAAACTGACGTAACCAAGCTGCAAATGCGCGATCAAACGTCCGGGCGTGGCAATGATGATATCTGCTCCTTGTGTAAGTGCTTTTTTCTGCTGGTCCCATTCCGGGCCTTTGTTACCGCCGTACACCGCAATGCTGGTAGCGCCTACGAAGTACCCCAGCCCCTGAATCTGCTGGTCGATTTGTACAGCGAGTTCTCTTGTAGGTACCAGGATCAATGCGCCTGTATGTACATTGGACTGGTGCGCTACCTTGTCCAGGATCGGGATCAGGTAAGCGGCTGTTTTACCGGTTCCTGTCTGCGCGCAGGCAAGAAGGTCTTTACCGTCAAGAATATAAGGAATTGCCTGTTCCTGAATAGGTGTGGCTTGTTTGTAGTTCATAGATTCCACGGCGTTGATCACGTCCTCGTGGAGTTCAAATTCGTCGAAATTCAAAATTCAGCTTTTAAAATCCGCCGGCTTTTCGGCAGATGCGTTTATAGAAGAGCTGACTTTAATTTCCTAGTCAGCAAACCGCTTGATTTGAACAAATATAACAAAATCCGTCAAAAATGTAAAAGGAGCGGTATGAGGGCACTGGAAACGGTCTGCCTGTCACCTTTCCAATTAATACGCTTACTTGATCACTTTTTTATCAAATAATTCTACATTACCGCTACAAATAAAGATTAGCATTCTATATTTAAGATTTGTTGAGCGCAAACATTTAATGCCGTATGATTTTCGAGAGCGGTCCGGGCGAACAGCAGGAAAGATTTATCGAGTTTGATGGAAACTATAAAGTACTCTTTGAGCTGAACCCGCTGCCTATGTGGGTGTATGACATTGATACTTTTGAGGTCCTGAATGTAAATGAAGC
>NZ_JBHYGF010000189.1:0-7917 GCF_051859145.1 Dyadobacter sp.
TAAACCAAAAATTAATAGCTTTATAAATCCGAAAATACTCTCTAAGCTCTTGTCTCAGTTAGTTTGACTACATACAAAGCGCCGCGTCCTGCTCAAACCGCGCGGGCAAGTCAGGATTGGCCAAAAATAATGTTCCAAAAGAAATGAGTTTAGCAATACCTGCTTCAAGTTCTGCTTCGGCGGATGCCTTGTTGTAGCCTGTGTTGGCTATGACCATTTGCCTGATCATGCGGCCGAAAAGTGTCAACTCGTCCTCTGCGGGATAATGTGCCGGGGCAGGGAAATAGGGATTGCGCTTCATCAACTCGACATAGGCAAAATCTAATTTGTTGAGTTCTGCAATCAGATACTGATAGGTTTCCACCGGCTGGTCCAGCACCATGTTGCCGTATGGGTGGAAAGGCGAAAGCTTGATCCCTACCCTCTCACCGCCCACAGCAGCAATCAATTCCTGCATGACTTCCAGAATAAAACGGGCCTTATTCTCAATGCTCCCGCCATAGTCATCTCTCCGCTGATTGGCACTTTCGGCCAGGAACTGGTTGGGCAAATAGCCATTTGCGGCATGCAACTCTACACCGTCAAATCCGGCTTTTACGGCATTACGAGCGGCCTGACCGTAATCTCGGATCGTCTGACGAATCTCATCGATTGTGATCTCCTGCGGCGTTTCGTAGTCTTTGAGCCCTTGGGATGTGAAGTGCTGCATCCCTTGTATGGCTACCGGCGAAGGGGCCAGCGGCAGTTTACCGTCGCGGTCAACAGAGTGTCCCGCCCGGCCGGTATGCCATAGCTGCGCAACAATGAGCCCTCCTCGGTCATGCACGGCCTGAGTAACCTTTTTCCACGCTTCAATTTGCTGTCTGTTGTAAATGCCCGGGGTAAAAGGGCTGCCAGTGGCCTGCTCGCTGATCCGGATCGCTTCGGTGATAATCAGGCCGGCGCTTGCGCGCTGTGTGTAGTACTCGACAGTCATTTCGCCAACTACCCCCTCGACATCCGCGCGACTTCTCGTCATCGCACACATCACCATTTTATTTTTCAGAGCCAGTTCTCCTAGCTGTGTTGCTTGCATTAATTTCATTTTAGTAACGTTAGAGGGTTTTAAATTTATCGTTGAAAGGCAGGTGCATATACTTTGCTGGCAAACTCTTCGGCCGTAGTAGTCGTTGTCGTAGACTCGTCCCGTTTTTCATAATTCATATAACCGGAGCTGATTGCGGTTCCCATTTCAATGAGATTATTGGCGAAATCGGGTGAAAAACCATTTCCGAGAAATACCTCTCTTACCTTTTCGACCGGCAACTGAACATAGGCCAGATCCGGTTTTCCGATCGCATTACCGACAATGCTCGTCAGTTCGGCATAAGTGTAATCCCGCGGCCCCATCACGGCATGGACACGCTTGCCGCTAAAATCGAGGCTGGCAAGATGCCCTGCGGCTACTTGCGCCACATCGCGGGTGGCCACCATCGGGATGGCGTGGTTAGCGGCAGCCACAGTGCCATTGATGCCGGCCTGTTTGACCAAGCCGATCGTGCGCAGGAAATTTTCCATAAAGTAGGCAGACCGGATATGCAGCACATTCACACCTTCGAGCTGATTAAGCCTTACCTCTTGCTCACCCGTACCTGCCATGATACCATTGCCCTCATGCATATGCGAGCCCAGACTGCTCATGTTGACGATGTAGCTTATGCCCGAGCGCCGGATCGCCCCGATCAGTGTGCCGGTAACCTGCCGCTGGTATGCCCGCGTGTTTTCGGCTGTCACGTTGTCTGGCAACAGGACGAATGCGCTGTCCGCGCCGGTGAAAGCCTCGGTAAGCTGACCCGCATCCGTGATCTCTGCCGCGATGATCTTAGCACCTTGGTCACGGTACTTTTCCAGCTTTTCGGTATGTCTTGCCACCAGTGTCACTTGATGGCCATCATTGATCAGGATTTGGGCAATTTTGCTGCCTACCGTGCCGGTGGCGCCGAGTACTACGATGTTCTTTTTCATTGTGTTTGTTGTTTGAATTTGTTTGGTATGATACAAATGTCCCCTATTGCAGGGGCGAAAACTTGTATCAGATCACTGTTGTTCGATTACTACTTTACCTGTGTAGCCGCCCTGCTCAGCGTAGCGGTATGCTTCGCTGAATGCATGAAAAGGAAAAACCTTGTGAATCTCGATATCCAGCCCAGACTGGGCTGCATTAAGCAAACCATCGATATATTTTGTGGACGGACTGGCAAGGACGACCACGTGCTTTTTACCCGTGAACAGGTTCCGGATCATTGAGGTTAGGATTTCTATAGGCTGGGGAGTTGGATTGAGAAACCTGGAATCGGGCTTCATGATCTGCTTTGCATTCGCATAGCCCATTTTGCCCGACAGGTCGATGACGATGTCGTAAGCTTCCTTGCGTGATAGCACTTCTTCTTTACGGTAATCGATCACCATGTCGGCACCCCACTTTTTAGCAAATGCAATGCCGTTCGACCTGGTAACTGCCGCCACCTGGGCGCCCTTTTGTTTCAGGAGTTGCAACAGGATCATCCCAAAACCACCAGTAGCACCATTAACCAAAATCGTTGTATTTAAATCAATCCGGCCCATTTTTTCGATGGCCGTCAACGCGGCCGTGCCCACTACCGGAAGCGATGCAGCCTGGGCAAAAGTAATGCTCGAAGGCTTTTTCCAGATCTGGGAAGCGGCTATGGCGATGTACTCGGCGGAAGCACCTTGCTTCATCATGTTTTTGACGACCCCAAAAACTTCATCCCCTTTTTTGAAACCGGTAACCGCAAGACCAGCCTCTTCTACAATGCCGCTGAAATCGGCCCCGGTATATTTTGGGAATTTCGAGCCTGACATCAGTTTCATTTCCCCTTTCCGGATTTTCCAGTCCATGGGATTGACAGAGAAGGCTCTGACTTTGATGAGCACCTCGCCCGGCTTGATAGCTGGTTTTGAAAGTTCGACCATCTGTAATACGTCCGCGTTTCCAAATGCCTGATACACGATTGCTTTCATGATATTGTTTTGTTTTGTTCAAAATGATATCACAAAGGTGCAGACTGGGCGGCCGGCGAACTTGTATCAGATCACTGTTGTAGCGATGGTGACTGGCAAAATCAAGGTACTTAGTAAATTCGGATCAGGTCACTGTTGTGTTTGAGTGCCTTCGGCGGCATTCCAAACATTTCATACATGTACTTGTTGAATTGGGGCAGGTCGTAAAATCCTGTGTCATAGGCAACATCGGTGAGCGACCGGCTTTGGTCGGACAGGATCAGGTAAATGGCCTGCCGCAGCCGTGTCCACAGCAGGTATTTGGATAAACTGCTGCCGGTTTGCTGCTTGAAAAGCGAGGCCAGGCGTGACGGGGAAAGGAACACAATATCTGCAAATGTCTGCGGCGTAATATCCGCCTGAAAATAGTTTTCTTTGATGTAATCTACAATTTTGGCAACCCGCTCATCGTATGCAGTGGCCGGAATGCGGGCCAGCAATGCTTCCAACACATTGCCCACGTCCAGGCTGCCAGAGGATGTCTGAAAAAATGAATTTGAAATAGCCGGTGTTTTAAAAACAACATAGTTTTCATCGGCCTGAAACCGGCCGGCCAGTTCCAGCCCGATGGCGGAATACGGCTCGACATTCAGCACATTTAATGTGCCTTTTTCAGCTACGCAAAAATGCGAAACATGCGGTTTGATCAAAAAACCGTGGATGCTTTCGTGCTTCACACCATTGATGGTCGAGTCGAACGGCATATCATTGGACAACACAATCTGAAAAGCAGAATGATGGTGGATTTCAACCGTAAGGTTGCGGGCGATGAGCGCCAGGATGAAAGGGTTTTGAGTATGATATGAAATCATAAGGAATTAATGCTATGTATTTTGTGCAAACAAGTCATATGAGGTGTTATGTCGCCTTAAAAGCTGTGCTAAATCTTTTATGCCATTGATGTTTGTCCAATGCAAAGTTAGCGGCTATAACATCATATATAGATCCAGATCCACCGATGCAAAATTTGAAAGATGCAGAGATCTGGTGACTTGCTGAAACAGTTGAACAAGGCGTCGGTGAAGGTAGGTATTCACACACAAGCGGTCGTATGTATGTGGACAAAAAAGGCGAGTGTAATACCTTTATCGCAGAATAAGAGCGTTTTGTAAGAGTGTAAACTGCTAGCCAAGAAAAGTGCTAATGAACTCAGCCGTTTCAACAGGCATTTCTTCCTGAATAAAATGTCCTGCCCCTGGCAATTCTTGTAAATCTAACTTATCAATATATGCTGGCAGTGCATAAGACAGCATTTGGTAGCTGTCGGCTTTGTTTTTTTCCAAGTCTTGGTCCAGGGTCGAGACACGTAAATGGGCAATATTTCAGGGCATTCTTGAGCGATTAGATGAAAACCTAATTATGGTAATTATTTTGTAAGAATAGCGATGTAAGCTTAGATCCTTTTTGCTAACGGGCTTTTCGATGTTTCGAAATTTGTTGGAGTGGAGATGGAGGCAGTCGAACTACATCTATAATCAACTTATTTTCAAACATTTACTTTCCCGTGTCTTTCTCAGTCCCTAATTAGTCCCTCGGGTTTGCTGCGAGATTTGCGGAAAACAAAAAAGCCCGCAAATCAATTTTGCGAGCTTTTGTAAGTTTTGATTTTTCAATCAGTGGAGATGCAGGGAGTCGAACGGCACTGGCCGCCCCGCCCGATCCAGAACAAGGAAACCCTGCGCCTTCTACATGCAAAAAGCCGCCTTCCGATTTGGAAAACGGCTCTTAGTGGAGATGCGGGGAGTCGAACCCCGGTCCAGAACAGGGAAACCCTGCGCCTTCTACATGCTTATCCGTGATTAGATTTTCGAGCCAGACAAGGTTCGCGGCGGACCCGCGTCTAAGCCTTAGATACTAGGGTCTCGTTGGTTTTACGCATCAATATACCAACCAGCGCTGCGGTTCGACACCTCTGGACCCACCCGGCAGCACGTGGGGTGGAGAGATGATGGCATTTGGTTAATCCTCCGGATTAAGCAGCCATGGCGTAAGTAGATTCGCCAGTTATTGTTTGAGAACATTATTTACGGGAGGTATTCTCAACTCCCGACATGCTTACACACAGACTTCCAACCCGCTGTCAATTCCAGTCACCCCCATTTTGGCAATCGGCCGTCAGCCATCGGCTTTTAGCTTTTAGCTTCTAGCTTTTAGCTTTTAGATCGAAGTTCAATTGCATTACTAGTTACACATTTACTGCGTAGAAAGTTCTTTGTTCGTGATGGAAATAATGGAATATGCGCAAAAGCTATTGATTGTAAGTTGGTTAAATCCATAAATTTTCTTGAAGGGGAAATAGTGCTCCTCCCCACTTCGACTGCGCTCAGTGTGACAAAGAGTACCGCCTATTTGATTCGACTGCGCTCACTGCGACAAAGGGTACTGCCTATTCAGTCATTCCACTTCGACCGCGCTCAGTGTGACAAAAGCCTCATTCAGTCATTCACACATTCACTCATTCAAAATTAAACCTAAAACTCCCACCGGTAACTCAGCACTGGGATCAGTCCGAGTTGTTTTTGGCGTACTACTTTTTTCTCTACGTTATCATAGTAGCTGTAAGCGTCGTTTTTGGTGCCGGATATATTTTGGAGATCCAGCGCGAGTGTGCGGTTGTGGCGGGCGTGACTTTTTTTCCAGTAAATGCGCAGGTCGGGACGGAAGTAATCGTTCATTCTCACCGCAAATACATAGGGATTTTCATATATGGTCGCATTGTATTCACGCGATTGGGATTCGTTGATCGCGACATCGCGGAAGCCGCCAAGCCAGAGGATTTTTGCATTAATACCCCAGGTATTACGCTCACCCGAACGGAACTCTTTTCCGCCCGTAAAACTGAAAGTGTGGCGACCATTGAACCTGCTTTCCCGCCTGACACCATTGACAACATAAGTAGCATTGTAAAGCGACCCGGATACCAAAAGGTAATAATCATCGGTAAGCAGCTTCTGAAAAGTAGCCTCTACGCCATAGTTCCGCGCAGTTCCTTTGTTTTCGAGCGAGAGATAAACGTTACCCTCGATCTGGTTGACGGCTGAAAAATTTTCGTAAATATTAACCGGTACCTGAAACTGGTCTTGCAGATAACCTTCCACTTTCAGACTGCTGTTTTTACCAAAATTCTGCTGGTAACCTATTACGAAATGATTTGACCTGGTTGGGCCAAGATCCGGGTTTCCAGCAAATGTGGTGGTGGAAAATGTCGCTGCATACAGCTGCGGAAGCTGCAACTGACTGTGCAAACCATAAGAAAAACTCAGCTGTGATTGATTCGAGACCTGCCATTTGATTGAAGCCCGTGGCTCAATCGAGCTGTTTGAATACGTTTCAGTGCCTACGGTAATCTGACTCGAAAGCAGGTGCAGGCCCACTTCGGTGGTCACGGAAGGTGCGAGCTGGTAATTCCAGCTTCCAAAAGTCTGGACGAGTTTTGTGTCAAAACCTTTGTATGCATACAAGCCATTCAATTTATCATACCGGTAATTAAGGTAAGCGCCCAGCTTGAAACGGTTTTTGGTATTCGGTCGGACAGTAAGAACAGAGCTCAGCGAAATGATGTTTTTTGCTTGCACATCGTCGCTGCCCAGCTGTTCCGGTGTGATCGGCGAGTTGTATAAAGGACCGGAATTCCGGGAAGTATGCAGTCCGGAAAATGCCGCTACGGTTTTGATAGACGCATTATCTCCGAAAGGCAGCACGTAAGTAGCCCCCGCCGCGCCCATTTTGTTTTTGTATAAAATATTATATCCGTCTTTTTGTCTCTCCCACAAAGTACTGTCAGGCTCGGCTTTGAAATCGTTGCTGCTTACCCCGCCCATTCCGAAGAGCGTAAATGTGCCGCCGTTTTTTGCAGGAATATCAATGTTAAATGAAAGATCCTGAAAGCGGATATCTTCCCCGCCAAAACTAACTCCCATTGCGCCGAGCAAACCCGTAAAAGAGTAGCGATAGTTGACGAGATAAGAAGCCTTTGATTTTTTCGAAAACGGGCCTTCCACTGCAAAATCAAGTCCGAGCAAGCTGGCTTGGGCTGTAAATTCGGTTTGCTCATCATTTCCTTTACGCAAATTCATATCGAGAATTGCGCCGGTAACATTGCCGTATTGCGCGGGAAACGGACCGGACAAAAAGCTGGAAGTACCCAGCAATTGCGTACTCAGGATATTCACGCCGCCGCCGGTTGAAGTAGGCCGGTCGCTGAATGTACCCGCATTGGATAAATGATTTGGGTTGACGATCTCTACGCCCTCCAATCTCCATTGCATCGCATTCGGTGAATTGCCGCGCACAACCAGCCCATTGGCCTGATCATTCGCCGCAGCTACACCCGGAAAAGAAGTGGCCACGCGAGCGGGATCCATGTAAGTGGCTGCGTAACGGAAAGTCTGCTCGATGGTAATCGGCTGCACGCTGTTGAATGCAACCGGGCGGGCTGCCAAAACGGTGGCCTCCTGCAATACCCTCCCAGCCGGGCTAAGCCGCACCTGTACCACATTCTCCTTCCCCGATTCCAGCAAAATCTCGGGAACAACGATGGTTTCATAACCCACGTAAGTAACTGTAAGCTGGTACCGCCCCACCTGCAGCTGATCAAATCGAAAAGTACCATCGGGCGCGGTGATCGTGCCACTCTGGCCCTGCACCAGCTGCACGGTCGCTCCTACCAGCGGCTGACCGCTATCTGCATCGCGCACGGTTCCGCGAATGGTGGAGGTATAGGTTTGGGCAAAACTTGCGGTAAAAAACAGGATAAATAGAGGTAGCAGTCTGAGCATTTCTGAAAGGATCAATTGAGAATGTAAAAGTAGTGGCTGAGTGGTTACTAACTATCCTGCTCATAAAGTTTGATAACAT
>NZ_JBHYGF010000190.1:0-28938 GCF_051859145.1 Dyadobacter sp.
AAACGCCGGCGGATCAGATCGGTGCTTTCCAGGGTATCTGCGCCGATTATTACATTGGGTAAATTGTAATTTGCATAATCATCGCCTTTCCGGTATTGCTCATAATACCCCAAGCCTCTTACCAAAAATGCATTCAGGTTGAAATTCCATTTGTCACTCAAATTGTGCGAAGAAACGATCTGGTAGTGATCCTGGCGGTAGTTATCGACCTCGTTTTTGTAAGTGTATGAATTGTAAGTCCGGTTTTCCGAATTCAGCAGGTTTTGCGCATCTGCTTCGTCCAACCCATTTCTATCGATATAACTTAAAATCCCCTCGCGATCGCCACGCAGCTTAGCTTCCGGTACTCCGTTCCACGACTGGTAAGTCCGCTCTTTTCCCGAAAATACATTAACGCGCACAAAGCTTTTCTTGCCAAAATAACCACCCGACAAATAATACGAATGCAGCTCAGAAGCTGCACGATCGACGAAACCATCGGAAGAAACGCGGGAAAGGCGGGCGTCAAAAGTGAATTTGTCTTTGATCAGTCCCGTACCGACTTTCAATGTATTTTTGAAGGTATTGAAAGAACCGTAAGCATTGTTCAGCTCTGCATAAGCTTCCTTGCGCAATGCATTGGTGTTGATATTGACCGTCGCGCCGAAAGATGCGGCTCCATTCGTAGAAGTACCCACGCCGCGCTGGATCTGAATGCTGCTCACCGACGATGCAAAATCCGGCATATTCACCCAGAAAACACCCTGGCTTTCGGCATCATTATAAGGTATCCCATTCACAGTCACATTAATGCGTGTCGCATCGGAACCACGTATCCGGATCCCGGTGTAGCCCACACCTGCGCCTGCGTCGCTTGTACTCACCAGTGAAGGTGTGAAGTTGAGGAGCACGGGTAAGTCCTGACCGAGGTTTTGTTTGTCAATCGCCGCGGCACTCACATTTGTAAATGCCATCGCACTTTTCTCATTCACCCGGGTCGCATTGATCACCACTTCATCAGCCTGGTAGCTGCTTCGGGTAAGTTTAATTTCGAGTTGATTTTGTCCGTTTAAAGGAATTTGAATGGTTTGGTAACCAATGTAGGAAACTTCTATTTGGGCCAGATTATCCGAGATATTCCGGAGTGTAAAGTTTCCATTCTGGTCCGAGTTGGTACCGCGGATTTCGGAAGCTTTGATGGTGGCGCCGGGAAGTGGTTTTCCATCTTCGAAATCGGTAACGCGACCGGAAATGGTGCGCTGAGCAAAGGTATTGGCACAGAAAGCCAGGCTGAAAACCAGCGCGAGCAGATAGGTAGTAACGTTTCGCATTGCGAGATAAATAGTTACAACAGGCAGGGGCCACCTATCTTGATTTTAAACAATAAGTAAAATAGAAACAGCAATGGATTATTCCAGCTTTCTCTTCCTACGCCGGCATTACCCGGATCAGGTTTTATGGGTATGATCTCAGCCCGTCAGGTAGGGCACCCCTTTGAGATTATGTTTGCAAAGCTACGGCAGATTGAATGAATTCCCTCAATGCTTTTCGCTATTTTTACATACTTAACCTTTTCAAAACAGAACCCGAAATGCCTGACTATACTGACACTGTGACGATGAATGCGTCTGAAAATGCGATTCAGCTGGAATACCGTTACGGCGCGCATAACTACAAACCGATGCCTGTTGTACTCGAAAGAGGTTCCGGGGTATATGTATGGGACGTGGAAGGCAGGCTGTACCTAGATTTCCTTTCTGCGTATAGTGCCGTGAGCCAGGGGCATTGTCACCCGCACATTATCAATGCAATGATTGAACAAGCGCAAAAGCTGACGCTGACTTCACGCGCTTTTTACAACGATAAATTAGGAGAATGCGAGAAATACCTGTGCGAGTACTTCGGGTATGATAAGGTTTTGATGATGAACTCAGGCGTGGAAGGCGGCGAAACAGCATTGAAACTAACGCGTAAATGGGCTTATAAAGTAAAAGGTATCGAACCTGGGAAAGCTAAGACCGTGTATGCTTCCGGCAACTTCTGGGGCCGCACGCTGGCTGCTATTTCATCTTCAACCGATCCTTCCAGCACAAATGATTATGGTCCGTTTTTGCCTGGCTATAAAATCATTCCGTATGACGATCTGAATGCATTGGAAGCTATTTTCAAATCCGACCCCAATGTAGCCGGTTTCATGGTCGAGCCCATTCAAGGTGAAGCCGGAGTGGTAGTGCCAAAAGCGGGTTATCTCAAAGGAGTACGTGATTTATGTACAAAATACAATGTGCTGTTTATTGCTGACGAAGTACAAACCGGCATCGGGCGAACAGGGAAGCGATTGGCTTGTGACTGGGAAAACGTGGAACCCGATATTCTGATTTTGGGAAAAGCACTTTCCGGTGGCGTAATGCCGGTTTCGGCTGCATTTGCCAATGATGAAGTTATGCTCACGATCGCGCCGGGCGAGCACGGTTCTACTTATGGCGGTAACCCGCTCGCGTGTGCTGTGACCATTGCCGCTTTGCAGGTTGTTGAAAACGAAAATCTGGCAGATAATGCAGAGAAAATGGGTCAGCTTTTCAGAAACAGGATGCTGGATTTACAAAAGCAATGTTCTCTGATTGAATTCGTTAGAGGAAAAGGACTTTTGAATGCGATCGTGATTAATGATGGCGAAGAAAGTGCTACCGGAATGGAGCTTTGTTATAAATTGATGGAAAAAGGGCTGCTCTGCAAACCGACCCACGGAAACAAAATCCGGTTTGCGCCGCCGCTGGTGATCAACGAAGAACAAATGAACCAGGCTTGCGATATTATTGACGAGGTTTTTCTAGCATTTAACCTGCCATTATGAAAACAAAGTACCTCCTCCTGCTGTTGCTGACAGCCTTTTTCCTGAATGCATGTCATGAAAAGAATGTAGATCCTGCCGATGACAAGCAGACCAATGAATGGATTTACGCCAACATGAAATACTGGTACTACTGGAACGACCACATTCCCGCTTCACCGGATTATACCCAAAAGCCTGACGATTTTTTCGAATCCTTACTGTATAAATTCGACGCCAATACCCGGCCCGATGGCGATCGCTTTTCGTGGATACAGGAAAGTGCAGATGAATTGCAGGCTTCCCTGGCAGGCGAGTCTAAAACCACGGGAATGGAGTACAAGCTGGTGTATTTTCCGAGCGGCTCCACCAATGTAATCGGAATTGTATTGTACGTAATCCCCGATTCACCAGCCGATAAAGCCGGATTTGTGCGGGGGGATATTTTCAATAATGTAAATGATCAGAAGCTGACCGGCAGCAATTACAGCCAGCTATTGAATACCGAGGATAAAAAGACATTCAAACTGGCAAAAATTAATGGTGCCACGCTGGAAGAAACAACCACAAGCAGGGAAATCGCGCCAGTCGTCTTGCAGGAAGATCCCGTGTTTTTTGACACAATATTCACCTACGGACCCAATAAAATCGGCTATGTAGTTTACCATCAGTTTATTCCGCAGCCTTATAAAACAACTAACGGGCAATACGATAAAAAGCTTGATAATATCTTTACAACCTTTCAGCGGAATAATGTAAATGCATTGGTGGTCGATCTGAGGTACAATCCGGGTGGTTATGTGAGTTCTGCTACCAACCTCGCGAGTCTGATCGTGAAAGGTACTTCCAATGATATTTTTTACTATAAAGAATACAACGACGAGGTGACGGAGACCAACCGCAAGAAATTTGGTGACAGCTACTTTTACGATAAGTTTATTACCAAAACACAAAATATCGGCGGTAACCTGAACAATCTTGTTTTTCTGGTTTCCTCCCGTTCTGCTTCGGCCAGTGAGTTGCTGATCAATGGATTAAAACCTTACATGAATGTTACCCTTGTGGGTACCAGGACAGTCGGCAAAAACGTGGGCTCGGTAACATTGACAGGAGAGGATAAAGGAATTAAATGGGGCCTGCAACCCATTGTTTCCAAGTCGCTGAACAAAGACAAGAAATCTGACTACAACACGGGCTTCGTGCCTGAGATCGCAGCCAGTGAGGGGAATATCCTCTATCCCTATGGAGATCCGCGTGATCCTTTGCTCGGTGAGGCTTTATTCAAGATTACAGGAAGCCGGGTGGTGCGTCAGGGACGTGGCGCGCGTACTTTGAAGGAAGAAGGAAGTCAGGAAATTACTTCCTCAGTGATAAAGAAAGCGGGTGGCAGCAATATGTTTTATGATAAATGATTCCGACAGGGCATAGTTTTTGAGAACAGGAATGTAATCACATTCATCTAATCTAAACTAAGCATTATGGGAGTTTTAACATGGATCATCGTCGGCCTGGTTGCCGGCGCAATTGCAAAGGCGCTTCATCCGGGAAAAGATCCGGGCGGTTTTATTGTAACAATATTGATAGGTATTGCGGGTGCCGTGGTCGGAGGCTGGATTTCATCTATGCTGGGTTACGGAACAGTTGACGGATTTAATTTTGGGAGCCTTTTCATTGCCATTTTAGGCGCAGTTTTGCTTCTTTTTATCTACCGGAAATTCAGCACCAGATCATAAAATTCTCAGGAACAGAATGGTGGGAAACAGCTTTAAAAACTGTTCTCCCACCATTTTTTATTGCTATTTTTACGGTCTTGCATCTGGCACTTCAAACTGAGTAAATACAATGAAGCTGGTTAACGATATGACTGTCTGGTTCTTAAAGCGTCGCTTTGAGAGAATAGAGCAGTTTATGAAATATCCCATTGAAACTCAGCAGCGCATCTTTTCGGAATTGATTGAAACTGCGCGATATACGGAGTGGGGAAGCAGGTACAATTACAGCCAGATCAAAACAGTCAGGGAATTCCAGGAACAGGTGCCGGTATCTACTTACGAGGACCTTTATCCCTATATCGAGCGCGTACTCAAAGGCGAGCCGAATGTCATGTGGCCCTCACAAATCGAGTGGTTTTCAAAATCGTCCGGTACCACCAATGCGAGAAGCAAATATCTTCCGGTATCGCCGGAGGCATTAGAAGAATGCCATTATGAAGGTGGGAAGGATATGATGACACTGCTCATCAACAACCGCCCCGATACGCGTGTTTTCGACGGAAAAGGTTTATCTATCGGAGGTACGCTGCACGCCAATCCATTTGATGATTATACCCAGGTGGGCGACGTTTCAGCCGTGATCATGCAAAACCTGCCTTCGTGGGCAGAATTTATGCGTACCCCGCCGCTCGAAGTCGCATTGATGGATCATTGGGAAAACAAACTCGAAAAAATGGCTTCCATTTGCTCGCAGGAAAACGTGACGAGCATACTGGGCGTACCTACCTGGACCATCGTGCTTTTGGATCAGATACTTGAACTGACGGGTAAGAAAAATATGCTCGAAGTCTGGCCTGACTTTGAAGTTTTTGTACACGGAGCAGTTTCGTTCGAGCCTTACCGCGAGCTTTTCATGACCAAGTACTTCCCGTCGGACCAGGTTTTATACCTCGAAACTTACAGTGCCTCGGAAGGTTTTTTTGCGATTCAGGATGATGTGAATAGGGTAGGAGAAATGCTGCTGATGCTCGATTACGGTATTTTTTATGAATTCATTCCGGTAGAAGAAGTTGGTAAAAAATATCCGAAAGCATTGCTGCTCAGCGAAGTGGAAGTGGGGAAAAACTATGCAATGGTGATTTCGACCAATGCTGGATTGTGGCGCTACCTGATCGGGGATACTGTGAAATTTACCTCGGTTTATCCATTTAGGCTCAAAGTCAGCGGGCGCACCAAGCATTTTATCAATGCATTTGGCGAGGAAGTAATTGTTGAAAATGCAGACCACGCGATTAAAGTAGCGGCGCAGAAGGCAGATTGTCTGGTAGCTAACTACACCGCCGGCCCGGTATATATGGGCGACGGCTCTCGTGGTAGCCACGAATGGATCATCGAATTCACCAAAACACCTGAAAACGAACAGCTTTTCAGAGAGGAGCTGGACAATGCATTGCGCGAGGTTAACTCCGATTACGACGCCAAAAGATACAAGGATATGGCGCTTCTGCCGCCCGTAATCCACTTCGTACCTGCGGGTACCTTCTACACCTGGATGGGCAAGCGCCAGAAACTTGGCGGCCAGAACAAAGTGCCGAGATTAAGTAACGACCGGGAATATCTGGATGATTTGCTGGCGGGAATATAGGGGGGCCATCGGCTGTCAGCAATCGGCAATCGGCTTTTGCGCAGTTATTGACATCAAATCCCGAACGCAATTCTATTTTGTAATCGACTATTTCCAGTAATCAAGCAAAAAAGGCCGACAGCTGACATCCGAAAGCCGAAGTTTCATACAATGACATTTATTTCAACAAAGGCCGACGGCCGACTGCCGAAGGCCGATAGCCAAAAATGATCCCCAAATACCTCAAAATAAAAGGCTTATATTCTTACCAGAGCGAGCAGGAAATTGATTTCGATCCTTTGACAGACGCTTCCTTGTTCGGCATTTTTGGTGCAGTGGGGAGCGGGAAATCTTCGATCCTGGAAGCGATCACTTTTGCATTGTACGGAGATACCGAGCGGCTGAATAAGTCGGGCGACGACCGGACTTACAATATGATGAACCTGCGGTCGGACGAGCTGCTGATCGATTTTGAATGCATTGCAGGGAAGAAAGGTGACCGTTACAGATTTACAGTTCGTGGAAAAAGAAATACGAAGAACTTTAAAGAAGTAAAGACTTTTGAAAGAAGAGCATATATCTGGTCGGATGAAAACTGGGTGCCGCTACCTGAAAATGAGTCTGCCGAGGATATTATTGGTCTGAGTTATGACAATTTCCGGCGCACGATCATCATTCCGCAGGGACGTTTTCAGGAGTTTATTGAGCTCCGGGATGCGGAGCGGACGCGGATGATGAAGGAGCTTTTTCAGCTCGAAAAGTACGACCTGAGCCGGAATGTAGGTTCGCTCAGCAAACAGAATGACATCGCATTATCTAACATCGACGGGCAACTCACCGGAGTGGGCGAAGTAACCCAGGAGATGATTGATGAAGAACAGAAGAAGCGGGAATTGGTAAAAGAAGAAATAAGAAAGGTCACAGCTGAATTATTGCTTCAAACCGAACTTGAAAGTCTTTTTCAAAGATTAAAATCTACTGCGGAAAAGATTGATTTACTCCGGAAACAAAAAACAGAACTTGAATTGCAGGCTCCCGGAATGCAGCTCCGGGAAGAAGCAATGCGCATCTACGAAATCTGTTCCCTCCATTTCAAATCACTTTTTGACCAAAAAAGAAAACTGGCGGCAGATACCGGGCGGGATGAAAAGCAGTTTTTGAATAATCAGCTGAGGAGCAAGGAGCTATCTGTTTTGATAAAAACACAAAAAGATACCCTGAATGAGCTGAAACCACATTACGAGAAGCGCGAGGAGTTGCTGGATACTGCCGAAGAATTGGAGAAAGTGATCCGCATTCTGGAAAATACCGCTGCAATGGAAAAGCGGAAAGAGGCGCTGGGGCGGGGAGAGGAGCAGTTGAAAGCAAAGGAGCGGAGCATTGAACAGCTCAGGCTTAAAAAGGCGCAGAGCGAGAGTGAAAATGAAGCAAGGAAGGCGCAGGTGACTGATGTTCAGGAATTAAGCCTGGTGAAATCCTGGTTTGCAACTGCGGATAATTTGCTGGAAAACAGGCAGGCTGTTAAAAAGGAAGCGGATGATCTGAAAACGGAAATTGAAGCACTGCAAGCTGATTTGAATGCGCAGCTGCAACATGTAAGAGCCGCATTCATTCCGGATTTGCCGGCAGAACAAGGAATTGAAGTATTTCAGAATGCAGTTCAGGAATTTTTTACTAGCAATGAAGCAGGCCGGAAAGTATGGTCGGCGCAACTCCTGAAAATCAATACGCAACTTGCATTACAACAGTATGCCGGGGCTTTGGAAGACGGGGAACCATGTCCGCTTTGCGGCTCGGCGCACCACCCGTCGGTACTGCACGCGGACCAGTCGCTTGAAGCGGAAATCGGGGCCGTTGAAAAAAGTGTCGCGCAGCTGGATGCAAAAGATCGCTCGATCCGGAAAGTACAACTTTCAATCGAAAAGCTGTTTAACCAGATCGATCAGCTCGAAAAGCAGAAATCTTCTATTAAAGAACGCTGGGTTCAGGCAAAGAACAGGATTGAGGAACACGAGCAGCTGTTTGTGTGGGCGAGATTTGACAAAGCAGACCGGGAAGGTTTTGACAAATATTTTGAAACAGTAACCCAAAACCAGCAACTGATCCGGGAAGCGGAAGCAGCTATCAAAAAGCTGGGAATGCAGCTTGATGCGGAAGTTCAGGAGAAAACGGAAAAGATAGAACAACCGCTGCAAGTTCTGAAAGACGAAATACTCAGGCTCGAAAATACGGTGCTCACATTAACTGAACAGCTTGAAAAAGTAAAGCCGGCTGATTTCAAAAACGAGCCGGAGCCAAGGATTTCGGAGAAGATCAACGCATTAAAGTCGAGCTATAAAGAGATTGTTACGCTTTTTGAACAAACCGAAAAACAGCTCGATACACTTGAAACCGAGAAAAATGTGCTCGCAGGCAGCCAGGCGACTTTACAAGCTGCATTGGATACCTATCAGAAAGATCTCGGCGAAACCCAGCATAACATTGATTTGCAACTCGCGAAGTATGAATTTGATTCGGAGTTGCAGGTTGAAACCATATTGAAGAACCCACTCCATATTGATGCAGAGCGGAAAGCAATCGAAACTTTCAGGTTTGCCCTGGAAAGCACGAGCCGCGATTTGCAGCAGCTTTTACAGGAAAATACCGGCCAGCAATACAATGCAGAACAGCACGAAGCCGCAGTTCTTGCTAAACAAACATTAACCGCCAGCCTGAATGCGCACCAAAAAGAAGAAGGCGGAATTGATAGGTTGCTCGGGAAAATGGAAAAAGACCTTGCCCAAAAGCAGCTACTGGAAAAGGAAAAAGCGCGATTAAAGCTCAGAAAAGAGCATTTGGATGATCTGGCAAAACTGTTCCGTTCCAGCGGGTTTGTAGATTATGCTTCCAGTATTTACCTCAAAAATCTCATTCAGGCGGCCAACACCCGTTTTCACCAGATGACGCACCAGCAGCTGCACCTGGAACTCGGCGAAGGTAACAGTTTCTGGATCAGGGATTTGTTGAATGGCGGACATTTGCGGCTGCTGAAAACGCTTTCGGGCGGACAGAAATTCCAGGCTGCACTCTCACTTGCGCTCGCGCTGGCAGACCATATCCATATCCGGAATGAATCGACCCATAACTTTTTCTTTCTGGACGAAGGGTTCGGCTCACTCGATAAGAATGCATTGCAAACCGTTTTTGAGACTTTGAAGTCGCTGCGCAAGGAAAATCGCATTGTTGGTATCATCAGCCACGTGGAGGATTTACAGCAGGAAATTCAGACCTACCTGAGGATCATTGAAAGTGAGGAGGGCAGCCGGATCGAGGCCAGTTGGAAGTGAGATTTCAATCAACGTATCTTTGAGCCGGTATACATTTTAGCCTCAATGCTTTTCGAGAACTTCTACAAGTCGTTTTTTGCGTGGATTGAACTACGGCTGTCGGGTAGTAGCTGGTTGTGGAAAGTCACATTTGCTTCTGTCGCATTGGCGCTGTTCCTGGCTTTTCCGCCTTATACACTTCTGATTGATCATTTCCGTGACGGTGGGACCAAGCTCGACGCCTGGGTTTTTATCCACAACCAGGCACAAGACCTGCTGCATCCAAAGGATATGGATTACGATGTGAGGCGGGAAAACATGATTTTCCGCTGGACCCTGCCGCTACTATCGTTTTTAACAAACGGTAATATCCTCATCATACTATCTATTCAGGCGGTACTCGGGGTTTTGTTCCTGAAAAGGATCGGGGACTATATCTACTCAGTTTGTGCAGACAAGGCACTTACCGGGCTTTCCATTCTTGCTATTGCCAATACGTTTGTGAGTGTCTGGGCATTTGCCGATGTACACGGGTATGGCGACGGATTTGCCTACTATTTCCTCCTGGCTGCATTGCTGAGCCGAAATCCAATTGTTATTTTCCTGAGTCTTCAGGCGGCATTCTTTACCGACGAGCGGGCAGTAGTTGCGGGCGGGTACCTGCTGCTTTTCTGGATGGTGATCCAGGCGTACCAACTGAACGATTTCAGCTTTTCCGGGCTTGTGCGGCGCGTATTTACAGGTCAGAGCCTGGTGATGTGGGTTTCGTGGGCTGTGTATTTTACGATCCGGTTTTATGTGCAAGCCGAATATTTCCCTAATCACAGCTATTCTACCATCGGCACGCCTGTGCTGTTTGCCAATGCACACAGGAATGGACTGGGTAGTAGTATCTGGGCTACTTTTGAAGGTACCTGGCTGATTATGCTGGCTGCATTGCTTGCATTGTGGCTGACCCGGCGCTATTGGCTGATCGCCGCATTGACGATCGGCTTTGCGGTGCTGGTTGCTACCGGCATTTACGTCCACGATCTGGATCGGGCATTGGCCTACGGTTTCCCGTTTGTTTTACTATCCTTTTTTATCCTGCATCAAACCGCTTCCGTGCACTCACTACGGGTGATTCTGTTCTTTGCTGCTGTTGTCTGTGTTACTCATTTACAGGTGTTTTACATGGGATACAACAGGATTCTTTGGCTGGAACCGCTTCCTGTTAAAGTTTTAATGTACCTGGATCATGTGTTTGGCTGGAATTTTTTCAGGTAAGCTTTCAAGTATTTGTTTTCGTAAATGTTTGATTAACAATTTCTTAATAGTGTCCGATCTTTCACGATTTGTGACTTGAAACCAAATAGTTATAAAATAATCCATAGAGGCCGCTCACTCACCGTCTTTTTTATGTCGGGAATATTTATGTATTTTCAAGGAAGCATGAGCTTTGGTCCAGGTTTCAGCTATACAACGCAAATGGCGCAAGCCGCTTCTTAACAGGGTATTATATATGCCGCTATTAATTACTTTAGATACCTTTAATACTGACTCGGGTAACCTGACCGTCTTTGAAAAGCTTATTCCCGGGACAATCAAGCGCGTGTTTTATATCTATGGAACCGGCGACGCATCGCGCGGCGGGCACAGGCACCATAAAACCTGGAATGCATTGATCTGCATCCACGGAAGCTGCCGGGTGTATTCCAACAACGGCGAGACGGAAGAATATTTCACTCTGGACAATCCTGCATCCTGCCTGATCCTGGAACCTCGCGACTGGCATACCATGGATAACTTTTCTGCTGATGCGATTCTGCTGGTACTTTCCAATGAGTATTACGACAAGGCGGATTACATCGACGAGCCTTACGCTCTGAAACAGCTGCTCACGCAATGATCCCTTTCCTGGACTTAAACCTGGTCAATGCGCCTTACCTGAAGGCAATTGAAGAAGCTTCCTTGCGCGTCATCAGGTCTGGCTGGTATATTCTGGGAAATGAGCTTAAAGCATTTGAAGAAGCTTTCGCGGGTTATTGCGAAGCACAGCACTGTGTGGGCGTAGCAAATGGACTGGATGCAATTACCCTGATTTTAAAAGCCTTCGACTTCCCGCCTGGAAGCGAAGTGATCGTGCCGGCCAATACTTACATCGCGTCGGTATTGCCACTCAGTTATCTTCACCTGAAACCTGTTTTCGTAGAGCCCGACTGGAACACAATGCTGCTCGATCCCACGCTGATAGAAGCTGCAATTACTTCTGACACAAAGGCGATTATTACCGTCGATTTATACGGAAGAAGCTGCGAAATGGACCAGATCATGCAGCTGGCCGACAAGTACACTTTAAAAGTGATCACGGATGCCGCGCAGGCACACGGTACTTATTACCAGGATAAAAAATCAGGCGGAATTGCGCATGCAACTGCATTTAGCTTTTATCCTACTAAAAATCTGGGTGCATTGGGCGACGCAGGCGCGGTGGTTACATCCGATGCGGAACTTGCTGAAAAGATCAGGTACCTGCGTAATTACGGTTCTTTGCAACGTTACAAAAATGATTACCAGGGCGTGAATAGCCGGCTTGACGAAATTCAGGCTGCGATCCTCAATGTGAAGCTGCCTTACCTGGATGCAGAAAATACTACCAGACGTCAGATCTCCAAGAGGTACCTGGAAGAGATCAACCTGGAAGGACTTACCCTGCCGCCAGCCGACCGCATTCTGGAAGATTCATGGCATTTGTTTGTGGTGCGCCACCCGCAACGCGTGGCATTGATTTCATATCTGGACTCAAAAAATATACAGACCAACGTTCATTATCCTTTACCGATCCATAAGCAGCAGGCTTATGCATCTTTAAACGAACTGAGTTTTCCCATTACCGAGCAAATTCACCGCGAGGTAATCAGCCTGCCGCTTAACCCCGTTTTGAGAGAGGACGAGGTTACTTACATCATCGAAACCGTCAATCAATTCGCTATTCATTCATGAAATTGTCTGTTATTATTCCAGTATACAACAGCGAGAAGACCCTGAGACCGCTGGTGGAAAAATTACAACAGGCACTATCCGATGTCACTTTTGAAATCGTATTGGTCAATGATTGCAGCCGCGACAATTCAGAGGCGGTCTGCCTGCAAATTGCAGATGCATTTAAGAATGTGCGTTTCATTTCGCTCCGCCGTAATTACGGGGAGTTCAATGCGGTGATGTGCGGGCTCAACTGGGCTTACGGTGAATATTGTGTGATGATCGACGACGATTTTCAGAACCCGCCGGAAGAAATTCTCAGGTTGATAGAAGTAGCGGAAAACGGGCGGCACGATGTTGTTTATACCTATTATTCCAAAAAACAGCATTCCATGAGCCGCAACCTGGGTAGCAGGTTTGTAAACTGGCTTACAAGCTACCTCCTCAACAAACCCAAGGATCTTTACCTGTCGAGCTTCAAGCTGATCCGCAGGGAGGTAGTGCGCGAAATCATCAAATACCAGGGACCGTATCCCTACATTGACGGATTGATTTTCAGGATTACCAGAAACATTGGTACCGTACAAGTAGCCCATTTGAAGCGGGAAGAAGGAGTTTCCAATTACAACTGGCAAAAACTCATTTCACTTTTCCTGAACATCCTGTTCTGCTATTCGTCCCTTCCTATCCGCCTTTTTATGCCGATCGGGCTCGGTTTATTCGCATTGGGCTCTTTTCTTTTGCTTTTTCTCACTATTCAGTGGCTGATCGGGCCCGACCCGAAAGGCTGGCAGGTAGTAACCGCAACTTTCATATTCATAGGCGGGATACAATGCACGCTTTTAAGTGTTTTGGGAGAATATATTGGCAAGAGTTTCATGGCGCAAAGCGGCCAGCCTCAGTATGTAATCAAATATAACAGCGAAGAGCCGGTATGATCGATAACCGCCTGGAATACCAGCGCATGTATGAAGTTGAGAAGCAGCTGTGGTGGTACCAGATCTTGCACGGGCGCGTTTTAAGTCAGATCAAAAAGCATTTTGGCAAAGAAAAAAAGTCCATTCAGATACTCGATGCGGCTTGTGGTACTGGCGGACTGCTGTCCTTTTTGCAGGAAAATGGTTATCATAACCTGACCGGATTTGACTACTCGCAACACGCGATCGACTTTGCCGGCGAGCGGAAGCTGAATGTAACATTCGGGGATCTGAAAAACGTGGAAGCATTCAAACCCGGCCAGACCTTCGACGTAATCTGCTGCAACGATGCGCTTTATTTTTTAACCGATCAGGAAATTGTCAGTGCATTGCAGCATTTCAAATCGCGGCTGCGGGCAAATGGACTGATACTGATCAATATCCACGCATTTGAAGCTTTTTCGGGCATTCACGATCTGGCAGTAGGAAGCCAGCGCCGGTTTACGATTGCCGATTTTGACAAATACAGCCAGGCAGCCGGGCTGAAAATCGAACATCATACTTACTGGCCTTTTCTGCTCTCGCTTCCCATTCTGGCAGTCCGCCAGTGGCAGAAGTACCAGATCAAATCGAATGCAATTAATGTCGATGAGGTTGATTCCGACGTGAAGTATCCCGGCGATGTGATCAATTCAATTCTTCGGACAGTTACTAAAGCAGAATCTGCATTGCTGCGAAAAGCGCCATTTGGAAGCTCCTTATTTATGTCAATGCGGAGCAAATAAGCTATTTTTTTGAAAATCCAGAATTGTTGATTGTGTCAAAAAAGGCTTTCGTTTTCTGAATTCCTGCGTCACCATTCAGCGAGAAATACCAGAACGTTTCCAGGTCGCCGCGGTGCATTGCCTGGTTCATATCGCCGCTCTGCGACTTATGCGCGGCTTTCACCCAATCAGCCACGATCATATAGCTGTGCTTATTGTCTTCTCCAAATCCTGCCGACCTGTCAAATTCAAACACAGGTGCAGCGGCAGAGATGTTTGTCTCGGGATAGCCGGCCAGTCCTGAAAATTTAAATGTATATCCTTTGTTCTGCGCCTGTCCGCCCAGCACAACGGGCTTTTTGGCTCCCTTAAATCGCTGAACTGCACGGATTGCGCTGATAGAAGCGGTTTTGTGGTGCGCGTGCTGCCCCTCGTGCGGAATGAGGCAGAAAACGAAATCGTAGTTACCCTGCGCCAGGATCTGGTCGAGCTTCTTTTCAATGTATTTAATATCCCAGTTTTTACCTTCGAGATAAGGTTTTTCATCCCGGTTATAGTAATCGTCGCGCTGGTCAAAGAAGAAGAAATTCCCGATACCCAGGATCTCGCCCGAGGCCATTATTTCCTTTTTCCGGATCAGCGGCAAATGTTTTCTCCCGGTAGCCGAATCGACCATATTTAATCCATAATAACTGGAAGCCACAAGCCCATTGTAGCCGCCGGAAGCGTCTGTAATCAATGCGAGATCGGCAGAACCTTTTAGCTCGCGGGTGGTTTTGAAGATGGTGACGGGGAACATGGTTTCATCGTCAGGATGTGCGGTGACGATCAGAATCCTTGGTCCCTGCGCAAAGCAAACCGCCTGGCTTAGCAAAAAAGCAAAGAGATAAAGTGTTCTCATACGTGGATGTTTTCGGGATATAGCTTGTTATCAGATCGCCTCCGTACATGCAGCCGCGTCAGAAAGGCGCTGGTCAGGAGCAATTTTCTTTGAATTATATCAAAAAATTATGGATTTACAACTGAATGGAAAAACCGCGTTTGTAAGTGGCTCAACGCAGGGAATAGGATTGGCAATCGCGCGTAGCCTGGCGAAAGAAGGTGCGAGCGTGATTCTCAATGGAAGATCAGAAAATAAAGTAAATGAAGCTGTTGCCAGGTTGCAGCAGGCAATTCCCGGTGCAGCTATCTCCGGCATTGCAGCCGATTTTTCCAAGGCAGAGGATGTGAAAGTTTTGCTGGAAAAGCTGCCTGAAATTGACATTCTGGTGAACAATGCAGGGATTTTTGAACCAAAACCATTTACCGATATTACGGACGAAGAATGGTTTAAGTTTTTCGAGGTAAATGTAATGAGCGGCGTAAGGTTATCCCGCCACTTTCTTCCTAAGATGCTTGCAAAAAACTGGGGCCGCATTATTTTCATTTCCAGTGAATCGGCGGTGAATATTCCGGAAGAAATGATCCATTACGGGACTACAAAAACAGCCCAGCTAGGTGTAAGCCGCGGATTGGCTGAGCTGACAAAAGGTACCGACGTGACTGTTAATACCGTAATGCCAGGACCTACAAAATCCGAAGGTGTAGCTGATTTTGTGAAACAACTTGGTGCGGCTAATAATCAGTCGTTTGAGGAAGCGGAAAAGGATTTCTTTAAAACGGCGCGGCCAACATCTCTGTTGCAAAGATTTGCGTCCGTAGAGGAGATTGCCAATCTGGTTACCTACGTGGCAAGTCCATTATCTTCCGGTACAAACGGATCGGCGCTGAAAGTGGACGGTGGCGTGGCCAAGTTCATTATTTAATGCGGACAGGAGTTGATTTTGGGTATACCCGGGAAAGGATTATACCCAAAATCATTCCGCCCAGACTTGCGAGCAGGCCGTAAATCAGCGTGGGGTATTCGGTACCCGCATATTCACACCCGAGCCAGGTGACAAGTCCCAAAATCATACTAAGCAGGCAGCCGGTTTCATTGGTAGCTTTCCAGTAAACGCCCGCTGCCAGTGGAACAAACAGGCAAACGAGGCTAAAAGCAGAAGATTCAGCCACAAGCTCGAAGATACTTTCGCGGGTAACTGCCAGGAAAATGCAAATGAAAGTGATCACGACAATGCCCACGCGGATAATCCTGAGCAGCTCTTTGTCCGTCAGTTCCGGCCTGAAAAATTTAAAAATGTTCTCTCCCAATACCACCGCCGGTGCCATGATCGCGCTGCTTGTGGTACTCAGAATAGCCGAAACCAATGCGCCGAAGAACATAATTTGCAAAGGTAATCCCATGTGTTTCAATACCATTTTGGGAATAACCAGCTGGTCATTTGTGTCGCCTCCGGGATAAAGGTAGTTGCCGCAAAGACCAATAAAGAGCGGGATCAATGCGACAGTCATGTACATCAGCGAAGAAAGGAGCGTAGCCTGCACGGAAATTTTCGCCGTTTTTGCCGACATAACCCTTTGAAAAACATCCTGCTGCGGAACTGAGCCCAGCCCGATCGTAATCCAGGCAGCGAAGTATTCCACGTAGCCTTTGAATGTAAATTCAGGATACAGCCGGAAAAAATCATCAGGGGCAGCATTGATCAGCGGCTGAAAACCGCCAACCTTTTGGTAAAGCACCACAGCCACTGCGATCAGTCCGACAATAATCATGATCGTTTGAAAAAAGTCGGTAATGGAGACCGACCACATCCCGCCCCAGATCGTATAAATGATCACGACAATGGAGCTGCCGATAATGCAGGTGCTGAGCGGCCAGCCGAGTACTACATTCAGTACAAACCCCATAGCCAGCAATTGCGCGGCAATCCAGCTGAAATACGAAGGGATGATCAGAATGGCGGATAAAAGCTCAGCTTTCCGTCCATAGCGGATTTTGAAAAAATCACAGAACGTGATAATGTTCATTTCATAAAACCGCCTCGCAAAGAACAGCCCGACCAGCAACAGGCAAAGCGCCGCGCCGAAAGGGTCTTCAATCACTCCCAAAAACCCGTGTTTCACAAATTCATTCGGCGCACCCATGATTGTCTCGGAGCCAAACCAGGTCGCGAATGTAGCCGAAGCCGCCAGCACCAGCGGTAGCCGCCTGCCTGCCAGCACAAAATCCTGCGTGGTAGCAATGCGCCGCGAAGCCCAGAGGCCAATGCCGAGGTTTGCCAGGAGGTATGCTAGGATGGCGAAAACAAGCATCAGGTACTAACGGACAGTGGTTTTTAATTTTTTTGAATACTCCTCGTGCAAAAATTGCGTGTAAATCTTCGCCCCTCGCTGATTTAGATGGTGTGCGTCAAATGAATTGCCCGGATCAAAAAGGGATTCGAACCGGGAATCAACAGGCAAACGGATCAGGTTATCCTCCGGAATGTAAGGAGCAACCTGTGAAAGAATAAGAAACTCAGTATGTGAGAGGTTATTTGGAAAGTAAAACATAACCTTCTTGTTTCGTTGACTTGCGCTGGAAATAAGCAGCTTGATCTGATCAATATAGTATTCATTGGCCTCTTCGGCTTGTTTCACAGCCATTATTTGCGAGGTCGACTTCTTGGTTCTATGTAGATAAGCAATCTGGTTAGTACCTCCCATGTTGACTGGCTGATGCCCGTCGGCACGTAACCAAGGCGTACCTTCGATCGGATCTGATGAGGTGTGCATTGCTTTTTTGATCGTAACAATCTGCGGTGCAATGGAAAGCGTTTGAAATAGCGATGTATTTAAGCCAAATAGGAAGCTCTTTATTTTGTCCGAAAACTCGACGGTGGAGCAGCCGGCCATCACCTTTGTCCTGAATACGAAATCAGCAAAAACGCGATCGGGGCTTAAAAGTATCGTGTTGTAATCCAGGGCACTTAGCTCTATAAAAATGTTCTTAACAGCAGTATCGTTTTCAATAATCCGATCAGCAATATCAAAAGCCTGGGAAGCTGGCAGACTGAAAAGTCCCATGTTATAGCTGCGGGTTTTATTTTGGTTTAATGAGTCGAAAAGTTGTGAATCAAATGCGTATAAAGTGCGGCTGGTCCCAATGAAAACGGCATTTGGATTGAACTTGCGGTACATTTCTTCTCTGATAGCCAGGTTTCTTCTTGGATCAGGGGTGAATGGGCTGGTTATTAAAACTGCAAGGAGTTTGATTCCAATAATTACCAGCAACCATTTAACAATTGTACTAAGCATTTTGCCCCGATATTTTTAACACTTTGTACACGGCGAATCAGAATTGAATATAGTAAAAATTGGCTACGTAGGGTCTTCCGAATATCAGGATGATCTGGGTAAGTAAAAGCAAGGAAACCCTTCGTTTTGCAGTGTTTCTCTTCATTAGGTAAGAAGCAATATCCTCTTTCTCACCCATTTGATAATTGAAATAATCCATAACCAGAAATAAAGCGAGGGTTAGCAGGAAAGCGGGGTTTATCAGCGACATGGTACCGGAAGAAAGCCCAAACATGCTTTTGTACAACCGTAATCCTGCACTTAGTTCTGCCGCCCTGAACCAGCCCATGATCAGCGTGCCGGTTAGCAGCCTGACGATGATCCGCCAGAAATTGTGCGACGAGGAGCCGATCTGAAACCCCAGCTTTGAATAGAATTTTTGCCAGAAAAGCCTCGTCCGCATTTCAAAGTTGATGTACGCCCATTGCAATGCGCCCCATATCACAAATGACCAGCTCGGCCCGTGCCACAAACCGGTGATAATGAAGGTCAACAGGCGGTTGAATTCCAGTCTTGCCGGATTGGTAACGCCCTTGCTGATGTTGAAAAACACGTAATCACGGAACCAGGAAGTCACCGAGATGTTCCAGAGATTCCATGATTCGGTACGTGACGGGGTGAAGTAATAGCGGTTTGCAAAATTTTTGCTGAGCCGGATACCAAGCAGTCTGGCAGAGCCCATTGCTATGTCGCAGTAGCCCGAAAAATCGCAGTATAGCTGCACTGAAAACAACAGAATGGCGAGCATTACAGAAAATCCGGTGAAATTTTCAGGCTTATCGAAAACAGGATCAGTCAGTTCAGCTAACCGCGCAGCCAGTACAATTTTCTTGAATAAACCCCAGATAATAAAGTAAATGCCTGCTTTGATATTGTCTGGCTGGTAGCTGACCGGGTTTCGGAGTTGTGGCAGCAATTGCCGCGCACGTTCCAGCGGGCCGGCCAGTATCGTCGGAAAAAAGCCCAGATACAATGCGAGGTATCCCCAGTGTTGCTCGGGTTTGATGTACTTTCTTTGAATATCAGTCAGATAGCCGATGATCAGAAAGGTGTAGTAGGAAATGCCAATCGGTGCAAGCCAGTTGAGGGCAACTGCGGAATACGAGCTGCTAACCGGGATCAGGTATTTAAAAAAGAGCAGCGGCGAGAGGCAAACGATTACGGAAAAAGTTAAAACCGTTTTTCGCCGCTGTTTGGAATGCACCGGATCTGCCAGGTATTTTCCCGCGAAGTAGCAGATCGTAACAAGTACAACCCAGACAAGTACATACCAGCCACTCCAGCTGATATTGAAAAGGATACTCAACGCAAGTAGCAGGATCCATTTGCGGGTGTTGGGCGTCACGTAATATGCCGGGACGATCAGCAACAGAAGGAGGAAGTAAGAAAAGTCTGTAAACTTGATCATTATGCCCTTATCTTAACAATACGGGCAAACTTTTGTGCCCCCGGAAAAATACTTTGGAGTCCCATTCACAGGGTTTCTCAGGGTGTAGCCGGATATCTGGGAAGGCTGACATAAACGCCGGTAAAAACTTTTGCATTTCAAATCGTGAAAGTCGCGCGCCGACGCAATGGTGTATACCGAAGCCAAAGCCGATGTGAGGATTGGGTTTGCGGGCGGGCATAAATGTATCAGGATCCTGAAAAACAGAAGGGTCACGATTGGCGGAAGCAATTCCCACGAGCACTGTCTTGCCTTTTTTCAATGCCAGACCTTCAAACTCTATCGATTGGTGAATTTGCCGCGGAATCCAGTTGACGGGACTGACGAAACGAATCAGCTCTTCCACCGCTATCGCACATTCCGTATGTGAATTCCAGTTAATTGGCTTGTCTTTGTTGTCGATTAATGTGGCAATGCTCCTGGTTAGCAGGAGGGTGGTAGTTTCAGTGGCTGCATTCACCAGAAATTCCCAGGTACCGATCAACTCGTGAATGCGCGAAGAGCCCATTATCTCATTCATTTCCACCAAAAGGCTGCGGGTCAGGTCTTTTTCGTGGCGGCTGAGTGTTTGGGAGAGATAGCTGCTGAATTGTCTCGACATACTGGCGCATTCCAGTAAGTCCTTTACAGAAAGTGTTTTTTCAAATATCAGCGTGATGACGTAGGAGAATTTCTGAATAAAATCGTAATCAGAACTTTCAAAGTTGATGATTTTGCTGATAATCAGAAAGCTGAATTTTCTTGCGATTTCAACCAGATCGGCTTCTTTCTGGTCGCGACAGGTTTCCAAAACCTCACGAATTGCCTCCTGTGTTATTGTTTCATAATCGGCTTCGTAAAACTTCTTATTTACGAAACGGCGGTGTTCAGCGTGCCGCTCGCCATTCATAAACAAAAGCCAGTACCGGAGGCTTTCGCCGAATTCCAGCAGGGCAGGATCATTGTTCGCAATAGCCGATACAATCCTGAATCGCTCGGTAAAGTCGAAATTCCTGAAATTTTCGGAATCTGAAAATACCCGCTTGACATTCTTGTAATCCATGACAACCAGGTCCCCGAACATATTGAAATGGACCGGGTTGGATTGTCGCATATTTCCGATCAGCTCGGAATAGTTTTGGCTAATCTCGTTTTGGGACGACCAGATAGTCGTAGCAGACATAGATTCCTGATTATGAACGATTAAGTAAGTAGATAAGGAGCAGCAATATATGCTAAACTTCTTGATTCTCTAATATCCATTGGGTCGTAGCGGCAATCGTGCCCATTTCCCAGAATATGGACGGACTGAGCTCCATGCCAAGCCACTCTTCGAGGTCGGCCGTGATATTGACCAGAATAAGGGAATCAAGCCGGAAGTTGGTGATGTCTGCGTCTACCTGCACCTGCGAAGGATCCATTTCGGCGTGACGTGCGATGCTTTCGGTAATCCAGCCTGAAATTTCTGTAAATGTTTTATTCATTATAGTAATTCATTGTTTAGTCAAAACTACCAAATAATTTCTTTGCATAAAGTCTCTGGATTTTCCCACTGGAAGTCTTGGGGAGCTTACCCGGGGGAATCAGCAGGATTTTATGCGGGATCAATCCAAATGCGAGTCCGACACTGTGCGCGACCTTGTTTTTGATCTGCTCCATATCTTCATCTGTTTGTACTATACGTCTTACTTCCGTTACAATCACGAGCGATTCGCCCACTTCGGTATCGACAGAAAAGGCCGCAGTTGCATTGGGTTGCACATCAGTATGGCATTCGCCTACTACTTCCTCAATATCCTGCGGGTAGTAATTCACGCCGCGGATGATGATCAGTTCCTTGGTGCGGCCGGTAATGAAAAGATGCCCATTTTCCATAAACCCCAAATCTCCCGTTCTCAGATACGGTCCGCTGCCAGTACTTGTGTACGCCTGAAAAGTAGCTTGTGTAGCTTCCGGGTTTTTCCAATAACCCAATGCCACACCAGCATTTTTAACCCATATTTCGCCAATCTCGGTGGATTGTAATACATTTTTTGTGTCTGGCGAAACAATAGCGACTTCGGTAAACTCCACCGGTGGCCCGCAAGCGACTACCTCTCTGGAATGGTCAGCAGTTTTGTGATAAACCATTGGTGTCCCATTTAAATGTAAGCTCACAGCGAGCGTGGCTTCGGCCAGTCCATAGGCAGGTACCAGGCTGTTGTGCCGGAATCCCGTGGCTTTCATGGTTTCAGCAAACCTTTCCAGGGTAGATATCCGTATCGGTTCCGCACCTACATAGAGCACGCGCAACGAACTTAAATCCAGTGTTGCAAGCTGTTCAACCGGAATTCTGGCAACACAATGATCAAGCCCGAAACCCGGCCCGCCACAAAAACCTGCGCGGTAATTGCTGATTGCTTGAAGGAACAAAAATGGTTTGGTTATAAATAAAAGCGGCGAAATGACCATACCTGTTCCGCCCGTATACAAGGGAGACAAAAGCCCGTCAACCAATCCCATATCGTGGTAATGCGGCAGCCAGGTTACCGAAACATCGGCGGCAGTTCTCCCGAAACAATTATTGATCGCACTCAGATTGGCAATCAGGTTAGCGTGGCTGATCATCACTCCCTTCGGAAGGCTCGTCGAGCCGGAGGTATATTGGAGGTAAGCCGTTTGATGCTGGTCGATTTGCCGGACAGAGTTGCCGGCAGGCGGAGCATCAAATGCAATTTCATCGGTAAAAAGCCACTGAATGGGATAATCCTCCAATGTTTTCACGGCATCGTTTTGCCGCTGAAAAAGCATTTTAAAGGTTTTCCTGTTGGTAATAATCGCTGACGCTTCGCAATCGTGGATAATATTCAGAATTCGTTGGATACCCGATTCGGAGTAGCCGATGGGACAAGGTACGGCAATAAGGTTTGCCTGCAGTGAAGCGAGAAAGAACCGAATAAACGCAGCTTCTGTCGGAAGCAATAGCAGCACGCGCGCGCCTGGCTCGTATCGTTCGGAAAGCCGGGTCGAGATAGCATTTACTTGCTGACTTAGCTCGCTGTAAAATACTTGTTCCGTCAGTTCGCCATCTTTACCTATAAAGCCGTAAGCCAGTTTATCCGGGTACAACTGAGCATTTGATTCCAGTATATCGAGTATATGCATACATAAAAGAAAAGGCCGGAAAGCGAAGAGTTGTCTCCGGCTTCCGGCCTGTTTGATTAAGGCTTAAAAAATGGTTACGTCATCTTGGTCCCCTGGTCCTGTTTCCATGACCATAATGGTTGCCCCGGTTATACTGACGTCTGTATACTCTATCATTTTGTCGGCTTGGTCTGTAACGGTCCGCATGTATTACCCGGCGTTGCGGCTGCACAACCACTACGCGTGGCGGCGGAGCTGGTGCGCGGTAATAATACCGATGCCCGTGCCTGTAACCATAATCATAGCCCGGGTTGTACGATCCGCGGTAGGTACAGGATGAAATGCTTATTGCTGCAATAATCGTTACGATTACCGACAACACGACTCTGTTTGTCCTCATGGCTTCGTTCGTTTTGTGCTTTCTTTAAAACGATCTCACCCCGGGAATAGTGCCATCGGGAAGCTGGCAAACGTGCTGTCAGATAAGTTATCCACAGTGTAGATAACTCGTAAATGCAGGTTAAAGCGCTGTAATTGCGGTTACTGTGGATTTGTTAACAGGTTATCCACATACTTGCTGTGGATAACTTGTTAACAAATGTTTGCATTCGATTATGCCTCTACATCGTAGATCAGCACGCGCTCCCAAAGGTGTGCATTCTCTTCGACGAACTTTTTGTGAAGTGGGTGAACCTGGTACACATCGTGTGCGGCTTCGTCTGCAAAGACCAGGATTTCGGCAAAGTCGTAAGTGGCGTCAATGACCGGGCGACGTGTTGCGGCTGGGGTTCCGATGTAAACGGATTCGATAGATTCGATCGCTTCAAGGGATTTGATACCTGCCAGAAGTTGCTCGCGCGCCTCCGCATTATCTTTTTCTTTCAGCCAAAAAAATACGTTGTGTACAAACATGGATAATGGTTTATGGATTTGAAATGTTAAGAATTCAACTGAGCTGTTATTTCTTCCTCACCTGCCTCGGTGTGTGTGTTACCAAAGGCTTTTTCAAGTTTGAATGAGAAAGTCGTTCCTTTCTCGGGTTTTGACATCACTGCAATTTTGGTGTTATGCGCATTCAGAATGTGCTTTACAATCGCCAATCCCAAACCGGTGCCTCCGATTTCCTTGCTCCGACTCTTGTCTACCCGATAGAAACGCTCAAATATACGGTTCAAATGTTCATGTGGGATACCCGGGCCGGTATCTCTCACAGCCACTTCCATGTATTTTTTGCCTTCACTAAAATGTACCACCACTTTTCCGCCCTCATTCCCGTATTTAATCGCATTCTCAATCAGGTTGAGCATCACCTGTTCCATCCGGTCTGCATCGGCCATTACCCATACTTCCGGTAATTCGTCAGGTTTTACTTTCAGTACTACATTCCGGGATTTTGCTATATTTTCGAGCCGACCGAAAATGTTGATTGTCATCTGGCGAATGTCGGTAGGCAGCAGGTTCATCTTGATATCGCCGGTTTCCATCTGGGACAAAACCAGCAAATCTTTCACGAGTACATCGAGGCTATCAAGGTTATTGGCTGCTTTGCGGAGAAATCTTTCACGCACGTTTTCATCGTCCATTGCACCGTCGAGCAGGGTGTGTATAAATCCCTGTGCTGCGAAAATGGGCGTTTTGAATTCATGAGAAACATCGGCCAGGAACTCTCTTCTGAACAATTCCAGCTTTTTCAGCTCGTCGATTTCCTTTTGTTTTTTGGTTACATAAACAAAAATTTCATCGTTGATCGTTTTGAGCGGGTTTGATTCCTGGATCAGCTTTTTGCGCGGCACCATATTGAAGTCGCGCATTTTAAGCTTGTGAATCGTGCGGTACATTTTGTTCACTTCCCGGAAAACCAGGATGTCGACGGCATATAATACGAGGAAGAAGGAGGAAATGAATGAGGCAATCGCCACGACGAACATCATACTCTTCGACACACCGTCTACAAATGCAAGGAATGTAGTGGTAATGAGCGAGATAAGGAACGCGAGAATAAGTGCGATAAAACGCGGACTGAGTGACATACGAGCTGCTTTGTTGCCTTAAAGTTAACATTTCTGACTTTAAGAAGATGCAGCAGCGGGGTTTGTTAATGTTGGGGTAATGTGGGAGCACTTGGCCCCCACGCGCCCGGCCTTTAAAATCCTCCTCTAAATTTATATGTACTGGAAACCTTGTCGATCGCTACGATGTAGGCGGCGATACGCAGGGATACTTTGTGTTTTTGGGAAATTTCGTAGACTTTATCGAATGAATCTTTCATGATCCGGTCAGTCCGGCGGTTGATCCTTTCCAGTGTCCATTTGTAACCAATGCGGTTTTGTACCCACTCAAAATAGGATACAGTCACGCCGCCTGCATTGGCGAGAATATCGGGCACGACCATAATCCCTTTTTCATTGATGATATCGTCGGCTTTGGAAGAGGTAGGTCCATTGGCACCTTCTACAATCATTTTTGCCTGGATACCGGACACATTCTTGCGGGTAATTACGTCTTCTTTGGCAGCTGGTACCAGCACGTCGACAGGTAATGTGAGCAGATCGTCTCCCGGGATAAGTTCTGCGCCGGCAAAACCTTCTAGCGAGCCTTTGTTGCTGTCGCGGTAAGCTACTGCGGCGGCAATGTCAATTCCTTTATCGTTGTAATAAGCCCCTGAAATGTCGCTGACCGCGTGAATTGCTACGCCACGGTCGCGTAAAAGGGCAGCAGCGTGAGAGCCTACATTGCCAAATCCCTGCACAGCTGCGGTAGCGCGGTAAGGATTGATACGCAACTTTTCCATACCCGCCAGCGCCGAAACCATTACACCGCGACCGGTTGCTTCGGTGCGGCCCAGCGAGCCGCCGAGTACGAGCGGTTTTCCGGTCACGACTGCCGGAATCGTCATTCCTTTCGATTTGGAATATTCGTCCATTAACCAAGCCATTTCTCTTGGGCCGGTTCCCATATCCGGGGCCGGGATATCCTGGTCGGGACCGAAAACGTCGAGCAATGCAGTAGTATAAGCACGCATCAAACGTTCGATTTCGCCGGCTGACATTTCGCGCGGGTTACAAGCTACTCCGCCTTTTGCGCCGCCGTAAGGAATATCAACTACTGCGCATTTCCACGTCATCCAAGCGGCTAATGCGCGCACTTCGTCGAGGTTTACGTCGGGATCAAAACGGATACCGCCTTTGCTGGGGCCCAAAATCGTAGAGTGGATTACGCGGTAACCTTCGAAGGTGCGGATTTCACCGGAGTCCATTGTGACGGGTAAACCGACGATCACCTGTTTGCGGGGTACTTTCAATATGTGGTACATTTCTTCGGATATTCCTAGAATTTCCACCGCCTTATCAAATCGCTGCATCATTGACTCCAAAGGATTTTCTTTGTCCTTAATGGGAGCCGGTTCTATATATGACATATTCTAACTTATTGAAATTAAGTATGTTAATGAATAATGTGTATTTAACAACACAAACATACAGGATTTGTTCACATAAAAACAAAAAACTAAAATTTCTTGAAATAGTATAATAACTCAGAGAAAGTAGATTGTTTTATGCTAGTTATAATGCCAGAATAAATTGCTGGTAAGAGCTGGTAATCCCAAATTTGATGTATGGATTTGGCACGAATGTGAAATGAAGAAAGTAGCCAATTTTCGAGATATTTTTTGCAAAAATGTCAGCCGGTCAGGAACTCAGCCCAAGCTCTTTCAGCAAACCTTCCCGATAGCTGGTTCCGATTGGGAACTCGGTTTGGTTGAGGAAAATGCGGTTGCCTTCGATGTGGCTGATCTTTGATTTGTTTACGATGAAGGAGCGGTGAATGCGGATGAAAGTGCTTTTCGGCAGCAATTCTTCGAAGTTCGAGAATGTCATAGCCGGGAGCAGGGTGGTGTTTGTGAGGACAATTTTGATGTAGTTACCACTGGCTTCCGCGTAAAGCAGGTCATTAAACGGGATTTTGAAAATTTTACCGTCGGTTTTTATGAAAATAAAATCATCAGGCTTCTGAGCAGAAATCTCGGAAACCGGCGCGCTATTTGGCTGCAACCGGTCCATTGCCTTGTCGACTGCCACTACAAAACGTTCCAGCGAAAAAGGTTTCAGTAAATAATCACAGGCTGAAAGTTCGAATGCATCGAGCGCGTATTCGCGGTAGGCGGTCGTGAAAATGACCTGCGGCGGGTTTTTAAGCGTTTTCAGAAAGGTAACTCCGTCCATCACCGGCATGTTGATATCCAGGAACAGAATATCTACTTTTTGCTCAAACAAAACTGGCTTGATTTCCAGCGCATTGCCCAGAGAACCAAGCACGTTCAGATAGGGAAAATGCGCGCAGTATGTTTTGAGGATATCCCGCGCGATAGGCTCGTCGTCGACAATGAGGCAATTGGTTTTCTGCATGTTAGTGCGCATTAAGTCTTAGAATGACCTGGTAAGAGTCGGGCTCTTCCTTAATCGTCAGTTCGTGTGCATTCGGATAAAGCAGTTCGAGACGCTTTTTTACATTAGGCAGTCCGAAACCGCTGTTTTTTTCAAAAATCTTTACTTCCTCTTTCGCGGGTCCACGCGAATTTTTGACAGAAAACAAGATCAGTCCATTCCAGGTTTTGATGGAAATATCAATGTAAATCTTCTCGTCGGTCGTGTTTTTGGAGTGTTTAAACGCATTTTCTACAAAAACGATCAGCAGCATTGGCGCGATCTGCATTTGTGTATCGCCGATTTTTTCAATATCTGTAACCAGTTCCAACCGTTCGCCAATCCTGATTTTTTCAAAATCGATGTAGTTCTCGATATAAGCCAGTTCATCTTTGAGCGGGACAAACATTTCACTCGCATCGTAAACGGAGTAGCGCAGCAAATCAGCCAGTTTGAGCAGCAGAGGCGGGATTTTTTCGTGCTGGGTGATAGACAATCCGTACAGGTTGTTCAATGTATTAAACAAAAAATGCGGGCTTAACTGCGATTGGAGCAAATGCAGCTCGCTTTTACTATGCGCCGCCTGGCTCCGGGCTTCCTGTAACTCGTTGAAACCAATGGCGCGTAAAAGTTTAACAACCATCCCCAGTGTGATACTGATCGTCATAAATAGTATCCAACCCAGCAGAACATTGAACGCACGTGAGCTATCATCGCTGAATTCAAATTGGATCATCAGTCCTATGTTGCTGATTACCAGAACTGAAAGAGTGCCAAGTAGTAATTTCTGTGGTTTCTTAATCCTCACTGTCGCCAACTCGGCAAGGTATCTGCCGGTAAATACGCCGCCCAGGAAAAATGCGGTTAACGCGGCGGCTATTGCTTCGTCACCATTGATACCCAACGTATTTGCGAAAAAATTCATCGCTACCCAGATCGGCCCGGCGGCGCAGGCAGAGAGGAAAATGTATTTATCCCGCGTTGAAAAACCGGTTTTTGTCCAGATATCCGTTTTCGTTTCCATTTCGACGTGTCATTTTATGAGATCACAAAAGTGCATTTCGTGATCTGGCATCTCAAATCCTCCTGCCGGACGCACCGCAATTCCTGACAGAATGCAGGAATATCCCTTCCAATCATTTCGACCCGCTGTTTGCAGCGTCTGTCAGCCATTTGGGAAGTTACGACACTATTATTTTCTGTCGCCTGCACTGCTTTAAATATTTGCTTCATCAAAACACTTTCAAATTGATGAGCCATGAAAACGATAAGCAGATTTTTAATCATTTTACTTTTAACCAACCGGCTGTTTGCCCAGGCGCCGCTGAATTCCATTTCGGGAACGGTGAAAGATATCCATAATGAAGTGTTACCCGGCGTAACTGTCCGCGTGGTGAGGGTGCCGGATTCGGTTTTTGTCAAAGGCGAGATTACGAATGTCGAGGGTAAATTTCAGGTTAATGCATTGGAAAACGGGACTTACCTGCTGGCTATCTCAGCGCTGGGCCAGAAAGCATTTACGAGCCTGCCGATGACGCTTGATAGTGCGCATAAATCCGTTGTGCTGCCGGTGATCATTCTGCTTCCTGCCAAAAATATTGAGCTGAAAGAAGTTACGGTAAAAGCGAAAAAGCCGCTTATAGAGCATGAAATTGACC
>NZ_JBHYGF010000191.1:0-7893 GCF_051859145.1 Dyadobacter sp.
GGTTCGTATCTACGGTTAGCTCAGGTAAGTCATGCGAGTCAAAAGAGGTTGGCGCGGTGTTTCATACCGAGGAAGAGCCAGCTGAATTCGACTTCGGTTTTGAGGTCCGTGTCGACAACAATGATCCTAAGATCCAGGGAGGTTTTTATCATTATGGTATCAAGGTAACTCGTCCAGATGGCAACGTTGATTTTACAGGTGTGGGGACGGTAGACGGGGATACCTGGCTGCAAGTAGGGTTTGTTCCAGAAGAGGGTCAGGTTATCAATGGGAATGAGCTGAACGGGCAGTTAACTGATCAGCAAGGTGATTACCTGATCGAGCTCGAAATCCTAGACATGGCCCAATGCTCGGGTTGTGAAAACCCCAACGAACAACCACAAATTACCATTCAGGGCCAAGAGTATATACGAAAGCCTGGGGAATCTGCCTGGAAGTTAAACAAGTCTGTTCAGCCCCAGCCAAACAACCCTGTTTTCCCGAGCCGCACCATCGGTGCCAAGAAGGTGATCAAGCTGCATTATAACTTACCAAACTAGGAACAATGAAAACATACCTGATTATGCTGGCGCTTATCGTAGGCCAGCGGGCTGTTGCGCAGACCAAGCCAGCAGTGCAACAAGATGACCGTATTTTCTTTTACCCTGATGAACCTGTGCGGGCTGCTTTAATCAAACGGGAGCTATCTCTGTCGCCTAACCCCGCGAGTAGCATCACAAAGGTGCATGTTACGAATATGACAGATGAGGCTCTTGGTTCTGGTTACAGGATGCAGGTACACAGCATAGATGGACGATTATGCCACCAGCAGCCATGGTCATCAGGTGAGCAGCTTGATGTATCCGGCCTTGCAGAAGGGGTATATATTGTCTCTGTCAGGCGGGAAAACCTGCTTTTTACCCAAAAACTTATTGTCAAAAAGAAGTAAATAGAAAATCTAAGTGACATCAGAAAACGGGCCATCTTCATTGATAGCCCGTTTTCAATTCAGGCATTCTGTCAGAATTTTTATTAGGATTGAATAATTGCGATATTTGCCGACATCAATAGCCTTAAAATATCCGGCATGTCAGTAAGAGGACCGATCATTTCTATCGAAGACGACGTTGACGATCAGTTTCTGATCCAAAGCGTAATCGAAGAATTGAACCTTCCCAATAAGCTTATTTTTTTCGGGAATGGGCTGGAAGCGCTTTTGTATCTTGAAACAACTCAAGAGCAGCCATTCATTATTATTTGCGATATCAACATGCCCGTAATGAATGGACTTGAACTACGAAACCGCATTGACGAAAATGAATTTCTGAGAAGAAAGTCTATTCCATTCGTTTTCCTTAGTACAGCCGATAATCCCCTGGTGATCGAAGCAGCTTATGATTCTACTATTCAGGGCTTCTTTAAAAAAGAAGATAGCTTCACAGATCTTAAAAACCGCCTCAAAATCATATACGATTACTGGCAATGCTGTCTCCATCCTAACAAACACGCCTGAGTAAGTCCGCTAAGCTCTGTTTAACATGAAGAAAATACTCATCATTGATGATGAAGAAAAGTTAAGAGGGCTCATCGCGCGGATCGTCAGACTGGAAGGGTTCGAAGTTTTGGAAGCGGGTGACCTTAAAACAGGATTGAAAAGATTGGACCAGTCCGACATAGATATCCTGCTTTGCGACGTCAAGCTGCCGGATGGGAATGGTGTGGAGTTCATAAAAACCGTCAAGGATAAATATCCACTCGTAGAGGTAATCTTGCTTACTGCATACGGAAATATTCCCGACGGTGTACAGGCTATCAAAAATGGTGCATTCGATTACATTACCAAAGGCGACGACAATAACAAGATTATTCCTCTTGTTCACCGTGCAATTGAAAAGGCGGAGCTGAGCAGACGGGTGTATCAGTTGGAAAAGCAAGTCGGTGACAAATACTCGTTTGATTCGATAATTGGTAAGTCTGAAAACCTGCTGCAAAGTATCGCCCTAGCCAGAAAAGTTGCTCCTACCGATACTACAGTCTTGCTTTTAGGTGAAACGGGTACCGGAAAAGAGGTTTTTGCGCAATCCATTCATCAGGCAAGCAGTCGATCTAAAAAGCCTTTTGTGGCCGTCAACTGCTCCGCTTTTGGTAAGGAACTTTTGGAAAGCGAGATGTTCGGTTATAAGGCTGGCGCTTTCACTAACGCAGTCCGTGATAAGAAAGGGCTATTTGAAGAAGCACATAATGGTACTATTTTCCTTGATGAGATCGGCGAGCTTGCATTGGAACTTCAAGCGAAATTGCTCCGCGTGCTGGAATCGCAGGAATTTATAAAAGTGGGGGACACGCAGCCTACCAAAGTGAATGTGCGCGTAATAGCGGCTACCAACCGTGACCTCACCAAAGAAATCGAGTCGGGTAATTTCAGGAGTGATTTGTATTACCGACTGTCAGTTTTTCAGATTAACATTCCATCGCTTAGAGACCGAAAAGGTGATATAGAAGCATTGGCTAAGGGTTTTGCAGGTATTTACGCGTTGAAAGCGAATAAGAAAATAACTTCATTATCCCCCTATTTCATAGCAGCCCTGCAAAGGAACCATTGGACAGGTAATATCCGGGAACTAAAAAATATTATTGAGCGCAGCGTCATCCTCACAGATGAGCCTGTTTTAGGAACAGAAACACTTCCAGCAGAGTTACTGCAAGAAAGTACAGGAACCTCTAAAAATCTCTCTGCTTTTTCACTTGCCAGCGCAGAGAAGCTACATGTACAGAAAGTGTTGAATTATACAAAAGGCAACAAAGCAGAAGCTGCACGCCTGCTGGAAATTGGTATTGCTACCTTGTACCGGAAGATTGAAGAGTATAAACTTTAAGATCTGTTTAATCCTACTTCTTATAGTAGCCCACCATCATTCCAAAACCCGCACGCCGACATACGAAGAGCTGCTTCCTGAAAGATAAATCCGGTGATTCGCTTTTTTGAAATCCTTCTCCGAAGCTTTGTAAATGTTGACAAACTGCTGCGGATTGCGATCAACGAGCGGAAACCAGGAGCTTTGTACCTGTACCATTATCTTGTGCCCTTTTTTGAAGCAATGCGCAGCGTCCTGCATATCGAACTTAACGTGCTCGATTTTGCCAGGCACAAGCGGCTCTGGCTTAGAAAAGCTGTTCCGGAACTTGGAACGCATGACCTCTCCACGCACCAGCAGCTGAAATCCACCCATTTTCATGTTTGGATTAATCGGGCTATCGTTTGGAGCATCGCCAGGATACACATCAATCAGCTTGACTACAAAATCGGCGTCAGTACCCGTGGATGAAATAAAAAGATCCGCAAAAACATTACCCGAGATCGTCACATCCTGTTCGAGCGAGGCGGATTCATACACCAGCACGTCGGGCCGGGTAGCGGCAAAACGCTGGTCTTCGTACATGAAATCAGAGCCGCGGATAATGCGGATTTCGGAAGTGTAAGGTACCGGCTTGTCGGGGTCACTGGTGTATTCGTGAAAAGCAGGCTTCGCGCCCACCTGCATGGTTGTCATGGTAGGTGTAAATGACAAAGTACCGTCGGGATGGAAGTACAGTTTTTTCTTGACGGTGTTTTTCGGCGGCCACTGATCATACTTTTTCCATTGGTTTGATCCCGTTTCAAAGATGTAAGCTTTCGGCAATTCTGGATCAGGCTGGTCTTTTAAAAAGTGATTGAAGTATGGTAACTCGATTTCCTTTTGATAGAATTCACTGGTGCGTGCTCCAAACCGAATGTTCCCAAGCGACTCTCCCGTACCCCGCGACCAGCCACCATGAATCCACGGTCCCATGACGAGCAGGTTCGGCGATTTCGGCTTGTTATTTTCAATACCCTGGTAAGTTTTTAAAGGTCCGTAAAGATCTTCCTGGTCAAACCAGCCGCCTACAACCATCACAGCAGGTTTGATATTCTTCAAATGAGGCACCGGCGTGCGCGCTTTCCAGAAATCATTGTAGGTTTCATTTTCCATCATCTGGTTCCAGATGCGGTTCTGGTTTTTGAAGATTTTTTCATTTACATTTTTGAGCGGACCCAGTTTCTTGTAGAATTCATAAGAATCCGGTGTTCCGTAAGCATTGAAAGCCGGAGTGCCTTTCGGGGTAGGAACCGGCCGGGGCGCACCGTATGAAGAAAGAAACGCAAATGTGCCCATCAGGAAAAAAGCACCGTTGTGATGGCGGTCGTCGCCCATGAACCAGTCCGTTACGGGCGCTTGTGGCGATGCCACTTTCAATGCAGGATGTGCGTCAATGGCGGTCATGGTAGCGTAGAAGCCGGGCGCGGAGATTCCCCAAGTACCAACCTTCCCGTTGTTATTGCCAATATTATTGAGCAGCCAATCTATCGTATCAAAAATATCCGAACTTTCGTCTGTGTCCGATTTACTTTTCTTATTTGGAATAAACGGCCGGTTGGCTTCAAATTCGCCTTCCGACATATACTTTCCACGTACATCCTGGTAGACGATAATATACCCGTCGCGCGCAAAATGCATACTTGGGCCAATCGCCAGCTTGTAAAGTTCTTCACCATAGGGCGCCACGCTATAGGGTGTGCGGTTTAGCAGGATCGGATATTTCTTCTCTGCGGAAATGTTTTTCGGGACGTAAATGGAAGTAAACAGTTTGACACCGTCACGCATCGGAACCATCCGCTCCATTTTTGTATAATGCTCGCGGATATAAAGTGAATCCTGCGTAACTGAACTCTGAGCGGAAACCACGTGTACCGCCATACAAAGAATGAAAGCGATAAAGCAGTTGAAACCGCTGAGGGTAAGGCGGGGTAACCAGTTGAATAGGGTAGAAGCGTTTGTCAAAATCAGGAGTGTAAAGGTTGGTTAGCCAATTTAGCAATAATCGGCAAAACAGTACAGCAATCCGCTTTTTGCTTGAAGAAAGAAGTAGCGCAGGCACCCCAATTACTTTATGTTCTGGTTTGATTATGCACTTACTTCGTGATGATATTTTCAACGCTCTACTTTGTCCGCCGGCATAGCCAGTCTATTCTTTACGGTATTGTACTTGCGCTACTGCTTTTTGTTTTGAAGTGGCTGGAATGGCGATTTTTGATCATTCATCACCTTATTGAAATTTACATCGCGGCAGTCGCACTCCTTTTTACCGGACTGGGAATCTGGCTGGCAATCAAGCTCACGAGCCCGAAAGTGCGCACTGTCGTTATCGAAAAAGAAGTCTTTGTAAAATCAACCGAAACCTTCGTGCTCAATGAGGCGGAAGTGCTTCGCCTTGGACTTAGCAAGCGGGAATTAGAAGTATTGGCGAAAATCTCAGAAGGTTTAAGCAACCAGCAAATTGCCGATCAGCTTTTTGTTTCAGTCAACACAATCAAGACACATTCATCCAGCCTTTTCGACAAACTCGAAGTAAGGAACCGCATTCAGGCTGTGGAGAAGGCAAGAAGACTAAGACTGATTCCGTGACAGTGGCTCGTACTTTGGGAGGATATTACTTGCATTTGTATCAAATCACCCAAAAGTATGAGAGAGAAATGCATTGGGTAGCAGACTTTTGCAACATCATCAGCTCTACATTTTGTTGACATGAAAAGAATTATCCTCATCTGCGGCCTGATCTCCGGCGCAATCGTCTCCACCTTCATGGTCGCCAGCACGGCGGCTTGCTACGCAAACGGGAACTTTGAAGGCAGTATCCTAATCGGCTATGCTTCCATGCTTCTGGCATTTTCGCTGATTTTTGTAGGTGTCAAGAATTACCGTGACAAGTACAGCAATGGTTCAGTCAGTTTTGGTAAGGCATTTAAAATTGGACTGTTAATTACAATGGTCGCATCAACGGTATATGCACTGGTTTGGCTGGTGGATTACTACTACTTCGTCCCGGACTTCATGGATAAATACGCGGACTTCTCGATACAGCAGAGCAAACGCGAAGGAGCAACTGCTGCTGAACTCCAGCAGGAGGTAGCTAAAATGAACGAGTACAAGGAGATGTATAAAAATCCTTTTGTGATCCTCCTGATGACCTACGCCGAGATCTTGCCTGTCGGGCTGATTGTGTCTTTGTTATGCGCTTTGATCTTAAGAAAAAAAGGCCAGGCTACTGAAGCTGCCTGACCTTTGTATCCCTAGAATCTGATTTGTAAGCAGCTCACATCTTTACGATTTGCTGCGTTTTGATTCCGCCATCCTGGCGGGTGACTTTAATGTAATAAGTGCCCACAGGATATTTTCTGAAATCGTATTCGCGCGTGCCTGGTTCGCTGCCTGCTTTGCTGGTGTTCATAGGGATGATATTTCCCTGCTTGGTAACCAGCTCGACTGACTTAATATTGTTCCAGTCATCAATCTGAATGAGCAACTTTTCGGTTAGCGGATTGGGGTAAACGCTGACCAGCATATTGCTTCCGAAATCCAGTACTGCTATTTTGCTGTGCGTGTAAGTACCGTCCATGTCCACCATTTTGAGTCTGTAAAGATTTTGTCCGCTTAAAGGAGCATTGTCCTCGAAGGTGTAAGTCCGTTCTATTTTGCTCTCGCCAGTGGCTTTTACCTTGCCTATTGCTTTCCAATCTTTGCCGCCAAAACTTCTTTGCACTTCAAAATAGTCGCTGTTAGTTTCGTCTGAAGTGCTCCACGCCAGGTGCGCCTGCCGGCCTTCCGCGAATGCTTTGAAGCTGACAAGTGTGACAGGCAAAACGCTGTTGGCATTGGTTGCCGTAATGCGTAAGAAGCTGTTGTTGAAACCTGTAAAGTTACGCGATACCATATGCAGCGTTTTGTCTACGGTGCTTCCTGTGGTTGTAACATACTTCTCGTCGGGGTTAAAATAGGCAATCTGCAGATCGTCTTCCGTATTCCCATTCAGGTTGCCGACGAAGTAAGTAAGTCCCACCAACCCCGAAAAGCCAGTAGGTTCATTGAATTCATGAACCTGGTTAATACTCGGTGTAGGATCGCCAATAATCGCGTCCGGCGATCTGGTGATCACTTTGTTTGTCCAAACCGTATTGTTAAACGTCGGCCGCAATACCAGACCATGAATGGAAACCGTCGTATTCGCTCCGATGAAGAATTGGTTGCCGGAGGAGAACTGCGCGTATAGACTAGTACTAGTCAAAATTGACAAGGCGAGAATTCTCGTAATAGCTTTCATGAAATTTTTAGAAAGTTTGTTCGGAATACCTGTATTTGAATCAATCCAGCTTCAAGGCTGCACAACCTGTATCGTCTTGTTCCCTGCGACAGACTCTATGTGGAGCAGAAAGTTGCCGGTTCCGGGTAGCAGAAGTTGCTCCTGCATTTGTGGCTGTGTAATCTGTTTGATCTGTCGCCCGGTTTTTTCAAAGAGTATCAGCTTGAAGCTTCGCTCGGGTAGGGTGGCAGTTACTTTTCCGTCTTGTACCGGATTGGGGTATACTGTGAAACGTTCCAGGCTTTCGTTGTGCGGTATGACGCGGATGATCTTGCTGAAACTGAATTTCTCGTCATAATCAATCTGCTTCAAGCGATAGTAGCTTGTTGTATTGAGCTGTTGATCAAGGAAGTGGTAAATGTTCCTGGTTTTCGCGTCTCCGGCTCCGTCCACCCAGCCGATACTTTCAAAATGCACTGCATCTGTGGCTTTCTGGATTTCAAAACCTTTGTTGCCATATTCCTCGGCAGTTTCCCATTCCAGTTTTGCAGATCCTTCGGCTGTCAAAGCCCCTTCAAATCGAATCAGTTTGACAGGGAGAGGAGAGAGTGCGGAAAAAGAATTAATGCTCCCCAGCACCCATTCAAGGCTCACGCCACCCGATTGATTGAAATTAGAAGCAGCATAAATCCCGCCCGGCGAAATGGACTGCGCGTAAGAAGAGAGACAAATAAGCAATGAGCTAACGGTGAGGTATAT